>JAXHMK010000004.1:300000-592586 GCA_034521495.1 Balneolaceae bacterium
AATATTTTTAAACTCTTCACCCGCATTTTTTGGTTTTCTAAATCTGTTTACCAGTTTAACTGCAGCTTTGCGACTTGTTGTCTCTCCATCCAAAAAAACCAGTTCAGCAGTTTCTCCGGGATCAATAGTTACAACCTTTTGAAGAGCGATGCACGGGTCTTCACCTTCAACCATTTTATTCTTTAATGAATTATAAAATTTTAGAGCAACCGGCGAACTGAGGTCACGATTTCTCCCAATAAACTCCTCGCGGCTTGTTGTATAGAAAAACGAATCCTTACCTGCCCCTGGCCCCATTGAAGCAAACATCACCCGGTCGGAGAATTCATTGTTATAATGATTTTGCAAAAGCAAGATCTGTTCATCATCCACAAGATCGGGAATTACAAATCTCGAAGAACTTGCCCGATCTACTCCAAGCACTGTTTCCAAATAATGAAATACAGACAATCTGCGTGTTTCATTACCCAAATTGGTAAGCGTGAGCTTTGAAATTTTCACCGGATCATCTTTCGCAACAAATTGCAGCAACTCTTGTTTGATCTCTGCCGAACTGTGCCCGAACCGTGTATATCCAAATCCGTGTGAAACGGTATATATTCCGTTACCGGGAACGGGGCCGGGTGTGGGCGACCAGTACTCTTTTCGGTCTTCATCGCGGATGTAAAATGCTTCGGAATGGGGATCTTTCACCGGGTCATTCGACCATGTGGTCAATTTATTCTCCCTGCTATTTTCACTCCATGTATAACCGGCACCCCGTTCGGTTGTCATAAATCCAAAATCCCGGTTGGAAATAACATTTATCCATGGTGAGGGTGGTAATAAAAGCTCACCTGTTTCACGATCTCGTTTAACAATAATTCGATATTCATCTCCATCCTCCGAAAAACCACCATAACCGTTAAAGAACTGAAGCCCTTTGCTTTCGCCTTCAACTTGATCAGCCATTGCGTTCTCCAGTGTTAAACTGAGAGGGCTTATATGGCGCTGTATTCTGATCATGATTCCAAGATTGAACGTCCATATCACTTCCTTTCTGTGGTAAATCATGCAGTTTATTATTCAGTATAACATGAGCTACACTCAATAGAAGCGTAAGGTCGGCCGAAGGAATCTGGTCGGTTCGGCGGAAGAAAATACCTCCCCGTTTATTTATCATATCCCGTGCCATCGAGGATTCACAGGCTGTTTGAATAGCTTCCTGAACTTCGTCGGCATAACTTGGCGGATGGTCATTTAAAAAGAGCATTTCAGTGTCCAGCCCCTTCATTCTCCAGAATGTATGTGCCTTCAGGAGAAGCCGAACATGTTTTATCTGATCGGTCTCATCAAGCCTGAAAATGACCAATGGCAGATCTCCGGAAATTCCGTAAGCCCACAAATCCTGCTGTTTTTTCCGGTTCTCTTTTAACGTGTTAAAATTTATCCGCAGTTGTTCATCGGCATATAACAGAAACGATTTTAGTTTTTGAAAATAGTGTGCTTGCCTGGCATTGAGCCCAATATGATTTAACTCAACAAGGCTGTAGACGGAAGCCATATCTATCGCTCTATTCACAGCATATTGATTGTCGTACATATCGGCAAGCTGAACGGCATCTTCGCGGCTTTCAGCATATCCCAACCCAAATGTACATTCAACTTTCTCTCCGGATTTAATTACAAATGATTTGCGAAGGCTTACAATCGGGTCTGAAATATTTCCAAGTGTTCCATGTAGCGTTCCATTTTCGTCCATGGCAGCCGGATGGCTCAACGATCTTCCTCTTCCAAGAAAAACGGCCCGATCTGTTTCATACTGCAATGGTTCGGAGTCGTCGGAATACAAAGTTGCAAAACTGTGTACCATCCATTTTTCGCTTTCTTTGTCACTTCTGGGGCGTCGTTTAACAATCAGCGAATGTTCTTCCGGCAGAAAGTCCGTTTGAATAAATAACTTGGAAAATGCAGGATGAGATTTATGATGTTCATAATCATTTAAAACAACTTCGGCGTAGCTGGTCAGTTCAATTTTTCTTGGTTCTTGAGAATAATTGGTTAGTGTAATCTTTCGCAGCTCAATAGGATCATCCGGGGCTACGCTGATCTCCGTTGTCGTTTCGATCCAGTTATCCACTCTTGATGTTACCAACTTCCCATTGTGAAACCAGGTGTCGTAACGATCCGGTTTTACTCTCACGGGCTGGTGCATGGCCGACCAAAACTTGCCGGTTTCCAAATCTTTCACATAAACAAACACGCCCAGCGGATCTTCCGTAGGATCTGAAATCCAATTATTCAGAGAGATACCGTTCTTTTTAGCCATCCCCGTACCGGCATGAGTTACAAATGTTGAGAAACTGCCATTGGAGAGCAGTTGCAATCTTGGCGGACTCTGATCCAGCTCTTCAATTCCTGCATGCTCCACAATATCCTGTACAGATTCTCTTTCTCCGGGCTCCAGTTCAACATCAATTGGGTGCGGTTCTTTAATGGGCACTCCCCTGGGTATTTTCTCCTGCAAAATAAGTTCACAAGACCTGATGTAGGCATCTGAATGGAAATAACGGTTCACAGACCAGTTATTTAACAGATTTTCTATGGCCAGCAAGCTCATCCCTTGATGATGCACCATATATGTTTTAACCACATTGTAAGCCTGACCCTCCTGAAGATGAGAAGTGGTGAAATCTACAGCATCGTAAAAACCAAACAAGCCTTTTGCCCCGATTTTTTCGAGTTCCTGCAAGTTCTTAAAAGATGCTTTTGGGTCTATCATCATTGCCAAAACGGAAGCGTAAGGTGCAACTACGTATGCATCGGCTAATCCACGTTTTAGCCCGAGTCCCGGAGCTCCAAACGCCCTGTATTGATAATGCATATCCAGGTTCAGAAAACTGTAAGCACTTTCGGAAAATCCCCAGGGGCGGCCTCTTTTATTTCCATATTCCCGCTGCCACTCTATCACATTGTGGTAGGTGTGTGAAATCAATGTTTCGGGATAGGAGCGCATGAAGAGCAATGGCATTAAATATTCAAACATAGTGCCACCCCAGGAAAGTAAAATTTCCTGCTGATTCAGACTCGTCAGCCGGCGGCTCAACCTGAACCAATGCTTCACCGGAATATCTGCTTTTGCTATTGCAATGTACGATGCAATTCGTGCTTCACTTGCCAGCAGATCATAAGTCGCTTTATCTGGCTGGGCTTTCTCCACATTATACCCTACATAAAACAATCCTCTTTTTTTCTGATAGAGAAATGAGAAATCCATATTATGAACGAATCTCTCACTACTTGAAATGATCTCTCCGGCCTGTTTTTGCCATCGTTTTACAAGAGTTTTCTTTTTCGGTTCATTTCCAAGATGCTTGATCTTTTTACTGAGCTCAGAAGGCGAGAATTGATTTAAATTCGGCAGATCTACCTTCAAAAGTCCCCTGTACTCTTCGATAATTTTCTCCATTTGCCGGAGAGGGCTCTCCATCCAGAATATCAGGTCATTCAAAACTTTGTCGCCCAAACGATTTCGTAACGACATCAAATCGATAGAGCACATTTCTTTGGCATACTTCTTACATTCCTTTACCAGTTCATAGGATTCAGCAAGGGATAAATCTTCACCATTAGCAAGCATCTTCAGGATCTCTGACGTGTGCTCATTTACGTTCTCATGACAATCCTCAGGCAGAATTCCCTTTTCCCAATATTCATTTAGAATTTCCCGCACCGTACGGATTGTGATCTGTAATCCCTCGAGATATTTTTTATTAAAGCCGGGAGTTGTCATTGACTCTTTAATCGCTTCCTTCACGACTATTAAACACGCGGCAAGATTCCCTGAATCTACGGTAGATATATATTTTGGACTTAGTATCTCTCCAAGTTTTGTATCGTACCAATTGTAAAAGTTCCCCCGGTGCAGCTCAAGTTTTTTCATGGAGTGAAGAGTATTCCTGATTCTCTCTAAAAACTCGGTATATGTGATAAATCCCATATTATAAGCCACTACCACAGATCCTAATGCCAGTCCTATATTCGTGGGAGAGGTGCGGGCAGCAGCCGGAAGCGGCGGATCTTCCTGGTAATTATCGGGAGGCAGCCATGAATGTTCTTCATTTACAAAACGCTCAAAATAGAACCATGTCTGCCGTGCATACTGTTCTAAAATCTCCTGGTCTGGTTTGTCCAGGCTCTCTGTTTTTAATTTGATGGGTTCGCTCATTTTTTTCAAAATAATGGGCGATCCTGACCATAGCACAAAAAATGGTAACGCTACCCACAAGTGCGTCATTTGCGTATAGATCGGTATTATTAGAATCCCCAGCCCCAGCAGAACAGGAACAATCATCATTCGCATATAACTTAACAAGGAAAACCTGCTCATCTGCTCAGTCTGAAGAGCTGATGTCCATTCTAACAACGATTTTTTTGAAATGTATAGCCTGTACAGAGTTCGGGCTATGGCATCAAGGTTAAGAATGGCCTGGTGAGGCAGTATGATGAGCGTACTGATTGCCTGAAGAGAGTTAATTTTTAGATTTGCTTTCACTTTAACAATGTAGAGCTTCCACTGAACGCGGGCAGGACGGTTCACAATATCAGCAGAGAGGCTCACATATATAGGAAATGCCAGGATTCCGAATGCAGCAAGTGTCCAGACCCATGCAGAACCCGGTAACCAGAACCAACCGGCTAAAAAGAACAATGTTAGAAAGAATGGATTGAGCGACCGGCGTAGATTGTCAAAAATTTTCCACTTCGATAATTGATTGATGGGATTCTCTTTCTGCCCATTTTTACCCGGAACTTTAGAAAACAACCAGGCTGCAATTTGCCAGTCTCCCCGGATCCACCTGTGATTTCTTTTACTGAAACTAATATATGTTGACGGGTAGTCGTCAAACAATTCAATATCTGTAGCCAGCCCCGCCCGCAGGTAGGTACTCTCTATCAAATCATGCGATAAAATCCTGTTCTCCGGGAAGCGCCGGTCAAGAACTTTGTGAAATGCCTCTGCATCGTAGATTCCTTTTCCTGTAAAAACTGCTTCGCCTGCAAGATCCTGGTAAATATCGGAAACAGCAGTTGAGTAGGGGTCCAATCCAACATGACCTGAAAAAATTCTTGAAAACCAGGTGTTTCTTGATGATTCGGGAGGGATGGATATGCGCGGCTGAATAATACCATAACCCTTTGTAATGCATTCCTTTTCTGAATTGTAAATAGCTTTGTTTAAGGGATGCGATATGGTTCTTATGAGATCCCTGGCACTGTCTGGTGGTAGTTTTGTATCAGCATCCAGTGTTATTACATACCGTACAGGTTTGACTTTTACAGACTTAAAAAAATTACCCTCAATCCAGTGATAACTGGTTTTTTCATCTGCATTTTGCAGGAGCCTGTTAAACTCTTCGAGTTTTCCGCGTTTACGCTCCCAGCCCATCCAACAGTTTTCTGTCCCGTTCCAAAGGCGTTCCCTGTGAAGAAGAAAATATTTATCACCAAATTTAGAGTGAGCGCTATTGTTTAACTTTCGTATTTCGCTTTTTGCCGCTTCGATGATGTCAAGATCTTCACGTCTTTCTTTTTTGGATGCATCCCTGAAATCAGACAGCAGCGCAAACTGTATAGACGCATCTGGATTTGCCAGTGATTTTATTTCCAGCTCTTCTACTTGCCGAACCACATCTTCAACCGAACTAAAGAGGGTTGGAACCACAACCATCGTGCGTGATTCATCCGGAATAAACTCTTTAAATCCCATTTTAGGAAGTATTCTTGGAGGCAACAGAAATGCAAAAAAACGATTCACAGAAGAGACCGAAAGATCCAGGGCAGGAAAAAAGGTAATTACTACAAGAATGGTTATGGTTATAGATGAGGCACTAAATGCACCGATCGTGAGCCAAAGAATCAGCATTAATACCAGGGTATGAAGAGCAATTGCCAGTGTGTACATCCCCGTGTGCGACTCTAAAAAATGTACTATCCTTTCCATCATTGGCATTCTGTAACCAACCTCATCAACCAGTTCGAAGTATCCATCACCCATTAAATAATACCCTATATGGTTTTTTAGCTCTCCGTTTTCTCTCTTTGAACTCTTTTGCTCTTTTTGCGATGATTTTTTTTCAGCGAGTATAAGTACCTGTTCGGCCGTTTCTGTCTCAGACAGTTCGCAACGCCGGCTTAGTCTTTCAACTGTTTGACGATAGGTATCGCGGGTTTTAAAATCCATTTTTTTATAGATGCCGGCCGGATCGAGGCTTAATATCTGCTCTAAAATGGAGCACTCTTCCACAAATTCCGACCAGTCCATCTCCGAGGAAAGGCGCAGAGATATCACGGCATTCTGTATGCTCACCTGGATTCGCGATTGTTTCTGAGCTTCTATTCTCATTGCATCTTCCAGGCTCATATCTAACTGCCTGAACCTGTAACTGAACCATCTCTTTTGATCCTCGAGCAGTAAACCGGCCTGTTCTAACTGCTGGTATAACTCAATAAGCTGAATATTTATACCCTCTTTAGGCTGGTCTTTGAGCCAATTTGACAACAGATTACTTGTTACTCCCGGCTCTTTATTTTCAACCTGTTCCAGTTTTTTGATAATACTCTGAACACTTTTACGAATCTTTTTTCGATAAATGATTCTTGAAGCTTTTTCGGCAAGCCTTTGGATCAATATCAGGCGAATCATAATCGGAATTGCCCAAATTTCCCCAATCATCAACGTGTTAACCTCTTGATAGTTCTTCAGGTAAACAGCCAGAACATCGGGATCCAGCAGATTGTCGGTCAACGTTAAATAATCGAGTATCAGCTCATACACACGGGGCAATCCCTTGAATTCTCCATCAGTTATTGAGGGGATACTCACTTGATATTCCCGGGGGAAATCTACTTTTACCTGGACAATCTGCTCCTGGATGATGTAGAAATTGTCAATCAACCATTCGGCCGCCGGGGAAAGATCCTGTTCTTTTTTGGCCAATCTTGAAAGTAGCCGGTAAGCGTCAGTCAATGTTTTCCTGGAATCATCAAGAATAGACTTTACGCGTACTACATCAGTCCCGTAAATTGCTGAAATCTGACTCTCCGCCAGGTTTACAGCACTTTTTTTTAATTTTTTATGGCTATAAGAAACGGTTTGATTGTCTGCCATCTAATTCCCTTCTCCATGAATATTTTGGGATATCTTCAATATCGGGAAAACTCTTCATTCTGTTTAAAAGAATTCTATGACAATTTTTGAGGGGGAAAATATTACATCATATCACGAAATGAATCATGCCTGCGGTGTAACAGCCAAACGATTATTACACCGAAAAGAAATGTAGAGGATGCCGTTTCAATCAAGTGGCTCATACGAACACTCGCATCAGGAATAAGAGGATTGGCCAGCAGGTGTCCCACATTTTGGGGTACGCTTAAAAACAGCCCGACAAGGAGTGCCGTCCACCAAACATTAACTCCGGATCCCCGAATGATTGGAATCGCGCAAAGTGTCCACAACAACGCCCTCAATGCCTGGAAGGGAAATAGTCCAAGAAGTTACCCCGAAATTTTAAGTTTAAGCATGTTAAAATAATAAATAACAGTAGTTTAATATATTTAACAAGTGGAAATGGCGATTTTGGGAAAATAACCGACCTTGAATAGTTGGCGGGAAAAAGGACAACGAGAGAACCGTGAGAAGAATCCTTTCATACCGGCGATGAGCAAAATTTAAGGACTGAAAACCTGATGGACCATTGAAAGGATTCCACGGTGAACTCGTGTCCGCCGCCAAGTATTCACAGTCTTTTCGTTCTTTTGTATCAAGACAAAAGGACATACAACATGCAATAAGTTTACACTTTCAAAAATGGGGTAAGTCCTCAAACAGTCCCGGATCACTTTGAAGGATATTTACCGTGTGTTCAAAGAATGGTGATATCTCTCCCGGTGAACCATAAAATGCACGCAATGACGGGTTCTGCCACGCAATAAAATAACCGGCCATCCAATAGAGGGTTATATAAACCAACATAATTACAGTTAATTTCCAAACCCACTTACAGTAATTGATGAAAGAAAATACCACGTTTCAATTTGGGTGAGAATGGTCATCGCACCATAATATGAAAAGGAGAGTACCGCGGAGAGTTTTAACCCTTTCCAGCGTGATGTCAGAATTAAAAAGAGAATCACGGCAACGTGGGTAGAAGTATAGATCAACAAACCAATTCTATCTGAAACCTGACCAGCGTGATGTCAGATAGAGAATCATGGCACGTGGAAAAGCAGTCATGAACCGATAGAGCCGAGCATAAAAAACACAATAAACAGAACAAGCAGAAGTGCAAGTTTTAAAGCCCATGCCAAAATTGACCTTATTGTTTTCATATGTATCCCTGATCCTTTTGCTGAAACGAGATAGTTGTTAGAAGGTATCTTAAACCTCTTTTATGAATATAACGTGAGTTCGATATAAGAAAACTGATGAAGAATTGAACCAATTCTCCCCTAAAAAGGGGAGACTAAGAGGGGTGTCCATAGGATTTTTCATCATTTCTGATGAACATCCCCCTGAATCCCTCTTTGTTTAAGTGGGACTTTCAATTCTAAACCTTATCTCGAATTGACATTAATGTAAATCAATTTTTAAAAAAAGACGCTCATAACATCTGTAACTTTTAAAGTTTATTAATTCTAATAAACTATTGTTTTTACTACTCCTTTATCAAATTCACAACTTTTTTTTCTTTATGAGTAAAATGATTTTGGATAAATAGGTATAAATATCATAATTTATTTTTTAAACGAACTAACTTTAAACAGATGATTACAGATTTTGGTTATGTCCTTCTCTTCATTGTAACAGGTGCCCTGTTTGTCGGAATAGCTCTGTTTGCATCAAAACTTATACGACCTGACCGGCCGAACGACACCAAACTAATGACTTATGAATGTGGTGAGATACCATTCGGAGATGCCAGGATCCAGTTTAACAACAGGTTTTACATCATAGGATTGATGTTTCTGATTTTCGAAGTTGAAATTCTACTTCTATTCCCCTGGGCGGTTGTATTTAAAGATATTGGATGGTTCGCCTTTCTGGTAATGTTTGTTTTCGTATTCCTGATTTTCATCGGATTTATTTATGAACTCGGGAAAGGCCATTTAAAATGGGATATACCGGCCCCCCTTATTCCTCGATATGAAGAAAACTTTGGGGTTATTGAAGATGAGGATAAAGAGAAGGGAGTCGTTCAATCAGCTAAAAAATTATAGATAGAGAAAATTATAAAGTAAGTACCTGAATTATGGGAATGCTCGATAAAAAATACCACGACAGCAACATCATCATCGTATCGCTTGAAAAGGCGTTGAACTGGGCAAGGAAAAACTCCCTCTGGTACGAACAGTTTGGGCTTGCCTGCTGCGCAATAGAGATGATGGCCACGGCGGCATCCCGTTACGATTTTGACCGATTTGGTATCATACCCCGCTCTTCACCGCGGCAAGCCGATGTTATGATTGTGGCCGGAACGGTAACCATGAAAATGGCATCGCGAATTAAACGGCTCTACGAACAGATGTCGGAACCCAGATATGTAATTAGTATGGGATCTTGCTCCAACTGTGGCGGGCCATATTGGGAACATGGATACCATGTTTTAAAGGGTGTAGACAAAGTGATTCCTGTAGATGTGTATGTGCCCGGATGTCCACCCCGGCCTGAAGCACTGCTTGAAGGTTTTTTGACACTTCAACAAAAAATCACGGATGAAACCATCATTGAAAACAAAAAGGAAACCGGCACCTGAATTGACAGATTGAAATTAATATGAAACGACCTGAAGAGATTTTTAACTATCTGGAAGAAAACTTTAGTGATGCCGGGCTTGAATATCAAACTGGTGATGTTGGAGAACCCTGGATTTTGGCTGAGGCCTCCTCTCTGAAAATGATCATGAAAATGTTACGGGATGATCCGGAGCTATCCTTTGATGTGTTAATGTGCTTAAGCGGCGCTCACTATCAAAAAGAAGAGGAGTTGGGCGTAACCTATCATTTAAACTCTACAAATATTGGCCATAAACTGGCTGTTAAAGTCCGTGTGCCGATCGATCATCCGCATGTGCCATCAGTTGAATCGATCTGGAAAACGGCGAACTGGCACGAACGGGAAGCGTTTGATATGGTTGGAGTAATTTTCGATGAACATCCCAATCACAAAAGAATTCTCTGTCCTGACGATTGGGAGGGCCATCCGCTCCGAAAAGATTACGTTCAACAGGAATTTTACCAAGAGATGCCAACCGGCGAATAAGGAGATCTTATGGAAGTGATGATGAACGAAGTTGATAAAAGTAGCGAAAAAAGAGAGATGGTCATCAACATGGGGCCACAACATCCGTCTACTCACGGGGTACTTCGGCTGGAGCTTGTTTTAGATGGCGAAGTGGTTAAAGAAGCTCGTCCCAATATTGGGTACCTGCACCGTTGTTTTGAAAAATACGCAGAGAAGTTGGGCGACTATACCAGCGTAGTTCCTTACACCGATCGTATGGATTACGTATCAGCTATGAACCAGGAATTTGGATATGTAATAGCCATAGAGCGAATGCTTGAATTAGAAATTCCCGAACGCGTGGAGTATATCCGGGTAATCATGGCGGAATTACAGCGAATTGCAAGCCATCTTCTTGGAATCGGGGCATTCGGACTCGACCTCGGCGCCTTTACTCCGTTCCTCTATCTTTTTACCGAGCGAGAGAAAATCTTGAATATTTTTGAAAAAACCAGTGGTGCCCGGCTGCTCTATAATTATATGACAGTGGGCGGCTTGATAAAAGATGTTCATAAAGATTTCAAAAAAGATACGGCTGAATTTGTTAAAACCTTCAGGCCAAAAATTAAAGAGCTGAATGACCTGCTCTCATATAATAAGATTTTTATAAACCGGACAGCTAATATTGGAGTATTGCCTGAAAAGGTAGCGCTCAATTATGCCGCATCAGGACCTGTATTGAGGGGGTCTGGCAAGAAGTGGGATCTTCGAAAAGATGATCCCTATTCCATCTACGACCGGTTTGATTTTGACATTCCCACAGGCAGTGGAGAGATGGGAAGCCTCGGCGATTGCTGGGACCGCTATATGGTTCGTGTTCGCGAAATGGAGCAAAGCCTCCGAATCATTGAACAGGCACTTGATGGTTTGCCAGAAGAGGGAGATGTAACCGAAGCCGTGCCTAAACGAGTTCGGCTCAAGGAAGGTGAACTTTATATGCGAACAGAAACGCCCAGAGGCGAGCTTGGCTACTACATCATAAGCGACAAGTCGGGCGGCCCGTTTCGTGTAAAAGCACGCGCACCAAGCTTTGTCCATCTGAGTGTGCTTCCCGCCATTTCGAAAGGAGCCCTCATTGCAGATTTGGTTGCGATTGTAGGAAGCATTGATATAGTACTTGGAGAGGTGGACCGCTGAAAAAAATTCAGAGATAACAACAGAGAGAATGGTTTGTATGGATTAAATGAAACCATCTCTTTTGAAACAGATGAATAAGAGTTTAACAACTAAAATGATAATTAATGATTGAGTCATACGGAAATATCAATCCTGTTCTGGCCACACTGATTCATGCTTTTATCCCGCTCACAATCATACTTGTATATGCACTTGTTGCAATTTGGGGTGAACGGAAAATTGCGGGATTTATCCAGGACCGTCTCGGTCCCCATCGCGTGGGAGGATGGCACGGATGGGCACAATCCATTGCCGATTTACTGAAATTAATTCAGAAAGAGGACATTGTACCGAAAGACGCCAGCAGATTTTTGTTCAAATTTGCACCTTTTATGATGTTTGCGGCATCCTATGCGGCCTTTGCGGTTTTGCCCTTTAGTAGTTGGTATATCGGGAGTATGATCAATATTGGGGTGTTTTACCTGATAGCAATTACATCCGTATTAACATTAAGTGTAATTATGGCTGGTTGGGCTTCAAATAATAAATGGTCGTTACTGGGAGGAATGCGAAGTGCTGCCCAGATGGTCAGTTATGAAGTACCCACCATCGCCACTGTTTTAACGGTTATTGTCGTATCAGGTTCTTTAAACCTGATGACGGTTACAGAACTTCAATCCGGCAATGATATTCTTGGATTTTTACCTAACTGGTTCATCTTACAGAATCCATTTCTGATTATCGCTTTTGGCATCTTTTTCATCTCAATACTGGTAGAATCGCACCGGGTACCTTTCGACCTGCCTGAATCTGAATCTGAATTAGTTGCGGGGTATCAAACCGAATACTCAGGAATGCGATGGGCAATGTTTATGCTTGCCGAATACGCCGATATGCTGTTGCTCTCGCTGCTGGGAGCCACACTTTTCTTTGGAGGCTGGAATAGCCCGTTCGGCAGTTTTATGTCCGGGCCGGCCTGGGGATTCTTCTGGTTCATGCTGAAAGGCCTCTTGTTGGTATTTGTAATGATGTGGATTCGCTGGACTCTGCCGAGATACAGGGTCGATCAACTTATGCATATTTGCTGGGGTATTCTTATTCCGGCAACGTTTATCAATCTGATGCTGGTGGCTCTGTGGGAAGTAATTTTTTAAAATTTAGAAGTTTAAAGTTATGGCAACTGTAATTAAAGAAGGATGGAATACATTTAAATCCATATTCACCGGAATGGGAGTGACGTTTCGCCATCTTTTTCAACCGGCGGTAACCGAATTATACCCTGAAGAAAAAGTAGATCTACCGGAAGGTGCCCGCGCAAAACTCTATGTAAATATTGATGACTGCATAGGATGCAATCTCTGTGCACGGGCCTGTCCTGTAAACTGCATTGATATTGAAACGGTAATGGCTACGCCGGATGTGGACCTGGGAAAAACATCCACCGGTAACCCGAAACGATTTTGGCTCACCCGGTTCAATATCGATATGGCAAAATGTATGTATTGCGATTTGTGCACGTATCCATGCCCAACCGATTGTATATACATGGTTCCTGAATATGAGTATTCGGATTACGATCGCTCCAACCTGGTCTATCACTTCAGCGATTTAGGGCCAGAAATGGTAGCCGAAGTGAAAGAAAAAGCGGAAAAAGAAGCTGAACGGAAAAAACAGGAACGCGAACAAAAAATGAAAGAGAAAAAGGCCAAAGCCAAGTCCAAGAAGAAACCATCGGAAAACAAAAAAGACGAGGAGGAGTCCTGACAGATGGAATTTACAGCAATCCTTTTTTACCTGTTTTCACTGGTTACAATTGGGGCCGCATCCTTTATGGTGTTTTCTAAAAATATTGTTCATTCGGCCTTTGCATTGATGTTTACCCTGATTGGAGTAGCTGCCTTATACGTACTTCTCTACGCTGATTTTCTGGCAGCTACCCAATTACTCGTTTATGTGGGAGGTATCCTGATTCTGATTCTTTTTGGTGTAATGCTCACATCACAGGAATCCGCCAAATTAAATTTCAAAACAGTAACAGTAAATATTGTACCTGCTTCAATTTTATCGGTTGCTGCACTTCTGTTATTAATATTTGCTTTTACAACCACAGAATGGGCACCTGAAAACATAGCTGCACCCGGAGAAACCGTAAGCGTTTTAGGAACTATGCTGATGAGTGATTATCTGTTACCGTTTATTATCGCAGGTGTGTTACTGCTCATCGCCATTATCGGTGCCATCCTGATGGCTACCCGGATCACTACAAAAACAACTGAAAGCAACTGATATGGAAAATTCAATAATACAATGGCTTTCAACTCCCGGCCTCACACACTTTTTGATCGTTAGTGCCATACTGTTCTCTTTAGGAGTGATGGCCATACTATCAAAACGAAATGTAATTATGGTCTTGATGGGAGTAGAACTGATTCTGAATTCAGCCAATATCAATTTTATTGCGTTCAGCCGTTTTACAGATCTCTCGCTGGACGGACACATGATCGGGCTTTTCGTCATCATCGTAGCGGCGGCAGAAGCAGCTGTTGCACTGGCAATTGTACTGAATGCGTACAACCGCTTCAAAACAATAAACCTTGATGACATGAGCATATTGAAAGGATAATGCTGCAAGAAATGAAAAATTCATAATAGAAAATATCGCATGTTTACAATCTTACCCATAACGATTCTTCTGTTACCTCTGCTGGGATTTATACTACTGATTTTCTTTGGTAAGAGATTGCCGCGCCATGGAGATTGGCTTTCTACCGGTTTGATTTCGACATCCCTGTTGTTGTCACTTTTCCTGTTAGTTATAAAGGTAAGCTCCTATTCAGGAGAGATGATTTCCAACACCTTTACATGGGCACTGGTGGGATCAACAAATATTGAGATAGGAATCGCAATTGATAATCTCGCGGCGGTAATGCTTGTTGTCGTAACGCTTGTGAGTACATTAGTACACCTCTTTTCGATCGGCTATATGAAAGACGATCTCCGGTATTCACGATATTTTGCATACCTGGGATTGTTCTCTTTCTCGATGTTGGGAATTGTAATTACCAACAACCTTTTGTTGATGTACGCAGCATGGGAATTGGTTGGACTTAGTTCTTACCTGCTAATTGGTCACTGGTACGAGAAGAAATCTGCATCAAATGCAGCGAACAAAGCATTTATTGTAAACCGTATTGGAGATTTCGGGATGTTCATCGGGATTATGATCCTGTTCTTCACATTCTCAACCTTCACTTTCGAAACCATTTTTGATTCGATCAACGGGGGGCAGCTTCCGTTTGGAAGCCAGGGATGGCTAACTGCAGCAGGCGTCTTGATCTTCTGCGGGGCGGTTGGTAAATCAGCCCAGTTTCCGCTCCACGTTTGGCTGCCCGATGCGATGGAAGGTCCCACGCCTGTCAGTGCACTTATCCACGCCGCAACGATGGTTGCAGCAGGTGTGTACCTGGTGGCTCGCGTCTTCCCGATGCTTACGGCCGATGCTTTGCTTGTGATCGCCTACATAGGCGCCATTACCGCACTCATCGCCGCAACCATTGCAATTACCCAGTTCGATATCAAAAAAGTATTGGCTTACTCAACAATTAGTCAGCTCGGGTATATGATTATGGCCCTTGGCGTAGGTGCTTTTACGGCTGGGTTTATGCACCTCGTAACCCATGCTGCTTTCAAAGCCGGGCTTTTTCTGGGTGCAGGAAGTGTAATCTACGCCATGCATGCGAGCCTTCATAAAGCGGATGATCATCATACAGATGCGCAGGATATCCGCAACATGGGCGGGCTGAAATCAAAAATGCCGATTACTTACATCACCTTTTTGATGTTTACGTTAGCTATTTCGGGTATTCCTTTTACTTCAGGCTTTTTAAGTAAAGATGAAATTCTTGCAGGAACCCTGGCCTTCAGTACGCTGAACGGGCACTGGTTGCTACCGGTCATCGGTTTTGCAGTTGCGGCTATGACCGCTCTTTACATGTTTCGCCTGCTTATTCTCACTTTCCACGGGAAGCCTGCCGATGAATCAATCTTTTCAGAGATCAAGGAATCTCCTTACGTAATGACAATTCCGCTGATTGTACTTGCCACACTTTCTCTATTTGTGTTCTACAGTTTCAATCCTTTGGGAGCTTCAAGCGGATGGTTTTACGCAGCAATTGAACGGCCTCTGAGTGTTGTGCCCGAAATGATGCAACCGGCAACACAGCATCTGTTTCACGAAGCTGTTGAAAATGTGCATGGGCTGGCGATGACCATATCTATTCTTATGGCCGGCGCCGGGGTATTGTTGGCATTTGCCATGTATCAATGGAAGAAAGTCAGTGCGGATAAACTCGCAAAACGCGCAGGTGTTCTTTACAAAGGGGCTTTTAATAAATGGTATTTCGATGAGATGTATGACAAAGTATTCGTTGGTGGTACACTATTACTCACCCGAATTTTAAGATGGTTTGATGAAAACATCATCGACGGTATCGTGAATGGTTCTGCATGGGTCACTCTGCATATTTCTACCATCAGTGGTTGGATTGATAACAATATTGTAGACGGATTGGTGAACGCCACGGCAAATACCGCTGACAGAGCCGGCGGATTACTCAGCAAAATTCAAACAGGAAAAGTACAGGTATACCTGGTCTATGTTGTGTTCAGTTTCCTGGTACTCTTCATCCTGTTTTTATAAAGGATATTTAAAAGAAAACATTAATAGAACGTTAAACTATGGAACTTCAAATATTTGGCATCGGCATTCTAACCTGGCTTGTGTTTATCCCGATTGTAGGAATGGCAGCCGTTTTACTGATTCCCGGAAAAAACGAAAATGCTATTCGCTGGACGGCTGCTGTCTCCACTGGAATCCAACTTGTCCTGGCTGTCATTATCTTTTCTGTTTTTGACCGAACAAAAATCGGGATTAACGAAGCCGAAAGTTTCCAGTTTGTGGAGCATCTCAGCTGGATCACGGTTGATTCGGTTCCCTGGGTTGGGCGTATAGAAATAACCTACTTCCTGGGTCTGGACGGACTCAGTGTCATCATGGTCATCCTGACAGCACTCATCGGTTTCATAGGAGTCATCTCTTCGTGGAACATCGACAAGATGGTGAAAGGATATTTTGCCCTTTACCTTCTTCTTGTAACGGGAATGATGGGAGTTTTTGTAGCGCTCGATTTCTTCCTCTTCTTCATTTTTTGGGAAGTAATGCTTTTGCCGATGTACTTTTTAATCGGCCTTTGGGGCGGCCCGCGGCGGGAATATGCAGCCATCAAGTTTTTCCTCTACACATTTGTAGGCGGCATCTTAATGCTGATTACTATGCTTGCACTCTACTTTAGCGTTGCTTACACAGATCCCGCAACCGGTGAGACCATTCATACATTCAATATGCTGCATATGATGAACCCGGAGAATTTCATTGATGGCGGACTTCTGACTGGGGTGGATACAACCTGGCGTTACGTTGCATGGATGGCACTGTTTATCAACTTTGCAATTAAGATTCCTCTTTTTCCATTTCACACATGGCTGCCCGATGCCCACGTTGAAGCTCCGACACCTATCAGCGTAATTCTTGCCGGTATTCTACTGAAGCTTGGAGCGTATGGCCTGCTCCGTATTAACTTCCCGATTTTTCCGGATGCCACAATCTACTTCGTCTACTTTATGGCAACACTTGGAATGATCAGTATCATTTATGGAGCCCTTTGTGCAATGGCACAGGACGACTTCAAAAAACTGATTGCCTATTCATCCATCAGCCATATGGGAATTGTGGTTCTTGGAATAGCCGCACTTAATACACAGGGAATGGTAGGCGGAGTACTGCAGATGTTTAACCACGGTATTATTACAGCCGTACTCTTCCTTTCCGTTGGCGTACTTTACGACAGAACACACACTCGCGGTTTATACGACTTTGGAGGAATTGCCAACCAGATGCCTAAATATACGGGCATTGCGATGATCGGTATGTTTGCAGGCCTTGGCCTTCCGGGGCTGAACGGATTTGTAAGTGAGCTCTTCTCGTTTCTGGGTGCATTCCAGGCGTACAAGTGGATCACAATTGTATCCGTAACCGGTATCATCTTTACGGCGGGCTATATTTTGTGGACAATTCAGCGGGTATTCCTGGGCGAACGGCCTGAGAAACTAAAAGATCTCAAAGATCTGACTCCACGAGAAATTCTCGCTTTCACACCGCTGATTATCCTCATTATTTTTCTCGGTATTTATCCCGCGCCGGCCATTGAATTGATGAATACATCATTGAGCTTCCTGGTTGAATTTGTTACGAACTGAAGAAATTGAGAGATATGATCGAACAAACATTATATAGCATTAGCCAGTTTTACCCGGAGATCATCATCATCCTGACGCTCTGTGTGATTATTATTGCCGATCTCATTATCAAAAATAACAAAAACACTACCGGCTGGATTTTGCTGGGTGGATTCGTCTTGTCAGGAATAGCCATTCTGTTGCAAACAGGACAAAATGGGTCCATGTTTTACGACATGGTTGTTGTTGATCCATTTTCTGTTTTTTTCAAATTACTGCTCATCCTTGCTGGAATTTTTATAGTTCTCTTTTCACTGAAGAACCGGGAGCTCGACGAATACTCTTCAAGAAAAGGTGAATACTACATGCTGCTGTCCGGTATGATGCTCGGCATGTTCATGATGGTAAGTTCAACCAACTTGCTGATGATTTACATTGCCTTTGAAATAACCAGTATCAGCTCTTATGTGCTGGTTGGATTTACCAAAAAAGCAACTTCATCAGCTGAAGCCTCCACCAAATATATCATTTATGGGGCGGTTTCTTCCGGTGTGATGTTATATGGCATCTCAGTTTTAATTGGATTTACAGGTGCTGCAGATCTTGTTGCAATTAACGAAGCGCTGCTGAGTCGAACTGATGTTCCCTTTATTGTGAATATATCCATCCTGATGATTTTAGTAGGTATGGGCTTCAAAATTGCAGTGGTACCTTTTCACTTCTGGGCGCCTGATGTTTATGAAGGAGCACCTATTACCATTGCTGCAATACTTGCAGTAGCATCTAAAACCGCTGCGTTCGGTTTGTTGATCCGGTTTTTCTCCGTCTCCTTTATCGATTCAGAAGGAGTATTGGAAACAGGAATTTGGCAAACTATTGAGGGAGTTCAGTGGACGACTCTTTTGGGAGGAATGGCGGCATTGGCGATGATAGTTGGAAATCTTACTGCACTCCGGCAAGATAACATTAAACGGATGCTTGCTTACTCAAGTATAGCTCATGCCGGATACCTTTTAATGGGGGTTGTTATTTTAGCCCAGGAAGGCTTGACTTCAATCATGTTTTACCTTGTCATATATCTGTTTATGAACCTGGGGGCTTTTTATGTAGCTATGCTCTTTTCAAATTCTATTCAAACTGAATCTATTGAAAAATATAAAGGTCTTGGATTCAGAGCTCCTCTTGAAAGTATAGCTTTAACAATTTTTTTAATCTCTCTGACAGGACTGCCCCCTACCGGAGGATTCGTAGCGAAACTTTTTATTTTCAGTGCCGCGATCAGCGGTGGCTGGATCTGGTTGGTAACAATTGCAGGTATCACTACTGTGATCTCTCTTTTCTATTATATCCGGGTAGTAAGAAACATGTTTTTCTACAAGCCGGAATCTGATGCAGGTATCATTAATTTCGATCTGTCATCTAAAACCATTTTACTAATTCTATTGATTCCGGTACTGGTGTTTGGAGTTTACTTTTCTCCAATCCTTGAGTTTGCCAAAAATTCTGTCCAAATATTTGGAATGTAAATACTAACAAATTACACCTTTTGATGATATAAAATCATAACCTTTAACCCTTCGAATTATGGATAATCAAATTATACATGAACTGTTTCAAAAAGCTGAAAAAGATCTTGCCGCAGCCAGGGAAGAGCTCTACCAACCGGCTGAAGATGTAGTAACGTATTCAGTATGCGTATCCTCAAGAAGGGCTTTATACAATTTTTTGAAGTGCCTGTATATTCTCTATGCCAATGAGAATGATGACCCTGTTAAAGAACACCAGACGATTGAAGAACTAATTACATACTGCAGCAAGTTTAACGAGCAATTAAAAGATATAGATTTTTCTGACCTCAATTGTAAATGCCAGGAAGATATTCACGAAAATAAAAAAGAGGCCTACTATTGCAATAATGTATCTAAAGTAAGCTATTGCAAAAAACTTGCAGAAGAGGTACGCACATTAGTTATAGAAAAAGGTGGTAAAAACATTCTGGAGGAAGTTTAACGAATATCACAAAGGAATTATTCGCAGCAGCTAAGGAATTGTTTATATTTAGGCGCTTTATACCTTTTTATCCAATTATTAAAATTTCTCTAAACTTCGTAACTCAATTATAGCACCATAATGTTTTCAACCTCATGCCATTACGGTCTCCAGGCAATGATATTTATTGCTCTGCACGCTTCAGAAAATGAAAATGTAGGGCTCACTACAATTGCCAAAGAGCAAGATATACCCAAACATTTTCTCAGCAAAATCCTTCAAATGCTGGTGAAGCATAAATTGCTTGTATCTATGAAAGGGCCTACGGGCGGATTCAATTTAAATCGTCCGGCTGATGAAATAACACTCATCGAAGTTATTGAAGCGATCGATGGATTGGACATGTTTAATAAATGCGGAATAGGATTCAAACGATGTAATGATGAACATCCATGCCCTATTCATCACGATTACAAAAAGGTCAGAAATCGCATCCAGGAGCTTTTTGAAACCAAAACACTCAATGAGCTGGTAAAAGATGTGGAGAGAGGGGATAGTATAGTAAGCCTGGGTAAACCTCAGGATAGTTTAGAAGGCTTTGAAAACGTGTATCGTCAATCTGAACTGATTCAGATTCTCCATTGTCTTTATAGCCAGATGGAGATCCTGAATCAAGTTCAGGATGACGTAAGTTTTGCAAAGCCTTCTTATATTTGATTATGGTTATGGTTTAAAAAAAGACTGACCTATAACCAGGATTTTTTCAATAACTGAACAAAAGAAGTCATCTTTAGACTGTGAATAAATAAGCTTTTTATTACTTTAAATTGGAGTTTTTTATCTAAATATCTTATATATAAAGTGTGATATAACCATTTAACCAGTGGTAAGCTATTATGGCCTTATTGATCAACGACAGATGCATTAATTGTGGATACTGTGAAAAAGAGTGTCCAAACCAAGCCATTTATGAACCTGGAATGGAGTGGACATTATCAGAAGGTACAACATTGAAGGGGCGTTTCACTCTGTTTAACGGCAGGAACGCAGATGTAAATGATGAACACGAACCTCTGTCGGAAACCTATTATTTCATTGTTCCTGAAAAATGCGCAGAGTGTAAGAATATTTATTCAGAACCTCAGTGTATGGTTGTCTGTCCTAATCCTGAAAGCATTGTTGTGCATCCCGGCTATAAAGAGACAGAAGCAGAATTGACCGAAAAACAGGCATTACTTAATCAACAAACCTTTACCACAAAAACTTAATACCAGAGGGAATTCAGTTCATACATATACCTGTGAAATTATTACCAGGAAATGATAGAACGACCTCTTTTTACAAATACTGACGAGAGACTGATACACATTTAAATTCGGCAATTATGTTTTCAGCATCATGCCATTATGGATTACAGGCAATGTTTTACATCGCATCTCACTCTACAGAAGAAATCAATGTAGACTTGAATACAATTGCGCATGAACAAGACATTCCAAAACATTTTTTAAGTAAAATTTTACAATTGTTAGTCAAAAACAAACTTCTCATTTCAATGAAAGGACCCAATGGAGGATTTCGTTTAAGCCGTCCTGCTGATTCAATAACACTCATTGAAATAGTAGAAGCCATCGATGGACTGGACATCTTTAAACAATGTGGAATTGGCTTTCGGGAGTGTGATGAAAGCGATCCATGCCCTATCCATACTGACTATAAAAAAATTAGAGATCATGTAAGATATCTGTTTGAGCAAAAAACATTGAATGCCCTTACAAAAGACGAACTGGGAGGAGATTTTCTTACAAACATTGCCACATAGTACAAACAGGATCTAATGAATTTTAATTAATCGAACTTTATTGATTTAACTTTTTTCGGAGGAAATAATCTCATGTCAAAACATATGGTAACCATTGACGCAAATGAAGCTGCGGCGTATGTCGCTCATAAACTAAGTGAAGTAATCGCCATCTACCCGATCACCCCGGCCTCTCCGATGGGAGAATGGTCAGATGAATGGTCCATGGCCGGGAAAAAAAATATCTGGGGCACAGTACCTGATGTGATTGAACTACAAAGTGAAGGCGGTGCGGCAGGAACCCTGCACGGCGCTCTTCAAACGGGTGCTATGGCCTCTACATTTACGGCTTCTCAGGGTTTACTGCTCATGATGCCCAATCTCTATAAAATTGCCGGAGAATTGACGCCTGCTGTAGTACATGTAGCTGCACGAACCGTTGCTACTCATGCACTTTCCATCTTCGGAGACCACAGTGATGCCATGGCTGTACGTCCAACGGGCATGGCAATGTTAAGTTCTAACAGTGTGCAGGAAGCGATGGACATGGCCTTAATTGCACACGCAGCTACTCTTGAATCAAGAATTCCTTTCCTCCACTTTTTTGATGGATTCAGAACCTCACATGAAGTTCAAAAAATTCAGCAGATCGATCCTGAAATCATGAATCAGATGATCGATGAGAACTGGGTTATTGCTCATAGAAAGCGGGCATTAACACCGGATAAACCTGTACTTCGGGGTACGGCACAAAACCCGGACGTATTCTTCCAGGCCCGGGAAACGGTGAATTCATATTATAATGCCTGTCCCGATATCGTTCAAAAAACAATGGACACGTTTGCTGAACTGGGCGGACGTTCTTATAAACTATTCCAATATCATGGCCCGGAAGATGCTGATCGTGTAATTATCCTCATGGGTTCTGGTGCTGAAACGGCTCATGAAACTGTTGAAAGACTCAATGCACAAGGCGAAAAAGTGGGTCTTATTAAAGTACGTCTTTTCAGGCCGTTCAGCATGTCTCACTTAATAGAGTCGCTTCCGGAAACTGTAAAAGGTATTGCCGTTCTTGACCGTACAAAAGAACCGGGTAGTGCAGGAGAACCTCTTTATAATGATGTTCTGGCTGCGATGCATGAAAATCGTTCAGAAAAATGGAAAGATTTTACCCATGATGTAAAAGTGATTAACGGCCGATATGGACTCTCCTCTAAAGAGTTTACCCCTCCTATGATTAAAACTATTTTTGATGAACTTGAGGAAGAGAAACCAAAAAATCACTTCACAATTGGCATTCATGATGATCTGACCAATACAAGCCTTGAATACAGCGATGAGGCCTGGGAAACTGAAGAAGGTGTATTTGAAGGATTATTCTACGGACTGGGAGCTGACGGCACGGTAAGTGCCAACAAGAACTCCATAAAAATTATTGGTAACAATACCGACAACTATGCGCAGGGTTATTTCGTGTATGACTCGAAAAAATCAGGTGCAACAACGGTATCTCACCTGCGATTCGGTCCCAACCCGATCCGGTCAGCCTATTTGATTGACAAGGCTAAATTTGTGGCTTGTCACCAGTTCCAGTTTCTAAGCAAGCTGGATATGCTGCAACATGCCAAAAAAGGAGCAACATTCCTCTTGAATGCTCCCTATGATAAAGATGAAGTTTGGGACAACATCCCGGATAAGGTTCAAAAACAGATCATCGATAAGGAGCTGAAATTCTACAGCATTGATGCTTATAAGGTGGCCAAAGATACGGGAATGGGTACTCGCATCAATACAGTAATGCAAACCTGTTTCTTTGCCATTTCAGGCATTCTTCCAACTGATAAAGCAATTTTGCTGATTAAGGATGCCATCAAGAAAGCGTATGGTAACAAAGGCGAGAAGATTTTGAAAAGCAACTATGCTGCTGTAGACAACTCTCTTGAGAACCTTTTTGAAATTGAAGTACCCGATAAGGCAACTTCAGATGTTGAAATGAAACCACCTGTTCCTGAAGAAGCTCCTGAGTATGTACAAAAAGTGATTGCTGAAATTATTGCCGGAAATGGCGATGATCTTCCCGCAAGTGCTTTTGAACCGGATGGAACCTTCCCAACAGGAACCACAAAATGGGAAAAACGAAATATTGCCATGGAGATTCCTGTACTGGAACCGGATATCTGTATTCAATGTGGTAAGTGTACGCTGGTTTGTCCCCATGCTGTAATCCGGATGAAGGCGTTTGACGGAGAACTTCTTGAAGCCTCTCCCGAAACCTTTAAGTATATGGATGCACGTGGCCGTGAATGGCCGGATAATACCAAGATCAGTATCCAGGTTTCACCGGAAGACTGTACAGGTTGTGAGCTTTGTGTGGAAGTTTGTCCGGCAAAAGACAGGAAAAAAGTCAGCCGTAAAGCTCTTAACATGGCGCCGATTGACCCACTTATCGAACAGGAAAAAGAGAACTGGGATTTCTTCCTTACACTACCTGAATACGATCGTTCTGAACTGAAAACAGAAACGGTTAAAGGGGCCCAGTTCCTGGAACCACTCTTTGAATTTTCAGGTGCCTGTGCCGGTTGTGGTGAAACTCCATACATCAAACTAATTACACAACTGTATGGCGATCGAATGGTAATTGCAAATGCCACAGGTTGTTCTTCCATCTATGGCGGCAACCTGCCATCTACGCCATATACCACAAACAGTGATGGGTACGGACCTGCCTGGTCGAACTCCCTGTTTGAAGATAATGCCGAGTTTGGCCTTGGTTTCCGACTCACAATTGACAAACAACAGGAACAAGCCCGTAATTTATTGAAAAATATGAACGGGGCGATTGATTCAGAGTTGAAAGAAGCTATTCTGAATGAGGATCAATCTACTGAACCGGGAATCTATGAGCAGCGCGAACGTGTGAAAAAGCTCAAAAAGATCCTCGAAGATTCCGATGTAGAGAATGGCAAGATGCTTCACAGCCTGGCTGATTACCTTGTGCGTAAAAGCGTCTGGATCTTTGGCGGTGACGGATGGGCCTATGATATCGGATACGGCGGCCTTGATCATGTACTGGCAAGCGGCCGCGATGTAAATATTCTTGTGATGGATACGGAGGTTTACTCCAACACCGGGGGACAGTGCTCCAAAGCAACACCGCTTGGTGCCGTAGCTAAATTCGCAGCCGCTGGTAAACGAGTGGCCAAGAAAGACCTTGGGCTGATGTCCGTCAATGGCGGTAAAGCCTACGTGGCAAGAGTAGCGATGGGTGCAAACGACATGCAAACGATGAAAGCGATTATTGAAGCCGAAAGATATCCCGGACCCTCAATTATCATCGCATACAGTCACTGCATTGCACATGGATATGACATGAAGAATGGATTAACGCAGCAGAAACTTGCAGTTGATTCTGGCTATTGGCCGCTCTTCAGATACGATCCGTCTTTAGCAAACGAAGGGAAAAATCCGTTCCAGCTCGATTCCAAAGCACCTAAGATAGATCTGAAAGATTACGCATACAACGAGATGCGGTATCTGATGCTCGCCAAAGCGCAACCGAAGATTGCGAAAGAGCTCATGACACAAGCTCAAAAAGAAGTGAAGGAGCAGTGGAAGATCTACGAGAAATACGAAAAAATGTATGAACCCAATGGGGAGGAATAGATCCATTCATTCTGAATAATGGCGGGTAGTTTTATGAATACCCGCCATAAACATCCGAAAATATTAATTGACTAAAAAACTTTACCTGATATGAATTTAGAAACAAAATACCTTGGCCTTTCCCTTAAAAATCCTCTTGTTCCGTCGGCCTCCCCGCTTTCAAGCGAAGTGGACAAAGTTAAAAAACTTGAGGATGCCGGTGCATCAGCAGTGGTGATGTATTCTCTGTTTGAGGAGCAGATTACTATGGAAAATGAGGCACTTGACCATTTTTTGAACACTCCGCAGGAAAGCTATGCCGAAGCACTCAGTTATTTTCCGGAGCCGCAAACATATCACAATCTTCATGCGGAAGATTATCTTGAGCAAATAGAAACTCTTAAGAATGCCGTGGATATTCCCGTCATTGCCAGTATCAACGGTATATCAGAAGGGGGATGGATGTCGTACGCCAAAAAAATGGAAGAAGCCGGAGCAGATGCTCTTGAACTCAATATTTACTATATCGCAGCCGATCCCGATTTGACATCGACCGAAGTTGAGGAGATGTATATCAATGATGTAAAAGCTGTAAAAAAAACGGTGAACATCCCGGTGTCGGTAAAACTTGGCCCATACTTTAGTGCCTTTGGAAACATGGCCACCCGTATTGAAAAAGCCGGAGCCGACGGCCTCGTCTTATTTAATCGGTTCTACCAACCCGACTTTAACCTTGAAGACCTTGAAGTTGAGCCAAGTCTCGCACCAAGCAGCTCTTTTGAAAAAAGGCTGCCGTTACGCTGGATCGCTATGTTGCGGCCACATCTGTCTTGCAGTTTAGCCGCCACAACAGGAATTCACACCGCAAAAGATGTGATAAAAATGATATTGGCTGGTGCCGATGTTGCCATGATGGCTTCTGTACTTCTCTATAAAGGTTCCGAAGTGTTAACTACTATGGAAAAAGAGATTAAACTCTGGATGGAAGAAAAAGAGTATGCTTCTCTTGATGAAATGAAAGGAGCTATGAGCTCTGCCTCTGTCGGAGATCCAAGCGCCTTTGAAAGAGCTAATTACATTAAAGTATTGCAAGGTTTTCGATTAGACAATTTTAGATAACCTAACTATCTATACTGAATCTAAATTTCAATCATTAACCAGGATAATTGTTCAAACTACAGCTTTTGATTATCTTATTTATAGAGTTTTTTGTCTAAATATCTAAATTACGTTTTGAGAGAAAAACTTGAATAAAATCACCTTTAAAATAATTTAAAATATCATGTCAGTTTTTATCACCGATACATGTATCAATTGCGCAGCATGCGAACCAGAATGCCCAAATCAGGCAATTTACGAACCCGGTGCCGAATGGTCTATGGCCGAGGGAACTGAACTTTCGGGTACAGTCTCTCTTTTAAACGGAACCGAGGTTGACGCAGATGAAATGCAGGAACCGCTTTCAGACGAGTTTTATTTTATTGTTCCTGACAAATGCACAGAGTGTACAGGATTCCATGAAGAGGAACAGTGCATTGCATTTTGCCCGGTTCCCGATTGTATTATTCCGGATCCGGATCATGAAGACAGTGAAGATGAACTTATGGCAAGACACGATTTCTTGCACGGATAATTTTTTCTTCCTCATTCTACATTTAAAAAAATACTTTCAACGCATCAAAAATCACTGGTTATGACTGAAACAGTTTTAACTCCTGAGATGAAGAAAGTCGTAGTTCGATTTTCCGGCGACTCTGGAGACGGCATGCAATTAACCGGAGACATGTTTTCTCAATCTTCCGGTATTGCGGGTAACGATTTAACAACTATTCCTGATTTCCCTGCTGAAATCAGGGCTCCCCAGGGAAGTATCGGAGGCGTATCCAGTTTTCAGATCCAGATCGGAGGTACTGAGATCTATACTCCCGGTGATGATGTGGATGTTTTGGTTGTGATGAACCCGGCAGCTCTGGCGGCAAATTTAAAATTTCTGAAATCGGGCGGGGTAATCATAGCGGATAAGGATAACTTCAATTCCCGAAATCTAAAAAAAGCCAATTTCGATGAAAATCCACTCGAGGACAGTACACTCAAAGACTATTTTGTAATTGAAGCTCCGGCTACATCTCTTACCAAAGAGGCTTTGAAAAATCTCGGCCTTAAGATGAATGAGATTACACGCAGCAAAAACATGTTTGCTCTCGGTGTAGTTCTGTATCTGTTTAGCAGGCCTCTTGATAAAACCATAGACTTTATCGAGAAAAAGTTCATTAAAAAACCAACGTTGGTAGAAGCCAATAAACTTGCATTAAATGCAGGTTATAATTTTGCGCACAGTACTGAACTTATTGGGCAATCTGTTCATATACCACCGGCTAAACTGCCAAAAGGCACCTATCGGAATATCGATGGTAATAAAGCAGTTGCATGGGGACTCCTGGCAGCAGCAGAGAAAAGCGGCAGAAAACTATCCTTAAGCTCTTACCCGATAACACCTGCTTCCGAAATTCTGCATGAAATTTCGGCCCGCAAGGATATGGGGGCAATTGTACTTCAGGCGGAAGATGAAATTGCTGCTGTTACCGCTGCAATTGGAGCCGCATTTAGTGGAAATCTCTCAGCTACAACCACATCAGGGCCGGGAGTATCCCTAAAATCCGAAGCGATGGGCCTTGCGGTAATTGCAGAAATACCACTTGTAATTGTTAATGTACAACGCGCCGGGCCTTCAACCGGACTGCCTACAAAAACAGAACAGGCCGACCTTAATCAAGCTCTCTATGGGCGCCACGGAGAAGCTCCTATGGTTGTAATGGCTGCAAGCTCTCCCGATGATTGTTTTCATTATAGCTATAAAGCTGCAAAAATTGCTATGGAACATGTTACACCCGTTCTTTTACTTTCAGATTCATATCTGTCGAGCGGAACAAGTCCATGGAGAATTCCGGAAAAAGAGGAGTGGGAAGAGATTAATATTCCAAGATTTAAAGGGACTCCAGATGAATGGGAACCTTATATGCGTCAGCCGGAATTCTTAAACCGATACTGGATGGTTCCGGGCGACAAAGGCTTTGAACATCGAATTGGGGGGCTGGAAAAGAAAGAGATAACCGGTAACCTGACGTATGAGCCGCTGAATCATGAGAAAATGACGAAAATAAGGGAGGAAAAAATTCAGCGAATCGCAAAGAAACTTCCAAAACAAAAAGTAATCGGAGCAGATTCGGGTAAATTATTAATTGTGGGGTGGGGAAGCACTTATGGTGCTATCAATACAGCCGTTACAGAATTGATAGAAAACGGAGAAGAGGATATTGGTTTCACTCACTTCAACTACATTAATCCACTTCCTGAAAATACAGAAGAAATTTTAGGTAACTATGATCAGATTTTAGTCTGCGAGGTCAATAATGGACAGTTTGTAAATTATTTGCGATCAAAGTTTTATCAATATTCGTTTAAACAGTTTAATAAAATCCAGGGACAACCCTTCTTCACTTCAGAAATAAAAGCTGAAATTATAAATCTATTATCGGAGTAGATATGCAGGTAGAAACAGTTAAAAAGAACGATCAAAACCAACTGACCAGAAAAGATTTTAAAAGCGATCAATCGGTTCGATGGTGTCCGGGGTGTGGCGATCATTTGATTCTGGCAACAATGCAGAAAGCATTTGCCAAAATGGGTACAAAAAAAGAAAATATACTCAGTATTTCGGGGATTGGGTGCTCATCGCGAATCACCTATTATCTTGATACATATGGTATACACTCCATTCATGGACGAGCGATTGCCGTTTCTACCGGGGCAAAACTGGCTAATCCAGATTTGAATGTTTGGGTATTCACAGGAGATGGCGATTCAATGGCCATTGGCGGCAATCATTTTATCCACGCATGCCGAAGAAATATCGATCTGAATGTGGTTGTCTTTAACAACAAGATTTACGGCATGACGAAAGGCCAGTCTTCTCCTACAACTCCCATCGGCCAAAAAACCAAAACCGCACCTGAAGGCAGTTATGACAATCCGTTTAATATTGGAGAAATAGCAATCGGGGCAGGAGCTACATTTTATGCCCGTGTTCCTGATAACGATCTGAAATTACTTGAAGACGTTATGCTGCAAGCTCATCAACACAAAGGGATTTCCATTATTGAAGTACTGCAAAACTGTGTGATTTTTACGGATGGAATTCATGAACAGATCACCAGCAAAGATTCTAAAGATGAAAATCAGGTTGTTCTTAAGCATGGAGAGCCGATACGGTTTGGCAAAGAAGAGATGGAAGGACTAAAAATTAATGGTATGCGGCTTGAAAAAACATCGGCAGATGATACAATTATACATGATGCAGAAGAAGCGGATACAAACATGCATCTGTCATTAACCAGGTTAAAATTACCTGATTTTCCTGTAGCAACCGGAGTAATCCGTAAGGTTAAATCCGAACCTTATGAGAAAAGAGTTCATGATGTAATAGCCGATCAAAAAAACAGAACTGAATTTAAAAGTGTTGAGGATCTATTCCATAGCGGTAATACCTGGGTAATCAATTAGATCGGTGAGATTTTAGCGCAGTACACGAATCAAATTTCCTGATGCATAATCCGGGGTAAAGCTTTTGGAGCGATTACTATTATTAGCACAATAAACCGGTTCATCAATATACTTCCAGGAACATTCTTTCACCGGCCTTCACTTTTCTTTTGAGCTGTTTCCGGGTCCAGTCCATAGGATCTACATCTTTGACCTCATCTTTCAGATTCAGGTAATCGTACAAGCCCATCATACCTAAAATCCGGAAGATTCCGGTTTCCATACCTTTTAAACCGCAGACATAAATCAGCGTATTGTTTTTCTCAAGAATGGGGAACATCAATGCCTTTTGGTCAATGATGGTATACTGCACATATGGTTTCGTGCCATCCGGCCGAGGATCTTCCCTGGATATCGATTTCAGATAGTGAAAATTTTTATGCTTTTCGGCAAGCTCTTCAAAGAGAGGCCGGTACAACAGGTCCGTGCGATACGGGCAGCCGAATGAGAGTACAATATCATTATTCATCCCCGAGCGCAACAGGTCCAAAACCATTCCCCGAAATGGCGCAATTCCGGTTCCGGTTGCCATAAATATATAATTATAGTCCTCCGGATTTTCAGGCAGGATGAATCGCTTTCCGCTTGGGCCGGTCATTTGCAATTTAGCACCTGCACTTTGGTCACACATATAATTCGAACAGACTCCAAGAGTTAGTTTATGCGTTTTCCAGTGTTCGTTAATCTCTCGTTTTACAGTAGTTGCATATATTTTTCCATCTCCATACTCTCCACCTGTGGGTGAGCAGGTTGAATAGAGCCGCAGTTTGTGAGGGCGTCCGTTTTCATCCTCGCCGGGAGGCAATACACCAACGGCCTGTCCCGGTACAATACTGTTTTCAAGCAGTGTGCCGGATACATCAAACTCAATATGTCTCACAAAATTGGGGCTGGCGGCATCGGTACAGATTTCATTTTTTGTAATGGGTACCTCTGCCGGATTGCTGGGTTTGTAATGGAACATATCAACGTCCGGCAGTCGAATTTCCTGGTCCTTTACATCAGGCATGGTGTTCAAATATTGATTTTATTTTTGTGTAGTGTTCCAGTCAAATACAGCGACTGTATCGGGTTAAATAAAAGTGGCATAAAAAATTGGTTATTGCGCTGAGACTGTTCAAAAAAGATCTCCTTCTGAACTTGATTCTCCAAAGGAGTCCCTGGAACAGAATTTCCGATCTATATTTATGTCTGGCGATGCCCGGTCGGAGTCCGGCATGACAACATAGAATATATAATCTTAAAGTACATTCTTTTTGGACAGTCCTTTTTTAAATACCTCTGCTGTTATTAATCATTTTATATCCAGCAGATGGATATTCAACGATCTCCCCTTCAAAGAAATGTATTTTCTTCAATTTTGAAACTTAAATCCCCTGTTTTCTTCGGTGTTGTTTACTGCTTGGTTTGATATGGTTTAATTCCCCGACCTTCTGGGCTGAAAAAGACAAAAGTCCTTCTTTTTTGATTTTGAAGAGGAGAGCGAACTTGTCCGCCGTACAAGACGTTGAAATGCGGGCGGTGTGAGCCGGGGTGTGAGTTTCTAAGTTCTGAATTGATCATATCTAAATTCTGAGAAGGTTTTGCAAAATTATGACCGTCATCCTGAACTTGATTCAGGATCTCCTGATACTGGCTATAAAGACGAATGGAGAATCTGAATCGAGTTCAGATTGACGCATACCCACGGTTTTGCAAAGCCTTCTCTGAAGCATTACGGATCATCCCCATTGTCCATCGAAAGGAAGACACTTCAAGAATAACGTATAGGAGGCTTTGAAATACCCATCTGTCGGTTGTTTTTACCGGCTGATGGGTGTCCCCAACCCGTCAGCCCGCACATACAGCGTGCAGACGGGCAGTAATGCAAATCCCTCGTATAGTTAACTTAAATTTTTTGGATGTGATGATACCTCACGGGTTCTGCCCCGAAATAGTTCCTATAAAAGACGAAACAAAGTAATCCATTGAGTGACTACCACTTATTAAACAAACTCAGGGGCTTTCCCGGGAACAACAGCTCTCACGCTTCGATGCGATGTTTTGGTATCCGCCCCTGAGTCCGTTTCTGGCAATTCAACCTCAAACAGCTTTGCCAGATTTTGTTTATCGCTCTGTATTTCGAATCTGCAATCTCTCTATCTTTTTTGCCATGCGTTTTTTGGATGGCCTCCTTGATTTGTAATTTTGCAGTCTCTCCATCCGGTATGTTTAAAATGCCGAAAAAACAGGCCTTTATTACCGTGTTGATTTCATCATCAATACTACACTCTCTTGTTACTTTACACGCCACTCTTGCAACAGCCTCGTTGGCCTCTAATGTAGTTGTTTGGAGATGTTTCATTTTTCCTCCGTATAACCTCTTCAAGGTTCACTATATTTAAAATAGGTAACAGCATACTCCTGTAAAACAGGGAGAAACTGAAAACTGCATAGGGGATTTGCTTAGTTGTACGCCGGACAGCTTGTCCGGCAATACTAAATTTAAATCTTGCCTGGATATTTTGATTTCAGACTCACTGCCACATCGTTTCAGTTTGGTATGTGTTTAGCGGATTGAATTAAACAACCTGACAGAGCACCGTGCTTTTCGGCTCCTGTCAGAGTTGTGGGCCAAGACAATATCTTCAAAAACTGCACCCACTATCCGAGATAGCGCAAGCGTCCCGCTTGTGCTCGTAGTTCATGTCTATACAGGGCACGAGCGGGACGCTCGCGCCATCAGGCATTAGGAAACTTAAACCGTGGCGGGATAATCTGGATTCAGTATGCCTGCCTGACATCCTCGACTTGTCTTAGAAATAACGGGTAGAGGGAACGGGCAGGCTGCCCGTTGTACAAAATCATTCAACATTTTTTAAAACAAGGGCAGTGCAGGCAATGGACACCAGCAATATAGTTGGAATGATAAAAATGACCGGGATGATATTCTGTCCTAACAGCCCCATGGCAATAATCTTGGCAAGAAGAGCTGTCATCAGAATGCTGAGAAAAACCAGGTACACGGGGCCAAGGAGGAATCCCATTGGTTTTTTCTGTATGAAAAGTACTCCTGTAACAAATGCAATTGGAAGAAGCAGCCCGAGGTCCAGTCCCTGTACAATCAGGGTTGTATAGTGTTCTGTTTGTTTTGGAATAATTGTCCCGTCAAGCAGTGGCGGAACCACTACTCCGAGCCAAAGTATGCCAATAGCAAGCGTATTCAAGATGAGAAATCCACCAGCTGTTTTAACCGGCGTCTTTTTCGAAAATCGGTCGGGTAGTTCATCCATATCAAACGAAAACATCGTCAAAGTAAACCCAAAAAACGAGGTTCCAAGCAGCGCTGCATACAGCAGGAAAAGAACGTTGTACATTGCCATCACCAGGTAAAAAAGATAGGTAACCAAAAAGTAGCCAAGTGTACCTGCCAGCAAAAAACGGCCTTTCAGCGATCCATTCCTCGTCCACAAAAATGAGATCCATAAAAACGGAATCGCAATGAAAAGTGTCACATAATCCTGTGCAATGCCCTGTGGCGCTACATCGGCCGACATATCTCTGTACAATCCCTCACCATAAATTTGAACGGTTTCTCCCCTGATGGATTCATACTCATAAGACCCCGGACCGCCGCTTGAAAATATTCCCATGGAAGCAGCCACGGCTGCCATGATCGATATCATCAAAACCAGAACTTTTACCGGCTTTTGATTCTTCATCACGGTTCCTATTTATCTGATCGGTCAATCATTCGGATCCAGGAAACCAGAGTAATAAGTATGCCGGTCACCCCATAGATCAATTGAAGAGGAGGATTCGAAATATAACCGATCATATATATTTCAACGGCGATCCATATCATAAGAGCAATACCCGTAATAAAGGAACCTGTAATCGCCCAGTCTTTGCCTTTCCACAAACCGGCATAACAGATCATCGGAAAGATGCCCAGTACCACAAAAAGTATCACGCCGGGAATTAAATAGGTGTCAAATATTGAGTTTAATAACCATTCCTGCGGAATGCCTAAAGCCTCACCGGTTGGATCCAGGATCAAGCCAAACCCTCCTGCCAAACCGCTCAGTCCTTGAAAGCCGACCAAAATATTTAGAATCCTCTTGAATAAAGTTTTCATACTCTGTAATCTTGATTTTACTGTTCTGCTATAAAATAGAATAGATTACAATAATTTTGAATAGGGAAAATTCCTATAATCAGTTAGATATGCCTGGAACCCAAGCAGATGTAGAAGCTTATTATCTTTTCACTCCGACCATTCAACCAATTTGATCCATAAAAAAAGCGGTGAGATCACTCCCACCGCCTGAATAAACATTGAGTTTTATTCTTTAATCCCGGATGCCAAAGTATTTCTTAACCTGCTCATAATTGTTGAGATCGATTGGCAGGCTTTTAGCTTTGGCATTTAAACTCTTGCCCCCGGGGATAAGTACATAACGAAAATCTATTTTCGTACTAAGCACCATTGGAAGAGTCGTAGAATTGTCTGGATCCAAATAGCCAATCGTCAATTGCTGAGGTTTTAACTCAAAAAAGAAACTATATTTGGGGTTAGCCGGGGTATCTCCCTTACCTATGGGAAGTGAATAAATAGACTGTGTATTTAAATTTGTATAAACCTTAACAACACCACTATCTAATATTTCTTGTGTCATTGCGTTTGCTGAAATATCAAAATAACGATATTTGGTTGCATTAAATGTCCCCTCTTCCCATTGCTGTGGATTTACCCAATCTGAATACATTACATTGGCTGTCCCTTTCAGATTGATAGGCGTACCCCAACCACTGTCGGTTTTTGGGCCATAAAGATCGAATGTTGACGTGTTCAAAAAATAGTCGCCGGGTTGTCCCATTCCTGCATCAGGGGCTGAGGTTCCCGAATGTATTTGACTGCCGTCTTCGCCATCTTCACCGTCTGCCCCGGGAGGTCCCTGTAAACTAAGCGGTGTACCCCAACCCGACTCATTTTTCGGTCCGTAAAGTTCAGCATTATCACGGTCCAGATAATAGTCACCAACAGATCCAGTGTCAGAAGAGGGTGCGCCGGTTCCAGCCAATATCATACTGCCATCTTCACCGGCGGGTCCTACAGGTCCCTCAGGACCTTGTTCACCAGCCGGACCTTCAGGGCCTTCGGGTCCTTCACAGGCCATAAAAATTCCTAACCCCAAAACCAGTGATAAACATAGAGTCATGAGTCTTTTTAAATAAATGATTGAGCTTTTTTCTAAGTAGTTATTCATTGTAAGTGCTTTTGATTATTTCTCTAATGAAATGAAAGTGTTCTGTAGCTATTGATACTTCTGTTAGATTGGTTTTTCATTAAATTTATAGCCATCTATTAGTAGAAGTGAGCCTGTTTATGTAAGGCATCTGATCGGCTAAAAAATAAAATTGTGTTTGCAGAAGCCAAAACCATCCCGGCCTTCAACTTCAAAGAATCAGTTCTTCAAGTTGATCTCTAAGTCAAATACCATCAGTTGTACTTTTCAATCTAAATCTTCAAATTTGAAGATTGATTAACCGATGTCTAACCATCATCCAGATAAACATGTTGATATGATTTTCTCAAACTCTCTCAAATGCACACTATTCATTTTGATATCTATTGGACTTAGCCTGAACCCTAAAACCTCTTACTCCCAAATGAATCAATCTCAAACCCTTGCCGAACAACTGGGCTACCCAGCCGATGCTAAACTCCTTATTATCCATGCCGATGATTTAGGTGTTGCCCACTCAAAAAATGCAGCCGGTACTTCAGCCTGGGAGCAGAACGGTATCAATTCGGCCTCCATTATGGTTCCTACACCCTGGTTTCCTGAAATTGCGCACTATGCCAATAAAAATCCCAGGTTCGATTTGGGCCTGCACCTCACATTGACCTCCGAATGGATGTATTATAAGTGGGATGGCGTGCTTCCATCAAACGAAATTTCTACCCTTTTAACTGACAAAAATTACTTCTACCCAACAGTAGCTGAGGTGGTGGAAAATGCCGATCCCACTGAGATTGAAAATGAGATCCGTGCCCAGGTGGAACGTGCATACCAGTTTGGCCTTGAGCCAACTCACCTCGACAGCCATATGGGTACGTTGTTTTCTCATCCCGAATTTTTTGAAGCATACCTGCGAGTCGGAGAGGAATACAGACTTCCGGTTCTGGTTCCTGATAATTGGATTGAAGATGCGATGTTTTCTGATGAAGAGGCACGAAATCGAATTATGCAACTGTCTGAGGAGTACCCGGTACATGTACAGGAAGTGATTATGCTGGATTCAAGCACTCCTGAAAGCGATTGGTTTGAAAAATACGACAGCGAAATTAAAAACCTGGAACCTGGCTTAAACGAAATTTTGCTGCACCCCGCGTATGATGATGCCGAGATGAATGCCATGACCATAAACTACCATCATAATTTTGGTGCCGAATGGCGCCAGCGCGATTACGACTATTTTACAAGCCAACGAGTGAAAGATCTCCTTGAAGAAGAGAAGATCAAACTGGTTACATGGCGGGAAATTCAGAAATTAATGTATCCGGATTCAGAATAGCGACCCGGTTGAATAGAAATCGCATTTTTCAAAGCACCACAAATCTCTAAAAGATATTCCATTTAACGCGTTTACCGGTTAAAGGACCTTCAAGCGTCCGCAGGTCCTTGAAGCGTCCTTTTTGGTGATTTACTATAAGAAGACGTGACGCTTGAAAGACTTCCGCTCCCAGGCAATCCAGTGTGGATGTCCGTTTTCATCGCGAAGTCTGAGTAACTTATTCCCTTGTTTTAATTCTTGTGCAACTATTGCGGATTTGTCATTCAAATCCATCCGTGATCCTATTACTGAAATGGTTTCTCCTTTTTTAAATTTTTCATGTTGCATTTTCATATACCATACAGGTCCAAGGTAAATCGGAATCAGTTTTTCATCTGTCTGCAGTATCAACTCCATGCCTTTACTTTCGCTGTTGTCTTTACCTGAATATGTGATATCAACAACTTTACCAGATATTTCTTCAACGGTATTCACATCAAATTCCCGATGATAACCCTTTTGTCGATTCTTGTATTGATATCCGGCAAGAGCAACACCTGCTAAGGTAACCAGAGCAGCTCCGCCTGCAATTACTTCATTCCTTACTTTCATAACTCCCTCCTTATTACGGTTCTCTTTTTAAAAACTGTTCAAATCAAATCTGAAAATCCAATTACTATTACCTAATGCGCACGTAATTAAATACCGACTGTAGTTGTAAGGGAATGGATTACATGGTTTATAGCTAAACCGAGGAGTAGGTCTTATGGGCTGCACCTATGGCGTAACACTTAAATAATCGGGAGTTTTTAATATAAACTTGAATTAGGGGAGAGATAAATGATGATGAACATAAAGCAGGTAACCATCCCGATTGGGGATGATGATATTTCCGCAACGATTAGCAAACCGGATGTTGCAAAAGGAATTGTGATTTTTTCGCATGGTTTGGGCAGCGGACGATTCAGCCCGAGAAATGTTAAAATTGCCAACCAATTGCAAGATGCCGGTTTTGCAACACTCCTATGCAACTTGCATGATAGGCAAGAGCAGGATGCAGATTCTGTAAGTTTTGATCTCAAAAAAATAGCTTTACGCCTGGTGTTGATTGTTCTGTGGTTAAAAAATCAAAGTCAGTATGATAAGTTGCAGCCTGCTCTTTTCGGATCAAGTACAGGAGCTGCAGTAGCAATAAAAGTTGCTTCCGAGCTGGACGGGATTATCAAAGCCCTGGTATGCCGGGGAGGACGAGTTGATCTTACCGAAGAGTATGTGGCCAAAGTAACGGCTCCAACACTGCTTATTATTGGTGAGCTTGATTTTCATCTTATTGAGGTTCATAGAAAAATCTTTAAAAAACTTACTGCCCAAAAAGAGATGGCCATAATTCCGGGTGCTTCTCACCTGTTTGAAGAACCCAAAAAACTCGAAGAGGTCGGAAAAATTTCGGTTGAATGGTTTAGTAAATTTTTGAACCAACCAAACCCGGAGCACAAACGGATAGATGTAGATATTGAAGATAAAGTATAGCTTGCCTTAGCAGGCAAATCACACATATCAATCATTTAAAAAGGGGTCCAAAAAATTGAACCCCCTTTTAGATCCTGAATTTTACCTCCCATAATTTCTAATTCAAAACAAATGTAATCTTCGCATTTACTCTGTATGTTTTAATAGTGTTACCTTCAACAATCCCCTGAATGTTTTCCACATACACGCTCTTAATATTATGAACGGTTTTGGATGCATCAATCACGGCATTCTCAACGGCTTCTTCCATCGTTGATCCTTCTGCTATCACTTCTATTACTTTTGCTAATGACATAATCTCACCTCATGTTTTTGTTATCGTTTCCTGCTTTCTTACTCCATTGTGTTTTACCAAACCGCTGCATTTTGAATTTCCTTGTCCCAAAGATTTGCAATATCCTTTGGCATAGATTGTTTTACATCGTCTAACTCCCCAATACTTACATGTTCATGTAAAACTCCCAAAACAGAGCTTAATGCTTCCTCGGCAGACAATTCGTTGGACGGGCCCAACTCCTTTCGTATCCTGTCAAGAAATTGTTCAGCGTTCATTTTTTCTCGTTTGCCAGATGGCCGGTATCCTTCAAAAAAGTAACCCCGTAACAACACGGGAAGTTGTGCCGAAAGATGGAATGCTTCTTCAAGGGTGGTTCGGTCTCTGATGGCATGCAAAACAGCTCGCAATGCATTAAAAGCCCAGTCTTCTCTTTCAGGGCAACTGGTTCTCTCAACCACATCGTAAACCCACATTAACGTTTCTTTGCATTGTCTGTCAAAATGGACCTTTGTATTCATTTTTTCTCCAAATCCAATTCTTTTCGCTTCTTCTACACCAATATTTGAAATTCAATTCTATTTACTGTAATCCCCCGTAAATCAAAATCGTAGTCTATTATCTCATCCTTTAATAGGGGTACTGATTACATGCAGAGATGAATGACACTATTAAAAATAAAAGAATAAGTACCCTGGGCTCACTTTTACGTTTTGATACCTTTTTACCGCAGAATACTCGTGGTTTTCCCTACATTTATAATCGGGAAAATTCTATAAATAAGGTTGAATCCGTTGTATTAAAATCCACTGTTTATCTGCATACATTTATAACAGACATTAGATAATCTAAGGTGTGTATTATGAAATCAGAGATTCAAATAATTAAAATTAAACTCGATGTCCCCGATTCAGTGATTGAATATTTTCAACGTGAACAACAGTGGGAAAACGAGGGAGGCGCAATTCCCCGCAACGAAGAAGCTGAACTTGAACATGATATTCAGGTTCCGCTAAAACCAGGCATCTCTTACTTTGTGATGGATGGCCGGCTTGATATTGATGGTGACCATCTGTACTACATCGCTGATATTCACCAGGATAAACAGGGCTGAGTTGTAAACCCACCAGGCATTCAGAAATACAACCATGTTTGAGAAATTGTTCCATCGGCTGAGGGCCGCGCTTTCCTTTACCAAGAAGCATGCCGGCCCTGTTGCTGAGCCTGAACTGCAGTTGCTAAAAGCATTACAACCATCAGCAAAAAGCTAAATTTTACGTTTTTCATCACTCTTCTCCTTTATTTTTAATTCGTCTCTTTAGGTTATTTGATATTCTAAGTTCCTGGTCGATCTTTTTTCTGCATCCGTTACTTTATGAATCACATCGATCACACTATCCGGCACCACTGAAATGGAGTCGATACCACATTCTACAAGAAAAGCGGCGTATTCAGGATTATCACTGGGTGCCTGGCCGCAAAATCCTACACTCGTTTCTTCCTCATGCGCCCGCTCAATCACTTCGCGAATAGCTGTTTTTACAGCCTCGTCATTTTCACTGAACAGGTGGGCCATCTCTCTTGAATCTCTGTCTACTCCAAGGATGAGTTGTGTCAGATCATTGGAGCCAATAGAAAATCCATCAAACATTTGTGCAAATTTTCCTGCTAAAATATAGTTCGACGGAATTTCACACATCATATATATTTGAAGGCCTTTTTCTCCCCGATTGAGTCCATTATCAGCCATTACGGAAAGCACTCGCTCTGCTTCATCCAGCGTACGGCAAAATGGAATCATAACGATCACATTGTCCAGACCAATCTCTTCTCTCACTTTTTTCAGAGCCCGGCATTCCAGCTTCAAACCCTTCACGATATCCTTCACTGTAGTACCTTGAAGCACCTCTCCAGCCAAGCATTGGATTTTCTTCATGAGGTTCAAAATGCCGACCACCAATCAAACCTGCATATTCATTGGTTTTAAAATCACTGGTGCGAACAATCACCGGATTTGGATATTGAGAGGCCGCTATTTTAGAAATTCCGCTTGCCAGGCGATCTACAAAATAGAGCTTCATATCACTGTAGCCGGACGTGAGTTTTCTGATTTTTCTGAATTCGTCTTCATTGTCAATTTTCTCGGGATGAACCAGGGCCATCGGGTGGATTTTTATATGATTGCTGATAATAAACTCCATCCGCGCAAGCCCGATCCCTTTTACGGGAAGTTTCCACCATTTAAATGCCGATTCGGGTGTGGCAAGATTCAACATTATCCGGGTATGTGGCTCCGGAAGGTCAGACAGATCTGTTTCATGAACATCAAATTCAAGCAAGCCGTTATACACATAACCGGCATCTCCTTCGGCACTGGATAGCGTAACCTCCATTCCGTTTTCAATAACCTGTGTGGCATCTCCGGTTCCAACAACTGCAGGAATTCCCAATTCTCTGCTAACAATAGCGGCATGGCAGGTTCGACCGCCAAAATCGGTTACAATTCCAGAGGCCCGCCTCATCGCCGGAACCCAGTCCGGTTCAGTCATTTCTGTAACCAGAATTGTATTCTCATCAATATCTTTTAAATCGGTGGCATCCCGAATCAATTTAGCTTTCCCGTTTGCAATACTGCTGCCTATGCTTACCCCGGTTACAAGTGTTTCATGTTTTCCGGGTTTCAAATTGTAAGATTTGAAATAACCGTTTTCTGCCACTGAGTGAATGGTTTCGGGGCGAGCCTGAAGGATATAGAGCTTCCCGGTTTCATCTTCTTTCACCCATTCAATATCCATCGCTTTTTGATAGTGGTTTTCGATAGCTACACCCCATCGGGCCAGTGTCAGAATCTCTTCGTCATCCAATACAAATTTATCTCTTTCTGCAATATCTGTGGGAACAGTTATTGTGTTTCCATTTTTATCTGTGGCGTAGATCATTTTTACCTCTTTTGAACCGAGGGTTTTTTCAATGATTGGCTTATAGTCTGTATTGCTCAGATGTGGTTTAAACAGATAGTACTGATCCGGATTTACCGTTCCTTTTACAACCGTTTCGCCCAGTCCCCAGGCTCCTGTAATTACAATGGCATTTGGAAATCCTGTTTCCGTATCTACGGTAAACATTACGCCGGAAGAGCTTTTATCTGCCCGAACCATCTTTTGAACGCCCACCGAAAGAGCTACTTTCAGGTGATCGAATCCCATCTTTTCCCGATAGATAATAGCTCGATTTGTGAAAAGTGATGCATAGCAGCTCTTACAGGCACTCAACAGACTTTCGGATCCATTTATATTCAGATACGTTTCCTGCTGACCTGCAAAACTCGCATTGGGCAGATCTTCGGCTGTTGCACTGCTTCTCACGGCTACATCAACAGTAGCATTTCCGGAGTGTTTCGAAGATTTTTCCTGGTATTTTTTACATAATATTTTGTAGGCATTATGAATTCCCTCTGCCAAGGGGGTTGGAAACGTACTTTTAAGAAATAATTGCCGGATTTTTCGTCCCGCCTCATCCAACTCCACCTCTCCATTTTGATATGCTTTTAAAATATCCTGAACGGGGGGCTCAAGATTATTGGAATGAATAAAATCCCAGTAAGCTTCGGAGGTTGTTGCAAATCCGTCCGGCACAGAAATTTGTTCTTTTTTAAGGTGACGTATCATCTCCCCAAGCGAAGCATTCTTCCCGCCAACAACCGGCAGATCCTGTATGTCCATTTCAGAAAACCAAATGATGTAGGGTTTAGATAGCTTATTCATAATTTTTTTATGTTATATTTTTTTGCTGATTTGGCACCTCATATCTATCAGACTGTTGCATTCTTTTGGCATTTCTATATTATGGAACCGTATATCCTCCATCTACCAGTAACGTATGTCCTGTTACAAACGAAGATTCATCAGAGGCAAGCCATAAAACAGCATCCGCAACTTCTTCCGGCCTGCCCAACCGCCCCATGGGATGAAGATCCACAACGCTTGCTTTCATCTCCTCGTCGGTTGTAATACCGGCCTTTTCTAACATGGGGGTTTCAATAAAGGCGGGAGCGATGGCATTGATGCGAATTCCTTTGGCTGCATATTCCAATGCCGCCGTTTTAGTAAGACCAATTAAACCGTGTTTTGCAGCTGTATACGCGGGTGCATTTGCAAATCCAACCGTACCTAAAATTGATGAGACATTAATAATAGATCCTTCACCATTTTTCAGCATAGCCGGTATTTCATGCTTCATACAGAGCCATTGACCTTTCAAATTAATATTCATCACACGGTCCCACTCTTTTACAGAATAATCGGCTGTTGTTGCTAATTCGCCACTCACACCGGCATTATTGCAGGCAATATCTAATTGTCCATATTCACGAAGGGTTTCTTTAATTAATTGCTTTACCTGTTTTTCATTGGAAATATCAGCAACAACAGGTATAGCTCGCCCACCCTGATTTTCTATCATTTTGGCAGTTCTGAACACCCCTTTTTTATCAATATCGCAAAGAACCAAAGAAGCGTCTTTATTTGAGAATATGATCGCCACCTCTCGTCCGATACCGGATGCTGCACCAGTAATAATCGCAACTTTATTGTGTAACATCATCGTTATACCTCCGGCAGTAATTTTAAAATAGATAGTACCGGAACTTGTCAGGCTCCGGCACTGAATTCTTCAGTTAACTTTTATCTCTTCACCTTATACATTTTCAGTTGACTAAAATGCATTAAATACCCGGGTTTGCTAACCGGACCTCACATAGGAAAGAAAAGAAGAGTTGGACACATAGTTTGCAGTCTGAGCCTGAAACAGGTTGTAATGGAAGGCTGATTTTTTCTTTAGGGATTTTCCTTACAATCGCCTTTGTAGCAGGCAAAACAGGAGTACCTGAGAGTCTGTTAGCTCCTGACAGAGTTCGGATAATTACTGATCCTTATCGATCAGTTCCCTCCCCATTTTATACTGATGGCTGGCATTATTTACGGAATGACAATTGCCAGGACAGTTTATCCCGTTATGAGGCTTATTTTTACAAACTGCCACCGGTAGCAACTAATTTTGCCCAAAAGCGGGGCAACACCATTGAGGAAGTGACAGTTAATTTACCCGTAGTTCCAACTTTCAAGTATAAGGAAGATCTCTCATCCTTCGGCCTTGATTGGTGGAGGGATTGCATGGTTTGCAACACAGCACGGGAGAAATCGCTCTGCGCGCTCGCCTTGTGAGCATTCACAGAGTGTACCCGTGCGGGCAAACCATGCCCCGAAAGCAATCATAGCCGGGAGTTTTTGATTCCTTTTGGCGGTCCAAAAGGAATAGGGAAGAAACGGTATGAGGCTTTTATGTTGTATCAAGACGTATTTTTATGAATCTGTCACTGGTAGGATGTAGGCATTTCACAACCTAATACTCGCTTTCTACCCACTTCACGGCATGATACATCATCTCAGTAGAGTTCTTAAAGCTCAATTTTTCCTTAATCCTGGATCGATAGGTTTCTATGGTTTTGGAGGCCAGGTGTAGTTGATTTGCTATTTCGTTGCTGCTTTTACCTCTCCCAATCAGTTCAAATACTTCAAGTTCGCGATCACTTAGTACATCCACAGGAGATGTAATGGAATTCTTTTTTCCCTGCATAGCATTCATTAATAGTTTTTCAGAAATCTCTTCGCTAACATAAATACCTCCCCCAAGTATTTTTTTTATAGCCTTCAGCAAGGTTTCGCTTTTTTCAAATTTCATTACATATCCTTTTGCCCCGGCTCGTAACGCGCGTTCTGCATAAAGAGATTCCTCATGCCTGGAGACCATCAAAATTTTTTGATCAGCCTTTTGGAAGATCACATTCTTTACAAGTTCAATCCCGTTCATACCGGGAAGAGATACATCTACAATCATTAAATCAATATCATTATCATCCAGTTTTTCCAACACCTGCTCAGCTGTTTTCAGCTGGTACACCACTTCGTAGCCAAGTTCAGATTGAATGGTGCTTGCAAGTCCTTTCCGCATCATCGGATGATCATCAACAATCAATATTCTTTTTTTAAATGTTTGATTCATAACGCCTCCATTATCTCCCGATATCCCCAGGTTCATTAAAATGTTCAAGATTGTTTGGTATGATGCATTGTACTCGTGTTGTTTCATCTTCTGTTCGAGAGATATCCAATATTCCGCCGAGCATTTCAGCCCTGTACTTCATGATTTGAATACCTGAACCTCCTTTCTGAACAGAATTCGGATCAAATCCCTTACCGTCATCTTCTATAGTAACAGATGTATGAAGTTTATTCTTTGCAAGGCGTATGAGAATCGCTTTTGCCTCAGCGTGTCTTACGGCATTATTTACCGCCTCCTGTACAATCCGGTAGATATGAAGTGCCATGTAGGGGTTCTCAAATTCAACCTGTCCACTTTCTGTATAGGAACAGTTTATGTTGTACATTTTTGGAATTCGATTCGCTAAATTCCCCAAAGCAACACACAGCCCCATTTTTTCCAGATCTACCTGTACCAGGCCACGGGAGAGGGTTCGGGCATATTCATCAGCATCGTTAATCATTTCTGAGATTTCCTGAACTTCATCGGCACCGGGAACCTCATTAGCTTTTAGTTTCCTGGCAAGATTTTCCGCAACCATCCGGGTGCCGGTAAGCATTTGTCCTAAGCCGTCATGCAGATCCCTACCAATTCGCCGCCGCTCCTCATTGGCAATGTCCAGTACTGTTTTTTCCAGCTCTCTTTTTTGGGACAGATCCCTGATTATACCCAAAAACATTCGTTCTCCCTTCCAGGGAACTTCACTTACGGACAGGTTTATGTGAAAAATTGTCCCATCTTTACGTAAACCTTTAAAATCAATTTTGCCACCTTTTGTAATCGTGTCGTCCAAACCTGTAAATCTTTTCAGAAACAGATCTTGATTTTCACTGTAGAAGGAGGGAATAAGCAGGTGTACTTTTTTGCCAATGACTTCCTCTTTTTGGTAGCCAAACATTTCGACAGCGGCAGGATTAAAACTCAAAATATCTCCTCTCTTATTGGTCGTTATAATTGCGTCAACGCTTGTTTCGAGAATGGTTTCTTCAAGAGCTTTAATCTGCTTAAGATTACGCTTTGCAATTTCCAGCTTTTCAATGCTGTTCAGCGATATCACGCAGTATTGATTTTTTAGATCCTCATCGAACGTGGTCTTTGACCGAACATTCAGCCAAATTCGACTGCCGTCTTTACATTTTCCCCTCCATCTTTCATTGTGCTTATCATCGTGGCTGCATCTTTCCAGTAAGCATTTGAAAGGCATCTTACAATCGCACAGAACTCGAATTGATTTCCCGACGATTTCGTAGTGTTTATAGCCGAATATACGTTCGCAAGCGGGGTTCCAATATTCAATAATACCATCGGAATTGATCACCAAAATCCCGTGCTGAATAGAATTCAGTATCTTTAAATGAGACAAGGTTAATAATTCCTGCATTGATTCTCCCTTTTACTATGACTCAATACACTCATTAAATCCCGGACAGAGCAAACCGAACCGCTAATTATTTGAAATTAAAGAATTGAACCCACCTTTAGTATAGGTATAATCCCTATTTATGGATTAAAATAAAACCGATAACGCTCTCTCTTTCCGGCGGGACAGACCTTTATTTTTCCGGAATCCCGAACAACTTCTGCATTCTGAAAATCGGGCTGAACAAATGTTGCTCCTGCAGTGGTCAGTGCATCAGATTGATTATTTTCATTGATCCCCACAACCGTAGATCCCGCGCCGGATGCAGCTTTCACTCCGCTAACTGAATCTTCAAAAACTATTACATCCTCAGGATCCAGATCTAATTTCTCTGCTGCAAGACAATAGCATTCGGAATTTGGCTTACCATTTTCAACAAGATTTGCGGTGATCATCACTTCAAACGGAGATGGATAGCTCAATCCCGCCAGCATTCTCTCAACTTTACCGGGCAGAGCACTCGTTACCAGGCCAATGCGGATTCCGTTTTCTGAGCACTGTTTTATAAAACGTTCCGCGCCCGGAATCATCGGGTACTCTTCCACAGACGCATCATACTCACCACACTCTTTGATAATCTCTTCGCGCGTCTCTTCAGGCAGACCTGCAAACAGATCGTTAACAGTGGGGCGTGCGGGCCGACCGTGAAATCTCTCCTCTCTTTCATTCTCCGGTATGTCAATGTTGTACTCGTCCAGTTTTTGTAGCCAAAACTCTTCAACATGATCTTTACTGTTGATAATCACACCATCCATATCAAAAATTATGGCTTTGTATCGACCGGTATTATTTTTCATCTATCTATAAATCCTGTCAAATTTTTAATTCGTGTTTTCTGCTGTAATCCCAAAACTCATCAATCTCTACATACTGAGAAGTTACCCCGAAATTTTTACTTCTTGAACTGTAAGTATAATAAAATCAGAAGGATACTTTTTTAAACAAGTGGAAATGCTCTTTGTTTGAAAGAAGACTACATAATAAGCCCCTTTCGGGGCTTTTGATCGCAAAAACTCCTTGGTCCCGACGGTTCGGGACGTTTCAAAAACCGAGACAAATTTCATCGTCATTGCTAATTATTTGCTTAAAAAAATGGGGTAACTCCTCCTACATACTCAATTCACAACCTGTCAAACCAGTTTATGATATTGATTCTGTTTTTACATTATGGAGACCCGATAGTTCTTGATTGAATACCGGGATCGCTGAAAAACATCTCTCACAGGGCCTTTCAGTCCTGTAAAAATTATCTCAATATCCCTCTCCTCGTAACTGTCTGCCAGCTCTTTAAAACCTCGCAGAGCACTTGCATCAACCTCGTTTATGCCGATTGCATCAATAATAATCTGATTTAGATTTTTACCGCTTCCAATTGTAAGTATTTCCAGTTGCTCCCTTAAATAAGGAATATTTGCGAAGTATAAAGCCGCGTCTATTCTTACAATAATTGTATTCGTTTGGGTCAGTGCTTCCGGATAGCGATTTAAATCCCGGTAGGTATCTGTGTCGGGGCCTGCGCGCACATCTCTTTTAAGATCGGGAAGATGAACCTCCCGAATTCAATCAGTTACCGGAATAAAACGGTGTAAAAATGATTTTTTTATGGTTCATTTCCTCTGTCTATGTTGAACAAAATAATTTTTTTCAACCGTTTTTCTGGATCACCATTTTCTATAATACGATAAGATCTTTTTTCATTCCAAATTTTGGAATCCTACGTTTACACAGAACTTTTTTTGTCTTAAATACCTGAATAGCAAGCATTGCTCCTGATCTTTTTAGGAAGCAATTGAACCATATTTACATGCAGATTACCCAATATTTAAAACAAGCTGTGCAGATCCATCCTTTGAGACTGGCCACCATTGATATTAAAAATAACCGCCGGCAAACATGGCTGGAATTTGGCACCCGGGTTACCAAACTTGCCGGTGCCCTTCAATCATTTGGCGTAAAAACCGGGGATCGTGTAGCTATACTTACAATCAACAGCGATGTTCATTTAGAATACTATTTCGCCACCATTTGGACCGGAGGAATCTCTGTGCCATTAAATACCCGTCTGGCTTCGAATGAAATCTGGCATATTTTGGATGACTGTGGCGCTAAATTTTTAATTGTGGATGATTCCACCTATCCAACTTTACATGGAAATTTAGAAAACTCATCTTCCATTACGCATACCATTTTTGCAGGCGCGGGAAAATCGCCTGATGGCCTGGTTGCACATGAAACGTTTTTACAATCCTCTAATCCTGTGCCCGGTAAAGATTGCGGGGATGAAGATATTGCTATGATCACCTACACCGGCGGTACAACCGGTCAGCCAAAAGGAGCGATGCTCACTCACAACAACATCATCCACAATTCCCGCTCTGCACTGGCTATTTTAGATGATGACGAACCCTGGACCTATCTGCATGCCGCGCCGATGTATCACATTGCCGATTGCCAGTGGAACACCGGGGTAACGATGGCGGGAGGGACGCATGTTTTTCTTGATAAATTTGATCCTGAAGACGTTCTCACCGCGATTGATCGGTTCAAAATCACTCACACCGCATTGGTTCCCACGATGATTAAAATGTTGTGTGATCTGTCCGACATCGACTCCTTTGATCTATCCAGCCTGAGAAAAATCAACTTTGGCGGATCGCCGATCTCTCCAGAATTGATCAAAAAAGCCCGACAGAAATTCCCGCAGTGTGAATTTATCCAGGGATATGGGCTGACGGAAACCTCGCCGAATATCTCCATGTTGCCGGATAAATATAACAGGCCGGGAAATCCAAAAATTGAGTCGGCAGGGAGACCGGTTCCCGGAATGGATGTAATGATTATTGATGAAAATGGCGATGAAGTACCTCGCGGAATCATCGGTGAAATCATCACAAAAGGACCGCATGTAATGGCCGGGTACTGGAATGATTCCGAGGAGACCGAACGAGTATTGAGAAACGGCTGGCTTCACACCGGAGATTTGGGATATATGGATGAAGACGGGTTCATTTTTGTTGTGGATCGCCTGAAGGATATGATTATAACAGGCGGAGAGAATGTGTATTCTACTGAAGTGGAACAGGTTATTGAAAAACTGGATGGTGTAGAAGTTTGTGCTGTGATTGGAATTCCTGATGAAAAATGGGGAGAAGCAGTGTATGCAATTGTTCTTCCAAAAATAAATCAGAAGTTGAGTGAGGAAGAGATAAAATCACATTGCAGACAATATCTGGCCCATTATAAATGTCCAAAAAGTATTGAAATTCGCTACGAACCATTGCCGGTGAGTGGACCGGGCAAGATCTTGAAACGAAAACTTCGAAAACCGTTTTGGCCGAAGGACGGTCGACAGGTGAATTAGAACCTTCAAGCGTCCGTAGGTCCTTGAAGCGTTCGATTGTGGTTCCTACAAGATTTTCTAAAACTGGCACAGTGTTCAGCGAAGTGTCACTTGTGCCCTTTTAACTTCGGCAACCAATCATTTATAACTCAATCCATACCCAAATGGAAAGAGCGGATCTTCCGAATCAAACGGAACATCTTCTTTCTGATTCAATACAGCTTCCCATGATGACGGCATTTCAAACGGTAGTTTACCCGTTGGATTGAACTCACCGAAGAGAAGATCAAAAATAGCTTCATTGCTGGATCCAAAATTTGCAAGAATGGCTGATGCCGAATCGGCCAGTTCAGGTATCACAGCCGGTCTCGAGAGGTAGGTTGTAATCACCGTCGGCTTCTGATGAATGATCTCCATCACGGGTGCCAGTTCCTCATCGGTGTAGTATAAACGTCCCATCGGGAAAAGGCTCATCCCTGCAAAACTTCCTATATCGGGGTCTTTGGGGGCTTCCAGGTTCAGGATAGCTACATCCGCTTCCTCAACCGTTTCAACAACTTGTCCATATTCAGAAGCAACCTCAGAATCTAAATTTTCAATGTAAATCTTTGTTCCCTGTTGGAGCGGCAAAATCGACTGGCCGTTCACTTTGTTATTGGTCAAAAGTACTTGCGACCGCAATTGAGACTCATATCCCATTTGCATTGCTTCATCTGTACCGGTCCGTTCGTTAACCATTTCAACATCTACATACGGATCATCAAACAACCCTAACCTGAATTTCAGTGCAAGCAGTTTTCGAACAGATAGATCAAGTCGTGATTCGGGAATACTGCCCTCTTTAACAAGCTGCACCACCAATTCCGGAGTGGATTCTCCTCCAAACTGGTCAACCCCTGCATCCAGTGCTTTTTTCACCCGAAGGACCGGCGCCAGATCTTCAACGCCGTAATTTTTTGTGCCTGCAAACGGAATAATATTCTCAATAGGATATCCCAGGATTGTCGTTGTGTTAATCAATCCCCAGTCGGTACAAACAATACCCTCATACCGCAGAGAATCCTGAAGTAAATCCGTAATGATCTCCTTATTGAATGCAAATCCAACCTCTTCGCTGGTTTGACCAACCGGAACTCCATAGTAAGGCATGATTTGTGAGGTGCCAACCTCTATGGCTGCTTCAAACGGAATCAGGTGATAATCAAAGTTATTGCCAGGGTACACCTGGTCTTTGCCGAATCGAAAATGGGCATCCCAGCCGTCTTCCTGCGGTCCGCCTCCCGGAAAATGCTTGGTCATGGTGGATACGCTGCTTGATGTGAGAGAATCTCCCTGGAAACCATGCACATACGCAGCGGTAAGTTTGGCGGAAAGATCGGCGTCCTCCCCAAAAGTTCCGCTGATTCGGGCCCATCGTGGATCGGTAGCCAAATCAGGCATCGGATGAAGTGCTGTGTGAATCCCAACCGCCCGATATTCCTGCGCGGCAATTTCGCCAAACTTGTGAACGAACGCAGAATCGCCAATTGCAGCAAGGCCAATCGGTTCCGTCCATTTCGAAAAACCCTCGATATTGAAACCAACGGTCGCCAATTTCATCGTGGTGTGGCGGGGATCTGAGCTGATAGTAACCGGAATTCCCAAACGCGTTCTCTCGGCAAGTTCCTGAACCTTGTTTTGCCACTCGGCAAGAAGGGCAGCCTCCGGCACTGCAAACAGGTTAAAGAAGTTCATCTGCTTATCAAGCAATGCTTCTTCCAGCGGTAAAAAATTCATGATATTGAATACACCCGCAAAATCTCCGTCCGAGCCGACGGCTGCCGGACTGTGAAACATCAAACCGGCTTTTTCTTCCACTGTCATCTGTGCCAGCAGATCTTCGACCCGTTCATTTACGGAGAGTCGGTGATCTTCATAGGGGTCCAGTTCAGCATTCTTGTTCAGGTCCCGAAAAGTCTTCCCATCAATAGTAAGCGTATTGACAGGTGGACCGGCTTTTTCCATCGCTGCATTAATTTTACCCGTCTGACTGAAATAGAAATATCCAGCCAGAACGGTAATTAATATGATGATTGCCAGTAATAGAATACCAATTCCCTTGAATACTTTTTTTATCATAACTAACCTCTAATCCAATAACGATTCACCAACCCTTTAAGGTTTAATTTAACACGAAATCTCAATAATAATTGAGACATTTATCTACTACTTTTTTAAGATCTTGCAGCAGTTCAAGCAAAATTATTTTGTTCGCCTGATATCAGCTGCTCAGATATTGTTCAGAATTCTTTGTTATTTTCTCTTATTTGAAACCAAATGCCCCTCCACTTTTATGTAACCGATATTTCTCAGAAAACCCAGATTCATACACTTCCAGCCAATTTTATCTGAAAGAATCATGCTTATCTTATTTTTCTGTTAAATTAGATTGAATGAAAACTATCCAAAAATATCTGCCATGATATCAATACATAAAATGAGAGCTGAATATGCGATCACCATATTACTTTCTGTATTGATTATAGTTTTTATCATTCAGCTTAAACCGGTCCTTGCACAACTTGAATTTGAAGAGATTCCGGTTGAAAAGCCGCAGGTACTTGTGCTTTCGGATATTGCCAATGAGCCGGACGACCAGGAATCACTCATTCGATGACCTGGCGTATAGTTTCTAAAATATCAGAACAATCAGAGTATCATTTTTTGGGTTTTATTGACACTTTAGATTTATGAATCATAATAAACGCAGTTGACCATGAATAGATTAAAAGTACACGTTTATCCCCTATTACTCGCGGGGATTACCCTGTTGAGTATGAATCTTGCATACGCTCAAAGCACAACCATTGATAACGCCATCCAACCCTATCACGAAAACCCCTGGTATTGGCAATATAAAGGAGAACCGATTTTGCTGATTGGGGCGAGTGACGAAGATAATCTGTTTCAGTGGACGGGTGAGCAACTGACTGATCATCTTGATTTGATGGAATCAGTCGGTGGCAACTATGTAAGAAATACCATGTCAGACAGAGATGAGGGAAACCTATTTGCAGTAAGAGAAATTGAAGATGGCAAGTACGATTTGGAACAGTGGAATGATGAATACTGGAACCGATTGGAATTTTTCCTCGATGAAACGGAGAAGAGAGATATTGTGGTGCAGCTAACACTATGGGATTGGTTTGACCTGTTATACGGCCGTTTTCCCATTCACCCGCTGAACCCGGAAAATAATATCAACTGGGAACCCGGTACCATTGAAGATACCCGGGATTTCTATGGCGGTTCGCTCTACGAGAATAACGAATCTGTTTTAGATTTTCAGCATCGATACATTGATAAATTGTTATCAATCACCCTGGCCTATGATCACATTCTTTATAACATCAACAATGAGAGCAGCATAGGGGCTGAATGGGAAAACTACTGGGCAACATATTTGAAAGAGGTTGCCGATTCAAGCAATAAGGATATATACATAACCAGTATGCAGCTAATTCCAAGTAATTCATTACGCCATGTCATGACAAACAGGGATTTGTATGCTTTTGTTGATGTGTCCCAAAACAACCAGGATGCGGCCGGTGCTGTTGGGCACAAGCATTGGGAGAATCTGATCTACTGGCGGAATATGATCGATGCCCAGCAAGATGGCCCCATGCCCATTAACAACATAAAAGTATATGGCGAGAGCGTGGGGAATAATGTGAGAGCCGGTACGGAAAAAGAGGCCGTCGAACGATTTTGGAGAAATATTTTTGCCGGTTCCGCATCCACGAGATTTCACCGGCCGGGCATCATGAGTGTTGAAGCCGGAGGATGGGGCATCGGGCTATCCGATAAAGCACAACACACCCTGCAGACCGTTACGATGTTCCTGGATGAGTTCGATATATTCAATGCTGAACCGTATGCAGGGTGCAAAACAATTGGCCCATCCATTCCCGCTGATTACTGCCTGGCTAACGTTGGCGAAGCTTATGCTGTTTACTTTCCCTCCGGCAGATCTTCTGTTGATATCGATCCCTGGGTTTATCTTGATGAAGTAACGATCAAATGGTTAAATGTTACAAGAGGCGAATGGGTGAAAGAGGAAACTAAAAAGTTAGACTGGACAAAAGAAGTCTCATCCTGGTGGGGACCGGACAGGGTTCTGGTTTTAACACCTGAAGATGAAGAATCGTACATTGCCATTATTAAAGCTAAATAGTGTTTGGTAAGAAAAATCATACGGGTGCAAACAATAACAAAACACTTTTCAATATGATTTTACCGGCAGGTTATTATTAGCAAGATTTTTTAAACGAAAAACAATCAAAGCATAAACATCAAAAAAAAACCGATATGAAACCTCAGTCAGCCGGACCGCACACAAAATTAGGATTCAACCAGATTTACCCGGTGTTGACCTCAGCGCTTTTTACAGTGGTACTTATTTTCTTAGGATACCCACAGTTAAGCAGTGCACAAAATCACGAAAGTGAAGCCATTCGTCCTTTCACCGAAAACCCAATGTATTGGCAGTACAAAGGCGAGCCTTTGATGCTAATTGGCGGAACGGATACGGACAACCTGTTTCAGCTTCTGTACCTCGAAGAGCACCTGGATGAACTTAAAGCCGCCGGCGGGAACTATGTTCGAAACACGATGGCGTTTTCGCGCGAAGAGGATGTATGGCCCTATCAAATAAATGATGAGGGACAGTTCGATCTCGATCAGTTCAATCCTGAGTTCTTCGAACGGTTTGAGAGATTGCTGCGAATGGCTTATGAGCGTGATATCATTGTACAGGTAGAAATATGGGCGACGTGGAATTACTATATGGAAGGAGGTGAAGGATATCCGAAAAGAGGCTGGAATCTGAGTCCGTTCAATCCGCTAAACAATGTAAATTATACTGTTGAAGAATCCGGTCTGCCAACAGAAATTGATTACAGCAAGAGCGAATATCCGGGTGAGCATGCTTTTTTCTACACGCGGCCGTCTGAACTGGATCTTGAGATTGTGAGAAAATACCAGGAAGCGTTTGTCGATAAAATCCTGGAGATCGCTTTTCAGTATCCCAATGTGCTGTACTGTATGAATAACGAGGTAAATGAGGCACATTCCTGGGGACAGTATTGGGCCCAATATATTCAGGATAAGGCAGCCGAAAAGGGGATCGACGTACAAACAGCAGATATGTATGATATCAATGCCCTTACCGATCCGCGCCACCGACAGATTCTGGACGATCCCGTCTACACATTTGTTGATATCTCCCAAAACAATTTTCACACCGGTGAGGTGCATTATGAGCTGGTGCGCTATCTGCGTGAGTACAGTCTCGAAGGCCCTAAAAAGCCGTTAAACAACACCAAAATCTACGGCGGTGTGTGGACGTATGATGAAGGCGGAGTGGATGAAGGTGCTGCCCGGTTTATGCGAAACCTGTTTGCAGGAGCCGCTTCCATGCGATTTCACCGCAGAGATGCCGATCCCTATGCGGATGAACTTCGAAATTACTACGGGCTCGGACTGGGCGATGAGGCGAAAGCGGTCATACAAAGCACAAACATGCTTCTTGAAGAGATCAACCCGTGGGACCTGGAACCAACCTACGATCACTTTTTGGCGCGATACCGGAATGAAGCGTATTTTCTGGCCGATCCCGGGAATACGTATGCCGTCTATTTCCAAAACGGCGGTGTGGTAGAGCTCGATCTCCGCGAGCAAACCGGCACCTACACCATCCAATGGCTGGATGTGATGAACTCCACCTGGGCTGATGAAACCCGCGTTGAAGCCGGAGAACTCACCGAAATTGAAACTCCCGGCCAGGGGGATTGGGTAGCTGTTATTAAAAGAAGATAGAAATTACCTGAGTTCGAGATAAGATTTAAAATCGAAAAGCCCCTTAAAGGGGATTGATGAGATAATCTCCCCTCGAGGGGAGTACTCCGTCAATCGACGGAGGGAGGGGTGTACTTCAAAATCTCGCACGAATGTGAACAACTTGTGCGATTACAACGAATTGGGTTCAAGTTAAAAACTTGCACCCGTTCAGAGGGACAACCGTACTAAAACTTCATTAAACGAGGACAATTGCGCCATCGCAGTTCACTTTTTAAAATAATGTTAGAGGTGCCCAACGAAGAAACCATTTGGGACATGAAATTAAAAAAGAGAGCCAGTTGATAACTTCTGTCACTCAATAACCTCACTTCATCAACCATAACCACATGGACTCAATAAAAGCAGGAATATAAACAGCAACAAAGCTCTTCGCTGGCTCTCTTAATCAAAATAAATTGTCAGATCACTATCAATCTTTCGATCACCTTATAAGAGACACTTATACTCTATTTCTAATCATTTGTTTTTTTTAAAACGTGTAAAATTGAGCGGCGGAATATCGGCCCAAATTAAAGATTTGCAAGAGGGATCAGTTTCTACCGGCCGGAAAATGAATACCGGTAACTTCCTCGCAAACAGCAAGAAATTCTTCCTGCAGTTCAGCATCATCTGCCTTTGAATGATAGTTTGCTTCTCGTTTGTGATAAAAATAGCGTCCGTTGACTTTCGCTTTTTCATCGTCACTCACTGCCAGCCACACCTGTGTTTCATATCCTTTTTGGAGATCATCTGTTGCACCTGAGCCGCCCATTTTTGTTGGAACCCAGCCGGGGTCAACAGCATTGGAAAAGACATCCGGCCATTTTCGGGCCACAGCTTTTGCCAACAACAGATCATGGAATTTGGAATCAGAGTAAGGGACCCCTTTTCCCGATTTTATTCTGTCTAAGTGAAGGATTTCCATGCTTATGCATACCAGAACTCAGGTAAATGAGTCGTTTTGGTTTCTGAATCAGGCAGGTCAGGATGTATGGTGCCAATGTGTTTACAGTCATAATCGTCTGTTGATCCGTCCGATACACTCCGGCGTTGTGAATGACCGCATCAAACCGACCCAAATCATTAACATCTTTGGCCAGCTTTTTTGTCTCTTCAATATTTGAAAGATCACCGGTTGCAACACCTTCAGCATTAGGTACATTATCCATTGTATCTTCTGCTCGTTTTTTATTTCGGGCATGCAGGACAACTTCGTGTCCCTGTTGGATCAGGGATTTTGCTGCCAGTTGTCCGAGTCCGGCGGTTGAGCCGGTGATAAATATTCGTGGCATAATAAACGAAATCTTCGATTTACTTTTACTAATAGGAAAAGAGGATCATACTCTCTTTTCAAAACTGCCCATGTGTCTAAAGAAAATTATATTCATATTTAAATGTTGTTGCAGTAAAGATTGATAACTAATGACTCCCAAGTAAACAGAAAGCCAATGAACCCTAAAATTCTATCTGAAAATTGTTTTAACAAATGCATTTAAAGATTAAACCCTCTGTTATTTTAATCCATCGTTGATTTTTGCATCGATTGAGTATTTACCGGCACCTGTCAAAAACAGTGATAAAAATGCTATCAGAAAGAACAAGGGCAACTCCTTATCCCCAAATGGATCACCGGCGTAAACAATAAATACGATTACTACAAAAGTAAATATTAGCGGAATAGTCGCCAACCGTGTCCATAATCCAATCAGTACAAAGATGGCACATATTACCTCAGCAAATGTTGCTAATAACAGAGAAACCGCAGATCCAAGTCCAAGTGGATCACCAAAGCTAAAATCACCATTAATGATCTTTAAAAGTTTTGGAATTCCATGAGTCATAACCAGACAGGCAGTTCCAATTCTTAGAAGCAGGATAGCCAGATCCGGACTCACAATTTCGTTTAAACGAGGAGAGTTTAGTTTTCTAAACATAGTAAGATTTTATTGAGGTTTTTGTCTGCGAAAGTTCTGAATTTAATCTTCAATCCTAATACCTAATAAAGGAACGTATAGTTGATTTTAAGCAAAATTGAATTATCAGGAAGAATATCGAATGTATCATTGATTTGAGTTCCAATCGGCCGGTCGTATGGAGAGGAGCCATAGGGGGAAAGAGGATTGAGTTCATCCGAGAAATTCCTTCCATGAGACCATACCAGAAAGATGGTTGAACCGGGACGATATTCCCAGCGTATGACCATATTTGAGAGAAAACTATTGAATGAAAACTCATCCCGCTTTGGATAGGAGCTGAAATCAGCAAGATTGTCCCGATCTTGCAGTATCTTGAAATTTTCGTATTTACCTCTTGCAAGAAAAAGCTGGTTGTAGATTTGAAGTGACAAATTTTGCGTAAATGTTACCGTACTTCTGAATGTGAAATCAATGGATCGGGTATCTCTTTCCCCAAACACCGGAACATAGTATGCATTATCACCAAAAGGCTCTTTACTTGATAAAATCGGGCTGAGCTCTCCTCCGTCATCAAATGAGCGATATTCATCATTACTCAACCTGGATGGTGGTGCAGATGTTTCCCCAATGAACCAATCTGATCCACTTCGTCGAAAAGATTCATTTGATGTCCAGGCAGTAACGGCTCTTTCCCATTCTCCCTCTACATTTGCAAACAGATCCAACCTCGAACCTACATTCCAGTTTCCCCGCAATCCAAGGGCATATTCATTGCCCCCATCATCATGGTATGTCCATGCAGCTTCCGGCGAGAGTTGCCAGGGCCTTCTCTCATCTGTTTCAAATTCAAATTCAAATTCAGCACTAAATGGCTGGGCATAAGGGCCTAATCCACGTGTTTCAAAAAGATCATAACCACCGAAGATTTTATCGACATTAACATCTGCCCCAATGGACTGAAACGATTTAAACGTCCAGTTTGATCCGGTTCTTAATCCCAAACCAAGATCCAGGCCTTCATCATATGAAACTGATTGTGTAATAAAGGCATCAAGATCCGCTTGTTGAAAAGCTCCAAACGGGCGGCCACCATTGATTTGGTGTTCTATCCTGCCTATCGCTACTATGTAATTATTTTGCCGTAATTGACCAAGATCATTTGGATTAAAGTCGTCACTAAACACTTCCGCACCAACAAATCCCCGCCACGCACCCTGGCGTTTTTCAGTGAATAACTTACCTGCAAAACCAGTTTCGGTTTCATCATTTGCAGTCAATCTCCTGTGAGTGAATGAAGCATATCCGTCAATTCCATAGTTGTTGTCAGCGAATCGAAGATCCCAATCTGTTCCGCCGGAATATGTTCTGCGTCTGCCATCTCCTCCACGAAAAGGACTGTCATAGAATGTTAAAATACCTCCAATCGTTGAGAAATCTCCGATCTGTTGGCTTGCACGAGCTACACCGTAATTCCTGGAGGGATCAAACTCATCCCCGGTCATCGCTCCAAGTACACCAAACGAGAGGCCTTTTTCGGTTCGGCCGGAAAGTTTTGTAGCACCAATAATGGGATCTTCAGCTCCAATTCTTCGGGTATACAGGAGTTCACCACGGCCAACAGAAAATTCATAGATTTCAATACCTTCTACAAAAAACGGTCGCTGCTCCTGGAAAAATGTTTCAAACGCCGTGAGATTTAAAACAGCCGGATCGGCCTCCACCTGCCCAAAATCAGGATTAATCGTTGCATCAAGTGTGACATTTGGGCCTAAACCAACTTTAATATCACCACCAACATCTATATTTGTATCCGTTGCCACTTCTCCGGGATCCGTTGGATTTTCTCCGGAATTAAATCCACTTACCATATATGGACGAACCTGGATATTTGGCTTTGGTTCTACATTTCTAATGTTTTGCAGAAGCCCAAATTGAGCAATCAGATTATCTCTCTCAACCCTTGGAACCAACGGCCACTCTGTAACCTCCCCAAGCCTCGGTATATTCCTGGTGAAATGAATTCCCCAGGTTTGAACATCCGTTTCCGAGAATCGAAGCATGCTGTATGGAATCTGCATTTCAACAATCCACCCTTCATTCGTCACACTCACATCAGAATACCAAACTGCATCCCAGGACTCGTCAACACCCGGAATACCGGGGCCTCCCCCAAAACCACCTGAGCTTCGTATACCATCATATTGAATTCCTGCTGCATTTATTCCAAAAGTAAAAGCATTTTGGCGATTGTAACGCGAATCAAACGAAACAATAAACCAATCGGCACGGTTGTAGTCATCCCGCCTTCCCAAAGCACGTTCAATTTCAGAGGGATTATCATCATGCAGCATGGCTCCAACATAAATACCACCATCTCCATAAAGGATACGAACTTCTGTGTTTTGGGTTGATACTTCACCTTCATCAGGACTGAATTGCCTGAAATCCGTTGCAATTTCAGCCTGATTCCATGCTTCTTCATCGAGCCTGCCGTCAATACTGACAGATGATTCTATTTGATGTGCATTTACACTTGTTTTTTCTTGTGCCAGAGATTGGCTTGAAAACAGCAGAATAACGGCGAGCGAGATGCAGAGACTTATTTTGTTGATAAACAAATTATTTTTGATTCTTCTCATTTACTACTGGTTAACATCCATAATGGAATTGTTTTTCATGATTGTTACAAATTTAAACATTGGAGGAATTTATATCATTTTTATACCTCTTGATTTACATTTAATAACTTTTTTAGGCTTGTTTGAGTTATAACAAGGTAGGCTTCAATTCTGCTGTAAAATTGAATGAATTCTGAAGGAAATTTGATTTTTACTATTTTTTACAGCGCATCTTCTTAGATATCGATTCATTTTTTAAGCAAGCTTTCCAACTATTACACCAACTAAACCAAAGCTTTCGAATTTCCTCTATTTCTGAAAGCGAAAATCCTCAACAAAAAATGAGAAATACGATACAATCTGAATTGCTTTGTTCATCCCCCTCTTTTTTTTTACATCTAAAGGAAGACTTTGCAAAACCGTGGGAATACGTCAATCTGAACTCGATTCAGATTCTCCATTCGTCTTTATAGCCAGTATGTGGAGATCCTGAATCAAGTTCAGGATGACGGTCATAGTTTTGCAAAGTCTTCTAAAGTTGACAAAGCTCTTCATACAGAACAACTTTACTTCTTGGCTACAGTTAAGTTCACTTTATTCGTATTGACTAAAGAACTATGAGTTGATGGATCTCAAAAAAGGCAACGTGTTTTTTTCAAATTGAATTTTTTTAGAAGATTATCGCTTTTTGATCATCATATTGACGACAAAAATCCTGTTTAATGAAGTTTAAAAAATGATTTATAATATCCAGTTAACTTTTTGGTTTTAAGAAGTTACATTAAACCGGTTTATCCCATTATCACTCTTTTACCATAACATAGATTCAATGAGCATTATCAGTTCCTTTCTTACAGATCAAAAACAAATTTTTACCAAACTATTAATTCTGGCGTTCGCTGCAGTTCTATTTCATAGTTGTTCCGGTGAAGATTCCAGTACTGAAGCCGTAGAATTTGAACCCCAGGTTCTTCGCGTTAAACCTGACCAGGCAGCCTCGGAAGCGAATGAAATCACACAAAATACCCAGGCAGAAGTGGCCGAGGGACTTGAATACTCATTATGGGCTTCGGAAAAACTGATTGCCGATCCCATTGCCATTGACATGGATAACCAGGGCCGGGCATGGATCACGGTTACCAACCGAAGCGGTAACTCCGAATTTGATGTTCGCGGTGTAGACGACAGCTGGCGTATTGAATCGATGAAATGGGAAACCGTTGAAGATCGCCGTGAATTTTTACATACCGAACTGGCACCGGAAAAAGTGATCAAAACACCTGGATACCGGACCGAAATGAAGATGGCTCTCACGACTGGCGCGATTTGGCCGTTGTGGAGGAAGAGATCTGGAAAGTGGAAGATACCTCAGGTGATGCAATAGCAGATCAGTCTCAGCTTTATATAAGTGATTTTAATAACGAAGTAACCGACGTGGCCGGAGGACTTACAACATTCAAGAATAATGCGTTCTTGGGTGTTGGCCCTGATCTTTGGAGAATTCGCGATACGGATAATGACGGAATGGCTGATGAAAAAGAGTCCCTAAGCCATGGTTATAACGTACATATTGGTTTTGGTGGCCACGGAATGTCTGGCGTAAAAGTGGGACCCGATGGACGAATTTACTGGGGAATCGGGGATATCGGATTTAATGTAGTGGATAAAGAGGGCAATCGTCATAAGTATCCAAACCGCGGCGCGATTCTTCGGTCTGATCCGGACGGCAGCAATTTTGAAGTGTTTGCCACGGGGGTTCGAAATACCCACGAATTCGATTTTGACAAATATGGAAATCTTATTTCGGTTGATAATGACGGCGACCATCCCGGCGAGCACGAACGATTGGTTTATTTGATTAACGGTTCCGACAGCGGGTGGCGCATCAATTGGCAGTTTGGCAAGTATCGTGATCCAAAAAATAACGAGTATAAAGTGTGGATGGATGAGGAGTATTTTCAGCCCCGGTTTGAGAATCAATCCGCTCACATTTTACCTCCGATTGCTCCATATCATGCCGGTCCCGCGGGATTTGCTTACAATCCCGGAACCGCACTCAGCGAGGAGTGGAAAGAACACTTTTTTGTGATGTCCTTCCGTGGATCGATTGCCAATTCACCCATTTATGGATTTACACTGGAGGAAAGCGGGGCCGGATTTGAACTCAAAACGGATGAGGAAGTGCTGACCGGAATCTTAGCTGTTGGACTGGATTTTGGTCCCGATGGCGCTCTCTACATGACTGACTGGCGAGACGGATGGGATCGAAACGGTGAAGGGCGCATCTGGAAACTCGATGCTCCAGCCGATGCAAATTCTGATATTCGCCTCGAAACCAAGAACCTGATTGCTGATGATTTCACTCAAAAATCAGAAAATGAATTAACCTCACTGCTTGCACATCAGGACATGCGTGTCCGCCAAAAAGCCCAGTTCGAACTTGTAGACAGAGGCGCGAACGATCTCCTGCTTGGGGCAATCGAATCTAACGACAATCAACTTGCAAGAATTCACGGCATTTGGGGGCTAGCACAACTCGGACGGGAAAACATCGAAGCTGTAGAACCTCTGGTTCAGTTTTTGGATGACGAAGATGCGGAAATAAGAGCCCAGGTTGCTAAAATGCTGGGCGATGTTCGATATGAACCGGCGGCCGATGCGATCCTTCCTCTTTTATCGGATGAAGATGCCCGCGCTCGAATGTTTGCCGCCGAAGCTCTCGGAAGAATCGGGTATGAAGATGCCGTGGCTCCAATCGTTGATATGCTGGAAGTCAATAACGATGAAGACGTTTACCTTCGCCACGCCGGTGCTGTTGCCCTGGCACGAATCGGGGATACGGAAGCTGTAAACGATTTAGAAGACCATCCCTCAAGAGCCGTTCGTATTGCGGCCGTTGTAGCATTGAAGCGGATGGGAGATCCCGGTGTTGCCCAATTTTTGGATGATGAGGATGAATTTATCGTAACAAATGCCGCCAGAGCCATCTCCGATGACGCGTATATTGAAGAGGCCATTCCGGCTCTCGCTCAGCTTTTAGATCAAACAAATTTCACCAATGAACCCCTGCTGAGGCGTATCATCAATGCCAATGTGTACAGCGGAACTGCTGAGGATGCCCAACGGCTTGCTCAATTTTCACTGCGGGATGATATTCCGGTTGAATTAAGAGTTGAGGCTTTGAATACACTTGAATACTGGGATAATCCTTCCATATTCGACCGGGTTACCGGACGCTATCGCGGAGAGATCAGTAATAGTCAAAATGATGCGCAGGAAGCGATTGCCGGTGTGATGGAAACACATCTTTCGAATGGAGAGGAGAGCATCAAAGTGGCAACTCTCACTGCAATCGGCCAACTTCAACTTTCAGAAGCGACTGAACAAATATTAATGCTGGCTGAGGATGATCCTTCATCGCAGGTCCGAACTACGGCACTACAAACACTCTCTGACCTGGACTATCGGCAACTGGATGATGCGCTTGCGAAAGCTATTGAAGATTCAAATCAGGAAGTTCGTATGCAAGCAATCAGCCTCCTGGTGGATTCCGATTTTCCATCCGAAACGAAAGTTGCTCTTTTTACAACCGTTCTTGAAGAGGGGACTACAGCTGAGAAAAAAGAGGCGTACGAAGCGTTGTCCAGGCTGAATTCTTCCGGTGCCGAAAAACTGCTGTTGAACGAAATGGAGCTGCTGATGACCGGTGAACTTAATCGCGAAATCCACCTCGATCTGATTTTGGCTGTGGAAAACAGCGATTCCGGTCAACTTCAACAAGCACTTGAGGAATACAATGCTGAAAAACCGGATGATCTTCTTGCTGAGTATCGGGAAACCATGTATGGAGGAAACGCCCAAAACGGCTCAAGAATTTTCTATTCGGATGTTTCCGCGCAGTGCATCCGCTGCCACATGATCGGTGATTACGGTTCAGATGTGGGGCCGCCTCTGACGACCGTCGGGGAAAGATTAGCCAGAGAAGAGCTGCTTCTTTCTATGATCGATCCATCCGCTCAGCCCGCATCGGAATATTCGCCTGTGACTGTTACTAAAAAGCAGTGGCGAAACAGTCCGCGGAGTTTTTCTCGAAGAAACAGATTCCGCTTTGACGTTGTCTCAGCAGAATGAAAAAATAACCATTCCAAAATCGGAGATCTCTGAAATTAGCTATGCTCCGTCTGCCATGCCGGCCGTGGGCGATCGTCTGAATAAACAACAAATTCAGGATCTGGTTGAATTTCTGAGTCAGCTGAGTGGCGAACAGGGCAATTAACTTTCAACAAAACCATCTTTATTTTGAAAAATCTTTTGATTCAAACAGGTATTACTCTTGCGGGAATATTGTTTCTCAGTTTTATTAATACGACGGCAGTTCATTCACAAACCAAAACCGCCCCCGTTACACAAGAGCAGAACTGGGTTCCGCTTTTCAATGGTGAAAATCTGGATGGCTGGACTCCAAAGTTCGCCGGTCACAATCTCGGCGAAAATTACAAGAATACATTCCGGGTTGAAGACGGACTTCTCAAAGTTTCTTATGATGAATATGAAACATTCGATGGCAAGTTTGGTCACCTTTTCTACGAGCAGCCTTATTCAAACTACAGGATCCGACTCGAATATCGATTTGTAGGAGAGCAGATTCCCGGCGCCCCCGATTGGGCCTGGCGAAATAACGGTATCAAGTTTCACTCTCAGCCGCCGGAAACAATGAGTCTTGATCAGCAATCTCCGGTTTCTATTGAAGTTCAATTACTTGGTGGGAATGGAACTGACGAGCGCCCCACCGCTAACATCTGTTCGATGGGAACACACATCGTGATGGACGGCGAGCTTATCACCCCACACTGCACCGAATCGAGTTCAAAAACCTATCACGGCGATCAATGGGTAACTGTTGAGGCTGAAGTTCACGGCGGAGAGATCATTCACCACTATGTAAATGGAGAGAAAGTACTTTCCTACAGTGCCCCTCAGTATGATACGTCTGATGAGCTTACAGAACATCTAATACCTGAAGAGGGCAGCATGATTATTTCCGGTGGCTACATTGCTCTTCAGGCCGAAAGCCATCCCACCCATTTTCGGAATATTGAGATTTTGCCTTTGGGAGATTGATTCTCAACTTTTCTTGTAGTGAAAGGTGTTGATATTGCCATTGCAACTGTTACGCCCCACCCTAAATCCCCATAAGCGCTAACTTAAAATTTTCTTTCAATACATTTAGAGTTTCTAAAGATTTCTCCTTCTTCCTTGCCAAGGAGAGGAATTAGGGGTGGTTCAAACAGGTTCTGTTCATTTTTCACACTTTTATGAAGAAAAAGATTCCGGTCCAACCACCCCAGGAGGGCCGGGGGATGGGGCAATCAGCCATTGCGATTCTTCGCATACTTTGCAGTTTAAAAGGGGACCTGCAAAGAGCGCTGAGTTTTTCTCTGCTCTTTGAGAGAAGACAGAAAGAGCGTAGCGATTCCCACGAAGTAAAACTACCAGTTAATGGAGATATCACCGCATCATTCAATAATATCGGGGATAACCCCATGGCATTTAGCAATGTACAGGGCGATATTGATATAACACTCCCTTCTGATGCCGGTGTTACGGCAAAAATGAGATCGGAGTGGGGAGAGGTTTATACAGATTTTCAGATGGAGATCGACCGGTCGAACCGGGAAAGTATCGAAGCGGATACCGATGTGTACAGAGTATCAATTAACAACTGGATTACCGGGCGAATCAACGGAGGCGGACCGGAGTATATGTTCAAAACGCTTCGCGGTGATATCTACCTGCGGAAGCGATAGAATTCGGAAAACCTGCAGATACTTTTTAAAAGTCTCCTGCCGAGTTCTGAAAAATATTGTAACACGAATCTACGTCCGATTCGTCTGATTAGTGACAAGAATAATATAAATCTGGATGTTCGATGTTTTCTACCAAACTATTATCTGCACTTTGTCTTTTTATTCTCTTACCGTTAACAAGTCTTATTGCCCAGGATATTTCAACTGAGGAGACAACAAGTAACTTAGGAACTGTCGAATCGCGCTCTTTACAGGCCGTTCGAATTTCATCCGACGATGTGATCCGGCTGGACGGAACGCTGGATGAGATGGTCTGGCAGAATGCTCCCGTTGCCACCGATTTTATCCAGCGCATACCGGACGACGGCACGCCTGCCTCAGAAAAAACCGAAGTACGAATTCTCTATACCTCGGAAGCCGTTTATATCGGCGCCCAGGCTTACGATTCCGCGATGGACTCGGTGGCTGCAACTCTCTTTCGAAGGGATGGAACCGGCTACAGCGACTGGTTTTATGTAACCATCGATAGCTATAACGATAATCGTACGGGTTTCTCCTTTGCGGTAAATCCAAAGGGTGTACGAAAGGATATTCTGCTTTTTGATGATGATAATGAAGACCTCCGGTGGGATGCTGTCTGGGAAGCGGAAACATCCATTAATGAGGATAATTGGACGATTGAGATGAAAATTCCGCTTTCTCAACTGCGCTTTAGTCCGCCCGAAAATGGAACAGACACAGAATGGGGAATCAATTTCCAGAGACGAATTGCCCGCAATGAGGAGATCTCTTTTTGGGCACCAACTCCGCAAAATGCTTCGGGTTTTGTATCAAGATTTGGTCAGCTTCAGGGAATTCGTCAGCTCGAATCGCCCCGGCGTTTTGAGGTGAGTCCATATCTCTCTTCAAACCTGACCCGCGCTCCATCCAATAGTTCAAATCCGTTTTATGATGCTAATGATTGGGGCGGATCGATTGGGGCGGACATTAAATATGGCCTCACATCGGATTTAACACTTACAGCAACCATCAACCCGGATTTTGGTCAGGTGGAGGCCGATCCTGCGGTCATTAACCTAAGTGCATTCGAGACGTTCTTCCGTGAACAACGCCCGTTCTTCCTGGAAGGGAATGATATCTTTCAGTTTGGCAGAACGAAGACGTTTAACACCTATGGAAATCCAATAACCTTTTATTCACGTCGTATCGGCCGCGCACCGCAGGGAAACCTGAATCAATACAATGACTATCGGAACGAATCTGTTTATAATCCCGATGCTGTCGATGATATCTACACCAATGCACCGGATCAAACCACTATTGCAGCCGCTGCCAAAGTAAGCGGAAAGACACAATCCGGCTGGTCGATTGGGCTGTTGAATGCGTTTACCACGAACGAATCATCCCCTTACCAGATCAACCAAAACGGCCCCACCGGTGATTTTACCGTTGAACCAGCTACGAACTATCTCGTTGCCAGAACTAAAAAAGATATAAACAGCGGGAACAGCGTTTTCGGTGGATTCTTCAGCGCTGCCAACCGCCGGGTCAACGGAACCTATTTTGAGGATTTTCTCCACTCTTCCGCATACCTGGGCGGCATGGATTTTGAACACAATTGGGATGACCGAAACTGGTCTTTCAGCGGAACCATTTCTGCCAGCCAGGTAAACGGAACACCTGATGCAATAGAACGTACTCAAAAATCATCGACCCGGTATTACAATCGTGTAGATTCAGATAAGCTGAGCGTCGACCCTGATCAAACCAGCCTCAGCGGATTCGCTACAGAAGTGAGTCTTCAAAAATCCGGAGGGGAACACTGGCTCACATCGCTGACCTATTCAGAGGTGAGCCCCGGCTACGAGGTAAATGATCTTGGATTTCAAAACAGGGCAGACTACAGGGCGGGAGCAATTGCTTTGGCCTATAAAGAATCGAACTCAGATTTGATAAGGTTTTATCAATTTTTCATTGCTGCAACATATGCCCAAAATTATGACGGCGACGTAATCTCAAACAATCCTGCAACAGGGGGTGAATTTCGGTTCAACAATTTGTGGTCCTTCAACTTCAATATTCAATATTCAGGTAAACGTTATCTCGATCGCCTGACCCGCGGTGGGCCTGTTTCCGGGCGGCCGAAGGATTACAGTATTAATTTCAATCTGAGGTCCGATCAAACCAAAAAAGTGTCGTACGGTATTGGCGGATTTTACAGAAACGAGGTAAACAGTTACGAAATCGATCGGCGGTTTTGGAGTTTCGTAGAATTTCGGCCTACCTCTTACATTCAACTGGAAATCTCACCGCAATTTGGCTGGGAAATTGAAAGTGACCAATATGTAACCGATGTGGACGATGTGCTGGCAACAAATACTTACGGTACACGCTATCTGTTTTCTGATCTTGATCTCACCTACATCTCCACCAGTATTCGGCTGGACTGGACCTTTACCCCGGATATGAGTCTTCAGCTCTATGCCCGACCTTACATAAACTCTGGCGATTTCTACAACTTTAAAGAGTTCAAAACTCCCCGCGAGTATGAGTTTAATATCTATGGAGAAGATGCCGGTACCATCACCTATTCGGAGGCGGATGAGGAGTACACTGTTGACCCCGACGGAGAGGGGAACGCTGAACCTTTTACGTTTTCTGAGCAGGATTACAACTTCCGGTCCATCCAGGGAAATGCCGTGTTTCGGTGGGAGTACCGGCCGGGTTCCACTCTCTTTCTGGTATGGCAGCACGACCGTTCAAGCAGCGGCCAACAGGATGACTTTCGATTTGGGCGGGATTTCAGAAACCTTTTGGAGGCTGAATCAACGAATATCTTTTTAGTGAAGCTGAGTTACTGGTTTGGTTCGTAAAAAATTTATTTACTCTGCCTTATCAAAAACGAGATAGTAGAACCGATCCGATTCATCCTGAGTATCTATCAACTCAAACCCGGCATTTGTGATCTCTTCAATAACTGTTTCAGGAGTAACTCCATGCTGGTCGCCCGAAGCTCTTTCGCCGGGTTCCGCCTCTTCTCCACGCGGCCTGAAATCGATAATGGCAAGTCGTCCGCCCGGTTTCAGGGATTCCAGCAAACTGGCATTAAAGGATGGGGGATCGCCAATATGATGATAAACCCTTCTCAAAAAAATTGCATCGCAACACGCTTCAGGCAGGTTGGTTTGCTCCGGGTGACCTTCCAGCACAGTTACGTTGCTCAATCCTGAACTTTCAATACTTCTCAGCAGATCATCAATTGATTCTTCACCAAGCTCGGTGCTGTAGATATGTCCTTCCGGCCCAACATATTGAGCCAGTTCAATACTTTGATCTCCATCTCCTGCACCTATATCAGCTACAATTGAACCTTCGGTGAGTTCCAGTGCATCAATCAGCCATTGTACATCTCTTGAATATTCCTGGGCTGATGCGCATCCAAAAAGCAATAGAATTGCAGCAACAGTAAGAGTGCAATTTTTCCATTTTTTTGACCTTGCCAGGATATGAATATTCATTTTTCAAGGATTTTTATTTTGATTATCTACATTAATTAATCCAATTCGTGAAGATTAACGTTCAAAAAGTTGAAAAAGTCGTTCAATAGTCATCTCCTCAAAATCCTTGATCACAATGTGTGCGCCATTAAATTCCTCCGGGGTATGTGTTGTCGCCACGCCCACCACTTTCATATCAGCATTGAGCCCTGCCTTCACCCCGGCCACTGAATCTTCAAAAACCACACAGCATTCCGGTTCTATCTCCAGTCTATCTGCCGCTTTCAAATAAATTTCGGGGTTGGGTTTCCCTTCTGATACATCGGCCGAGTGCAGAAACACATCGAAATAGTGCCGAAGATTGAGGCTGTCCATAATAAAATCCAGGTTTTCGATGGGGGCTGATGTTCCAACTGCGGCTTTGATCTCTCTTCGTTTCAGTTCATCTAAAAAATCAATCAACCCGCTTACCGGTTCTACATCATTTCTATACAGATCGCGGAAAATGGACTCCTTTTCATCGGCCCATTGTTTTCCCTTTTCAGGAGTGTATTTATCGCCAAAAATAAATGGAAATATTTCGGCATTCGTCCGGCCATACACATGATCTTTCAGCTCTTGGTCACTGATAGAGATGTCATGTTTATCCAGAAATATTTTGAACGCTTTTTTATGATAGGGATTGGTATGAACAATTACGCCGTCCATATCGAAAAGTGCGGCGATGGAGGTTGGGGTGTTTGGCATATGGTATTCTGATGCTATTTATTTGGTTTGAAAGTCCTAACAGAATAGACACTAAATCTTCTCAAATCAAAAAAATATCCTGCAGCAGGTATTGCAATCCCTGCTGCTTGATACTTGCAACCTGTACCTGTGTTATCGTCTGCTTCTGAATTTTCGTTTCCGTCCAGAAGGGCGTTTTCTCTTTTTGTTACTACGGCTACTGTTTGAAGATCGCTGATTTTTTTGTGAACCAGACGAACTTCCATGAACCGAAGCATATTCGTGCTCGTCAATCACGGGAATCTGTTTCCCGATCAGTTTTTGGATATCGCGGATGTAGGCTCGTTCAACGGAGTCTACAAAGGAGAGGGCTGTTCCGTCAGCGCCTGCGCGTCCGGTTCGTCCGATACGGTGGACATAGGTTTCCGGCTCATTCGGTATCTCGTAGTTGATTACATATTTCAACTCATCTACGTCAATGCCGCGGGCGGCAATGTCGGTCGCCACAAGTACGCGCGTTTTCTGATCTTTAAAATTGCCCAGTGCCCGCTGCCGTGCTGACTGCGATTTATTTCCGTGAATAGCTTCAGCATTAATATTTCGGCCATTCAACAGTTTAACCACCTTATTGGCATTCCGCTTTGTGCGGGTAAACACCAGGGCAGATTCAATCCCCGCATCCTGTAATATATCGATCAAAAGATTCTTCTTATTTCCTTTTTCAACGAAATAAAGACCCTGGGTAATGGTGTCTACGGTGGGTGATTCCGGTTCGATTTCTACTTTTGTCGGATTATGCAAAAGAGAGTTCGCCAGTTTTAAGATCGTATTCGGCAGAGTAGCCGAGAAGAAAAGCGTCTGGTGTTTTTTGGGCAGAGCTTTCCTGATTTTTTTGATGTCGTGAATAAAGCCCATATCGAGCATCCGGTCAGCTTCATCTAATACAAAAACTTCAACATCTGAGAGGGATATATGACCCTGGTTCATCAGGTCGAGAAGTCGCCCGGGAGTAGCCGTGAGTATATCCACGCCTTTATTCAGTTGTTTTACTTGTCGTTTTTGACTCACTCCACCGTAAACAACTGTACTGTTCAGGCCTGTGTATCGTCCGTAATTTTGAAAACTTTCTTCGATCTGGATGGCCAGTTCCCGTGTTGGGGTTACTACCAAACTCCTGATTTTCTTCTGGCCTCTTTTCTGTGGATTTGCTCCCAGGTTCTGTAAAATCGGGATGGCAAAGGCGGCCGTTTTACCGGTTCCTGTTTGTGCACTCGCCATAAGGTCCCTGCCTTCGAGGGCAATAGGTATCGCTTTTGATTGAATAGCTGTGGGGTTAGAATATCCTTCTTGTTTTAGAGATCTAAGGATAGGATCTGTGATATTCAATGATTTAAATGACATAATATATATAAAATGAAAAAGCCCGCGCTTAAACATTTAAGCCGGGCTAAGAAATAAATGAGCCTGAAGGTACGGATAAAATTGGTGAGGTGTGCTATTTAACATAGGGTCGACGTAAGAATCTTGAATATGACGCTCCCCTCCTGTGTAAGTGTTTTGTTTTGATACATAGGTAAGGAGGGGTTGGGGGAGGTAGCTTTGTGATTTCAGGCTTCAAATCTAATCAGATTTTTGTTTCCCAAACTGGCGCAAGTGTTAAATCCGTTATTTCATAGGATTAATTGAAATCATATAGTCAGTAAATCACGGATGTCACTTGCGCCAAATGGTGTTTACCACCTTAGGCAAAATTAGGAGCCGCCAAGGACAGGAAAGAAGGCTCAGGCATTATTCGGCAAGTTTATCCAGTGATTTTCGGTGTTTTTTACTGATCTGCTGATAAGCGGACTTGGCATCCACTTTTTTAATTAACAATCCCTCCTCGTGCGGAACAATCTCAACTTTATCATCCTCCTCAACCTTCAGGAGTTTCAACAGGGCTTTTTCGAGGAGAATGCCTCGGCTGTTTCCAATTTTTTGAAGTTTTTTAATCATGATAATGTGTGGGTTTGTTCTTACATAGTTCTTACAATGATTATACGAAAAGATTTGGTGAAAAGTATAGGGGAGCTTTTACACAGTGATAAAGACTTTGATCGGATGGCTGCCCCCAAACTGGTGCAAGTTCTAAATCCGGTATTTCAAAGGATTAATTGGAATCAAATGGTCAATGTTTGGTTGGAACAATCATTTTACCATCAGTAGGTCAAGGATGTCACTTGTGCCAAATCTTTTTTGGATAGAGAAAAGGGCACAAGTGACGCTTCGCTTAATACTTGCGCCAGATAGGGGGGTTAGATCTGAAACAGAACAACCAACACAAACCACAGAACCACCAATAACAAGTTAAGAAACCCTCATTCTATTCCCACTCAGGGAATTGAGTCTTATTCAGGTCCAGTGCGGCAATCGCTTGCATATCAGATTCATCAAGCTCGAAATCGAAGATATTTACATTTTCTGCCATATGGGCCTTCTGTGATGATCTTGGAATAGCAACGATGCCCCGTTGGTAGTGCCAGCGCAGGGCCACCTGTGCATTGCTCTTGCCATACTTTTTGCCAATTTCCGCAAGCGTTTCATTAGTAAAATGCCCGTTTCGTCCCTGTGCCAGCGGCGACCACGCTTCATGTTGAATGTTATGATCGTTTAAAAACTTCAGGTCATCGGGCTGCATAAAGAAAGCATGTGTTTCGATCTGGTTTACTGCCGGGGTCACGCTGAAGTTATCCATCAAATCAGTAATCTGTTCGGCTGTAAAATTACTGACACCAATCGCTTTGATTAACCCATCCTTATATAGCTCTTCCATGGCTCTCCATGTACCATTAACATCGCCGCGCGGCCGGTGAATTAGATACAGGTCCAGGTAATCCAGTCCCAGTTTGTTCAACGAAGTTTGAAATGCTTTTTTCGTACTTTCATATCCTGAATCGTCAACCCACAATTTTGAGGTTACAAAAAGCTCTTCCCGGTCGATTCCACTTCGTTTTATCCCGCCTCCTACAGCTTCTTCATTACCGTAAATTGTGGCGGTATCGATAAGCCTGTAACCCAATGAAATGGCATCGGCAACACATCTTATACCGAGCTCATCGTCAAGGTATAGCGTTCCAAACCCAAGAATAGGCATATCTACGCCATTGTTAAGTGTAATGGTTTCAATTGAGGTTGCCATTGGACCGGCATTCGCAGCGCCAAATACTTTGGAAGTTCCCAAACCCATAAACATTGCAGAACCGGCTAACTTTGCTCCGGTTTGTAAAAACTCACGTCGATTCATTCCATTTTTATGATTTTTTTTATTCATGGTATTCTCTTTTGATTTAAAAAAATTCAACTTTAGGCTACCTGACAGACCGTAATACTTATTATATCCTTTCAGAGGGCTTTGCAAAACCGTGGTTACTGGTCAATCTGAACTCGATTCAGATTCTCCATTCGTCTTTATAGCCTGTATCTGGAGATCCTGAATCAAGTTCAGGATGACGGTCATAGTTTTGCAAAGCCTTCTTTCAGATTTCAGGCCATAAAACAGATCTATCGATAAGTCTCTCCTTGTAATGTAAGGACATGAATTACTTTTTGCATTTTTTTTACTCAGGTATCCGGTACTATAGCGGTTATACCTCCATCAATTAATGAGTTGTATTCTAAGCTTTTTCCCAAACGCTTTGGCATACTTCTAAAGAGTGGATAAGCGAATATCCTCCGCATGATTTTCAATTCGGGAAACAACTGCCTTTTTTGGTATTTAATTGTTGGGCCGCTTCATCCTGAGTAAGCCCCGCTTCTATACGGGCCTGTTTCAGAAGCACGCCAATTTTTAAGTTTCGAAATCTCTTGAATGAATATGGTCCTTTTTAGGAGAAAACCCCTCCAAGGGTTCAGAACTCTTGGAGGGGTGAAATATCTAAACCAAGAAGAAGGTAAAATCAAGCCAACTCAAATTCATCGGCTGGTAAGCGGATTCAGCATCAACTTTCTTAATTAACAATCCCTCCTCGTGTGGAACAATCTCAACTTTATCATCCTCCTAAACCTTCAGGAGTTTAAGCAGAGCTTTTTCGAGGAGGATTCCCCGGCTGTTTCCAATTTTTTGAAGTTTTTTAATCATGGTTATCGATTAGGTTGTTCTTACACAGTTCTTACAATGATTATACGAAAAGATTTGGTGAAAAATATAGGGGGTATTTTACAAAGACAACTGGTGTATCGAAAATGAAGTAAAGTTTCTACATAATGACAAAGATTTAACCGGATGGCTGAGGAGTTGCCTTTGCGGGATTATGGGGAAAATCTATAACACGCAATTTAAATTACAATTACAGTGGCGATATAATCCTGTATTTATGATTTGTATATCTTGAGCTACCTCTTGATTTTGATGGCCTGGTATAAAAACTCCCTCTTAGTGCCTAATTTTTACAGTCTGTTTAATCCGTATTTCTACTCTTATATTTCATTTAGGATGTACTTTTATACTTAATAATTTTATCGGGAAATCTGGAGAAACACCTACTTCTTTGCCAAGAGCTTTTATTAATGCTGTTGTTTCTAAATTATGACGAAGTACAAAACGAGTAAGATCTTCTTTAAATCTAAATGAAAATGTCACATCATCACCTCGCTTTAATCTTAATAATTCTTCTAATTGAGAAGAATTGTCACCAAATCCATATTCATATTTAACACGCTTCTCTTCTGGAGTCCATATTCTGCCCTCTGATTAGATATAATTATTGAATATCTACTATCCTCGTAATCTGAAGGATCGATTTTTCTTTCCTCCCCAGTTAATCTACTGTACTCTTCTGCAAGTTCTTCAACTGACTAAGGAATCAATTTCTCTAAATTGCCCTTTAAATTCTTTAAGCGATCCAAAAACAGAAAATACTTTCAACTTTTTTTAAGTATTCATTAATAAATCTAGACTTTTGAGTTTCAGAAGAAGATATTTGAAAATTATTGACATAATGCTCAGTCAATTCAAGGAATTCACTTTCAAATTCCGATTGATCAAATTGATTGCATTGTGCACTTATTGGGCTCTTTATAAATACCAATAATATCCCTACTAACAAGAGTTTTCCTTTGAATAATACTTTTTTGCTCATCTTTTTGATGTTTTCTTTATAATTTAATGAATGAAGATAATGAACAGTAATCAGATGTAAATTCGTATGAATAAGCACCGTATATTTAAAAATTACAGTGAGCTATCGAAATCTAACAAAAATAAATACCGCACTTGTTAAGACAATTATTAACAACACTTCTATTAAAAGCTGCCCGGTATTTATTTGACTTTCCCATTCTATCGTTCCATCCACTGACTTATAATTTTCTTTGTAAAGAGTATCTGAATCTAATTTTGCAGCCTCTCTCTTTGAATTAGTATTATCTTCTGAAAGAATCAAATAGGTAATATCTTGCTCAAAAAATTTGAATGATCAAAAGTCAAGTGGCGGGTTTCTTTAGACCAATTTATATAAGGTGAATCACTTTCACCATGATTACCTGTCGGAATCATCATCCGCCATGGTGCTTCATACCCTAACCTTTGATGTTTTAGTTCATTTAGTGTTTTTAAGTTTTGCCATTGCTCAGCAATTTCAGAGTACCCCTCCATTTTTACCGGTGGATAAATAAGTACCCCAATTAGTAATAAAAAACCAACGCCAAGTATAATTTTCTCTGATGCACTCATTATTGTTCTTTGATTAATATTTAAATCTTAAAGTCCAGCACATAGTAACCGTGGTGATTATAAATAAGTTAGTAAATGGTTTAAAAATTAAATTATTGACTTTCACCAAATGTTTCCAATAACTCGATTATAAATAGGGAAGTATTCTGAGGTATCGGATTTAACACCTGGTTAAAGCATCAAAATATTCACAATGGGACATTTTTGAGGCTTTTTCATCAGAAAATTCCGATATCTGATTCTAGTAGCTAAATGTGATTCTTTATAATATTGTGCTCTCACTTCTAAACCTAAAGGTCTATCGTAAGCCATTATAAATTTTTTGATTGCGGTTTCAATGTTCATCATATGACCATTACACGCAGAAGTACCACATACAAGATTATTCTTCCTCTGGGCACTGCTTGTTGGAATCAAAGAGAAAGCAATTAAATGACACCAATGCCAATCTATTTTATCAGTAGTTTCAATTTTTAATAAACCATTTTCAATGAAATTTAGAGCATGTTTTGATGCACTTTGCCCCATTATTTTTTTTTGAGATGGCTTTCGCTTCCTTTTTGAGTTGCATAATAATTTTAAGTCAGTTGGTTTAATTGTATATCTTTTTTCTTTGGATCTAAAGTTTAAAAAGTTGTCGTCCGTTATAGAAATATTGAAGGCTGGCACTTTACTTGAACTATAAATCACTTTTCCACTATTAAGTATTTCATATTTAGTTGGAAATAGAGGTTCTCCATCAATAAGTAAATGGGATGGCATAGAAAAAACTTTTGTATCAGAAATTTCAATAGAAACTTCAGATTGATTAAGACCAGTAATTTCATCAATCTCATATTTATTGACGTCAAAATAGATTTTAATACTTGACTTATTTTGTAGGCCGAACATAATATTAGAAAGTTGTTTTTGTCTACATGTATTTATCGGACACAATACTTCTCATCCATTGTACCCCATAATAATCGAATACACCTGACAAGGCAACTCAACGCTGAATTTTGCCTGATTAAATTTGATGAATCACCCTCTATGTCTGATAAAAGCGCCGGATAAAATTTTACCGGTGAAAAGTTTTGGATCATTTTTTTCCCAACGAACATCAGGAGATTCTGAATTTCATCAGAATGACAGCTACTTAGTCTGAGCCAAATCAAACTTATCCGCAGCTTTGGTAATCTGCTCCAGTTCATCTTCGGTTAGCGTAAAATCCATCGAACCGGCATTGTCTTTTACCTGTTTTGGATTTCTCGCGCCTACCAGTACGCAACCCATTCCGGGTTGATTGGCGGTCCAGTTTATCACCAGTTGTGCAAATGTCGCGTTGTGCTCTTCGGCAATCGGCTTAATCTTATCCAGCAGATTGTTCACTCGCCGAATGTTTCCATCGGTAAAGTATTTGCTGTCTTTGCGGGTGTCGTACCCTGTGAATTCGTAGCCGGGCGTAATTTTACCGGTCAGCAGTCCTCGCTGCAGCGGACTATAAGGCAGAATGTGCATCCCTTTTTCAATCGCCTGCGGTACAACATCCTTTTCAATTCCACGGTTGATCATACTGTATGGAACTTGGTTTGAGGCAAGGTCAATCGTTTTCAGCGCTTCTTCTACCTGTTCGGTGTTATAGTTGCACACGCCGGCTGCGCGAACTTTGCCTTCATCAATCAGTTCCTGGACGGCTTCCATCGTTTCGGAGATCGGTGTGGTTCCGTCCGGCCAATGGATTTGATAGAGGTCAATCGTTTCAATTTGGAGGCGCCGGAGGCTATCTTCGCACTCTTTTTTCACGCGCTCTTTGGCCGCCCATTTATAAACATCCACGGGTTTTCCATCTTCATCCTGGCTCTTGAAGTGAAATTCGCCATCGTCTGTCTCCCAGTTCAGTCCATATTTGGTTAGGATTTGATAGCTGTCCCGCGGCCGGCCCTTAAGCGCTTTGCCGATCAGTTCTTCGCTTTTTCCATATCCGTAAACGGCTGCAGTATCAATCGTTGTTATACCGAGGTCCACGGCCGTTTGAACAGCTTTAATGGCGTCGTCTTCATCCGCGCCGCCCCACATCCAACCGCCGATGGCCCATGCGCCAAATGCAATTGGAGAACCTTTAATATCTGAGTTACCGAGTTGTCTGAGTTTCATGTGTTTCTATGGTTTGTGATGATATTGTTAACTCGTTCCGAAGCTCCTGCTTCGGAATGGTAAAAAAATCCCCCTTTGAAGGGGGAATGTGAGCAGGACGAATGTCCTGTGAACTCGGGGGATGACACGTCAGCCATGAACTCCAATGAACATCCCTCTGTGATTCTCAAGAACTTTTGAGAATCACTGTCTCCCTTCGAAGGGAGATCTCAATTTAAGGCTTTTCAAAACCGTTTTCAGTGATCTGATAAATTCATCCACCACATCCATGTCTTTGATTCTTATTTTAGGATATGAGCAAGTTATCAAACCAACCCATTCAACCAACCATTCGATTCTATGGAGATCTTTGGGATCTTGTATCGGCCATCGATTCAGATCACAGGATGATCGAGCGTTCTCTTTCGGAACCGACCTCAGTAAAAGATTTGATTGAGGGTTGCGGAGTTCCTCACACAGAAGTGGATTTTATTCTTGCGAATGACGAACCGGTTGACTTCTCATATCGGGTCACCGGTGATGAACGCATCAGCGTGTACCCGTTTTTCAACTCTCTTGATATTCCGGAATCTGAGCGGCTCCAGATTAAAAAACCAGATCAACTTCTATTTGTAGTAGATGTGAACCTTGGAAAACTCGCCAAACATCTGCGGCTGGCCGGGTTTGATACGGCTTACAGGAATGATGCCACTGATTCCGAACTCATCAAACAGATGGAAGAGGAAAACCGAATCTTGCTCACGCGTGATCGAAAACTACTGATGCGAAATGTGGTGAAAATCGGGTATTTGCCGCGATCAGATGATCCCACCAACCAACTGGAAGAGGTGTTCAAGCGGTTTGATTTGTATGATAAGATTCAGCCCTATTCGCGATGTGTCAACTGCAATGGAGTGCTGGAACGTGTCTCAAAAGAATCGATCATAGATCAGCTTGAACCGCTGACCAAAAAGTATTTCGAGGAGTTTTCTCAATGCCCCGAATGCGGACAGGTGTATTGGAAGGGGTCACACCGAAATCGGTTGGATTCGAGGATTGAACGGTTGTTGAAGCTTTGATTTTCTCAATTCACAAGATCCGCGAAGTTTTTGGAAACTTCGCGGATCTTATTTTGAAGTAAACGATTAAGTTCTTAACTCAAGGTTGAAGACCACATTTTTAGAATTCATAAATCATGAATAAAGTGAATAGAAAAAACCGTTTATCCCTGGTGATTCATCTCCTATGTTTCTTATCATTATTTCTTGTCGTAGCAATTACAAACAACGTTAATGCACAATCTCAGAAACCAAACATCATCTACATTTTAGCGGATGATTTAGGATATGGAGAGCTGGGAGCCTACGGACAGGAAAAAATTGAAACTCCCAATATTGATGCTCTTGCAGAAGCCGGAATGAAGTTTACGGATCACTATTCCGGTTCTCCTGTATGTGCTCCTTCCAGGTATATGCTTATGACCGGAAAACACCCGGGAAATGCGTATATCCGATCAAATCACGAGTGGGGTGAACGTGGTGATGTCTGGAGCCACGAAAAGATGGCTGCAAATCCTATGCTCGAAGGTCAATTTCCTATACCGGGTTCAACAGTAACAGTAGGAAAATTACTTCAAAAGGCCGGATATAAAACAGGGGCTATCGGCAAATGGGGATTAGGTGCTCCGTTTTCGGAAGGAGTGCCAACGAATCAGGGGTTCGATTTTTTCTTTGGGTATAATGGTCAACGGCAGGCTCACACTTACTATCCGATCTATTTATGGAGGAATGATAAGCGGGTGGCGTTGAGAAACCAATTGGTTCCACCACATCAGGACCTGCCGGATAGTGCCGACCCGAATGATTCGAAGAGTTATTCTCTGTTTCACGATCAGCCCGATTATTCCCCTGACTTGATGCATGATGAAGCGATCGGGTTTATCGAGAGAAATCAGAAACGAACCCTTTTTCCTGTATCTGCCAACACCCATTCCTCATGTATCTTTACAGGCTCCTGAGAGGTGGATCAATTATTACAGGGAGAAGTTTGGTAACGAAGAGCCGTATACAAAAGGGAGTTATGTGCCGGTTCAATATCCCAATGCAACCTACGCCGCGATGATCTCTTATATGGATGAAAAGGTGGGAGAAATTGTTCAGAAGCTTAAAGAATTGGGGCTTTATGAAAATACACTGATCATTTTTTCAAGCGACAATGGACCCACATATACAGGAGGGGTTGATCCGGATTATTTTTTGAGTGCCGGACCCTTCCCGAATTATGTGAATGGTGAGTCAAGGATAAAAGGCCATGTGTATGAGGGAGGAATTCGGGTGCCGTTGATTGCCAGTTGGGACGGGGTGATACCTGCCGGAACTACAACAAGTCACATATCGTCTTTTTGGGATGTGTTACCAACTCTAAGCGAAATAGCAGGCGCTAAAACGCCGGAAGATATCGACGGCATCAGCTTTTTGCCGACTTTAAAGGGTGAACCAAATAATCAAAAACAGCATGAATTTCTCTATTGGGAATTTCCATCCTATGGAGGGCAACAGGCCGTTCGTATGGGGAAATGGAAAGGTGTTCGAAAAAATATTATGATTGATGGAAACCTGGAGATCGAACTCTACAATCTTGAAGAAGATATCAGGGAGGAGAGAAATCTGGCTGATCAACATCCTGAAATTGTGAAAAGAATTCGGGAAATCATGAAAGAGGAACACACGGTTCCTGAATTAAGTCGATTTAAAATGGAGGCTTTGGGTGATTATGAATAATTGATAAACCAATGCCTGTAATCCATAAAAAAGTTTACTTAATTAGCTGCCGGTATAAATAATTCTCCACATTTTTCCATGCTTTGAATCTACCACGTAAAGAGAACCGTCGGGTCCCTGGGCAAGCCCCATAGGCCGATGTTCTGCTTCAACCGGAGACATCAGAACTGCTTCTCCGGCAAATCCGTCTGCGAAGGTCTGATACTCGCCATTGATTGGGTTCGCTCCATCAAAAGGGACAAAAACAACTTTGTATCCCTGCTGGGGCATCGGTGCCCGATTCCAAGAACCGTGAAAAGCAATAAATGCACCGTGGTGATATTCAGATGGAAACTGATTCCCGGTGTAGAAAAGCAGGTCATTGGGCGACCAATGGCCGGGAAATGCCATAAACGGGTCTTTATATTTTCCGGTGGGAGCGGGTGTTTCGCCATCGCCTCCATATTCAGGGCTTAACATTTTTTGGCCTCGCAAGTGATCGTAATAGGTGTATGGCCATCCGAAGTTATCTCCATCATTCACTTTTATAAACTCTTCGGCCGGAAGCTCAGCATTTTCTTCTATGGTAAAAAGGTCCGGCCACAAAACCCGCAGTTGATCGCGACCCTGTTGAACAACGTAGAGTTGATTTTCCTGTCCATTCCAATCCAGAGCAACAGCATTTCTAATTCCGGTAGCATATCGATACCCATCTTCTTGCAGGGTTTGGTTTAAACGGTTGGCATCAAATCTCCAGATTCCCGCATGCCATTCCAACTGTGGACAAGGATCCATCCCCGGAGCTCCTATCGTTCTTGGCTCTTCCTGGCAGGCATTGGCGGGAGCACCAATTTTCACATATACATTTCCCTCCTTATCAAATGTAATCGCCTTGTCTTTCTTCTCATTTTGCTCAAGAAATCCTGATACAATCATTTCCGGTTCAGATTCAGGAATGAGTTTGTCATTTATCAGAGAGTATCGGTATAGAGTCTTATTCCCTGCGAAGTACAGATTATCGTTTTTTATATCGATTCCGGTTCCGGGATACTCCCCAAAATAGACTGTTGAATCGGCTACACCATCATCGTTTACATCCCGAAGTGCGGCTATTCCATGCCCGTTATGAAGATCGTAGAGTGCCACATAGATATCTCCATTTTCCCGAACTGTAATATGTCGTGCATAGCCAATGCTGTCTGTTACAACAACGGCTCGAAAGCCATCAGGCAGGGTGAGACCTCCATTATTTTCAGAGAATTTAAAGTAAGGAGGTTCTTCCTCAGGTGTTGAATCTGTTGAGCAGGAGACGGATAGAAATCCCAAGAGAAAAATCAGATATCCTATCCATCTGCACTGCATATCTTTTTATTGGTTATCTGAACCGGTGTAAAATACCCGCCAGATTTTACCTTGTCTTGAATCTACAATGTAAACGGATCCGTCGCTTCCTTCAGCTAACCCCATCGGGCGGTGTTCGGCATTACCAGGATTCGAGAGTGAATCGGTTCCGGCAAAACCATTGGCAAAAGTCTGATAGTCACCGGCAACTTCTGTACCGTTGAAGGGTGTGAATGTTACTCTGTAACCCTGCTGAGGAAGAGGAGCGCGATTCCACGATCCGTGCCACGCAATCAATGCCCCGCCGGAGTATTCTTCGGGGAACTGGCCGCCGTGATAAAAGATGAGATCATTCGGAGCCCAGTGACCGGGAAATGCCTGGATTGGATCTTCAAACTCATCGCCGGTGTATGGCGTTTCACCATCGCCTCCATATTCTGGATTCATCATTTTCTCACCTCTGAATCGATCATAATAGGTATATGGCCACCCGAAATTATCCCCATCATCTACTTTGAAAAATTCTTCGGCAGGCAGTTTTGCATTATCTTCGGCATCAAAAAGATCCGGCCACAGTGTATTCATCTGATCGCGGCCATGTTGTGCAAGGTATAGATTGTTAGCGCCGGAGTTCCATTCGAGTGCTACAGCGTTCCTGTATCCGGTGGCGTATTTGTAACCGTCTTCCTGGAGCGTTTGGCCGGTTGTATTGGCATCAAACTGCCAAACACTTCCCTGCCATTCAAGTTGTGGGCAGGGATCCATTCCCGGCGATCCGGGCGTTCTCGCCTCTTCCTGGCAGGCATTGGATGGCGCACCAATGTTTACATACAAATTGCCTTGCCCGTCGAACGTAATCGGTTTAGCGGCATGGCTACCCTGATCTGGAAAGCCGGTTACAACCATTTCCGGCTCTGATGTAGGAACTAAATCAACTCCTTCCATTGAATATCTTACAATGGCCGTATCCGGAGCGAAATAGAGATATCCATTGTGCAAGGCGATTCCGGTTCCGGTGTACTCACCAAAGTACTCTGTTCGATCGGCAACACCGTCACCGTCGGTATCCCGAAGTGCGGCAATTCCGTTTCCATTATGTTCGTTGCTTAGAGCTACGTAGATGTCACCATCTTCATCTACAGTCACTTGTCGGGCACTTCCCACACTATCAGTTACAACAACAGCCTGGAATCCATCAGGCAGTGTTATTCCTCCATTGTCAGGAGAAAAGTCCATGTTTTCGTAAGCAGTTGAAGAATCGTTGCTCGAAGAGCATGCAACCATCAGCGATAAGAAAAAAAGAAGTAAAAAGTATGTTGATTTTCGAAGCATAGTTTGTTGGATAAGTTAGAATTGAGCAATTGAAAGTCATTCACTATTCATACAATCAATTCTATTATAAAAGAATTTGTTGTCAAATCGAATCTAACTTCAATATTAATTTATAAATAGAGGCAGAAAATTTGATTTCTATTCATAAATCCTTGAAAAAGAAGTGAATCGATCGCCAAACCAATATGTTACGGGGGTAAAAGATTGTTTCATCGGAAGAAGAAATTTTCTTTTCGCAATGATTTTTATCTAACTCACTAATTTCAATAGTTCTTCTGGCACATCAACATTCATGCGAAGAAGGGTAGAAGCATGCGTTTTTCCCTGGGCATCGAGTTTCAAAGATACAGTTCCGCCGCCCCCGAGGCTTTCATTCAGGATAAAATTCAACGCTCCAAGATTGGGCAGTTCATAGCGCTCCACATCTCCTTTGCAGATATGCTTCATGTATTCTTTCACGCGATCGGCTGTCAGTGTTTCTTTCAAAAACGGATAGATTTCAGGATGACGAGCAATAATTCCCACATTACTACCATTTCCTTTATCACCGCTGCGGCCATGGGCTATTTTTATAAGTTTAACTGTGGGCATGGATTTTTCTTTGAGTGAAAAGTAAAAGCGCAAAAGGCAGAAGTCTCAATGATGGCGCAAGTGTCTCACTTGTGCCTCTTACAACGATTAAGCACAAGCGAGACACTTGCGCTATTACAATACGGTTAATCTTTTCACTTTTGCGTTTTGCCTTCTGCCTCAATATATCTAATCAGACAGGTAATAAACAATTGTGGAAACAACTCTTACTTTTTTGATGTGCGGATTGTTGTTATCCCTTTCTGAAATAGAAAACTGTCCCTGCGATGCGGTTTTTATTTTACCGAGCTCGCTGTTGGAATCTTCAGCAAATTTCTGAGCCACGGCTCTTGCTTCTATCGTGGCTTGTTCAATCATCTCTGGTTTGATTTCGTTAAGTCTCGTAAACAAATATTCCGGCCGAACCTGGTATTCATCTCCGCTGAGGGTAACTCCCTGTTTTCCCAGTTCAACCAGCTCACTCATAACCCGGCGAATCTCTTGTACATTTTTCGAATAGACCGTAGCTGTCTGCGTTGCTACATATCTGTATTGAAAATTCTCCATTCCTCCATAACGCTGAGCGGATTTATCCGTCAATAGAGGCGTGGAAAATGAGATTTCATCCGGTGGAATTCCTTCGTTTTCAAGAAATGAACTTATTTTCTGCGCACTGTTATCGAGTGCCGTGTAGGTTCCGTCCAGCGTGTTTCCAGCTTCTGTAAACTGAATGGGCCAGATCACAACATCCGCTACATGTTCCTGCTCGGCCAGGCCTTTTACCGTTACAGATCGTTCATATTCTTTTACGGAGATTGCTGCATTTCTGGCAAAATATCCCAAAACAAAAAGTCCCAGAAAAATAGACAATCCAATTACAATAAAACCCAGTTGCTTATTTTCTTTCATGGTATGGTTTAATGTTTTTTTGGGTGTGATTTGAACACTCTTTTACACACTCCTTTTCCCCCTCTCCCTGATAAAAAGCATCGGGACAGGCAAGAGGGAATTTCTATAATGTTCATTTTAAATCATTAATGAATTTAAATTATAGATTGATAAATTGTTCCAATCTACTTTTGCGTTTTGCCTTTTCACTTCTTACTCCTGCTCACTTCGACTGACCTGCCATCCACTCCATAATCGTTACCGGTTCTCCATCCAGTTTCACCAGGCTTCCATCGTAATCCCGTCTGGCATGATTGGCATGGGAGTAGATCCAGCTCCAGTGACCCGGGTAGTGATATCCGTCTCCGCCAAAAAATCCGGTGATGTCAACCACATGATCGTAATATGTAAAATGTACGTTTGGAGCATCTGCATCCATCAGCTTGTTGTAAACCGGAAGTACGGTTTCTTCCGGCACAGTAGTTCCATCATCTGCTGAATGGATAAACCACATTGGAATATCTTTAACACGATCCACTTGTTCATCCGTAAAATAGGCCCCTCTGTAAGCCAGGGCGCTTGGAAATGCCGCAGCAAAGAACTCGGGATATTCTATGATCAGCTTAAAGGCCAAATAGCCACCATTCGAGCAACCTCCTACATAGATGCGATCCGGATCTACATCGGGATTTTCAGCAATATATTGATCAATCAGAGCCTTTACCGCTTCAAAATAAATGTCATCCGTTTGACCGCTTGTGGATCCTTCGCCACTGTCCATCCAGCGTGTTGGGCTTTGCGGTACGAGAACATGAGCTCCTTCAAAAATGGCTTGAATTTCATCGGAGGCATAATTCGCCGCTTTGTTTGCCACAAGCGGAATGGAAGGATCCGTGCCGCCTTCTCCCCCGCCATGTAACCAAATGATCAGCGGAGATTCATCATCATTTTCGGGACTATAGGAAGCATACGACATGGTGATATCTCCGTGAGAAAACGTTCCGGATAGATCAAACCGATCAATAATCGGCATTATCCGATTCACTTCTTCGTTCCAGATCATTCCCTTGGTCTCATTCCGAATGGTCATATTATAGTCAATCCAGTTGTTTCCGCTGCAGCCTTCCTGTTGTGAATATTGGATGGGTGAGCCAATCGGCTGATTGGGTGCCACAGCCAGCACCAAGGTAACGTGATTGCCTTCTTCCAATCTCGTGCCGTCAGCATCAGAAACATACCCGGCAATCACTCTCCGGCTGCCGAGTCTCTGACCGGCAGGAATCGCCGGACAATCGGACGAACGTTGAACCATCACGTTATAATCATTCCAGTTAACAGACGCGACCGGCTCTTCCATAGTCAGAATAACTTTGTTAACCGCCGGCCCCCAGTCAAAGCCTTCAATGACAACTCCATACTCGCCATTTGTTTGAGCCTGAGTTGTGAATAGCCCGCTCAGCGATACAAACAGAACCGTAATAAATAGTAAAATTATCTTCTTCATAACATTTTAAATTTAATTAGATCAACTTTAAAATCAATCTAATTGACCATTGTCTAAAATCAAAACAATGAATTCACTTCTTTATCATTTATACTCATCGAAAGAAGTATCCAACAGTCGCGGGCTGATGTAGCAGCCAACCTGTTAACGAATATCGGGGGACGTTTGTGGTGAGAACTTCGTGTTCAACAGCATCACTTTTAAAAAGAAGCAGTCTTTTTGCAATGGGTTCAACCAGAATCTCATTCTCTTCTTTATAGATTTTCAGTTCGCCGCCGTCACCTTTTTTCCAGTGTTCGTTGAGATAAATGAGAACGGTATTTTGGCGGTTGGATCGTTCGTTAAATTGATCTAAATACCGATCATAGTGCGATCCTTCCGGATATTTTGCGATATGAAATTCCGATCCTTACAAGCTCATAAAACAGTGCCTTCTCAGGGATTCGATCAACTCATCCATCAACCCAAAAAAGGGATCTAATTCAGAATCGCGTTCTCTGTCCAGCCAATGAATGAAATCTCCACGGATAGACGCATTCACCTGGAACTCTCCCGATGACCCAATCCCCGCTTTTTTAAGCTGATTCCTCTGCTCTTTCTCATGAAAAAAATTCATGATCAAATTAAACATCTTATCACTGATTAAATCATCTGCGACTACAAAGTCATCAATCGCCAGCTCATCCATCCATCGAATCCACTGATCTTCTGAATATGTTGTGTCTTTGGTCTCCATCTCTTTTGTAAATAGGTTTGTGCGGAAGGAAAGCACTCCGCCTTTTAAAAAGGTAGAATGCAAAATTACTACTTTATCTAATTTTTAGGAATAGGTATGTTTCATTTATGAAATCAGATTTTCTTATCAAACTGGTTCGCGCCCGAATGCCATTCGGCCAGTATAAAGGCCGGTATATCACACAACTGCCTGTTCATTACCTGGAATGGTTCAACCGTAAGGGGTTTCCAAAAGGTCAGCTCGGGCAGTATCTCGCAACCATGTATGAAATCAAGACAAATGGTTTGGATCAGATTTTGAGGCCGATTATTAAGGAATATCGAGATCGGGAGTAATAACTTAGCATCCTGGCAGTGACCATGCTTTTCGGTCTCCTGCCAGCCTTGCGAAAAGTTGCAGCTTTAATTTTTTTAGGGGCCAAAACCCGAACTCTGAGAGGACCTCCATTGCATTTCTGACTCTGTCAGGTTCTCATTAGTAAAGTCATTCCCCTGTTCTCCCTTCCAAGTTGGAGAATATACTCGCGGCCCTATAAACCTTGCTTTTTCTCCTAACTCCCGTTCTATTCGCAGAATCTCATTCCATTTCACCATTCGTTCTGACCTGGAAAAGGACCCTACCTTCAACTGACCTGCATTTGTTGCAACAGCCAGATGTGAGATAAATGGGTCCTCGGTCTCCCCGGATCGTGCTGAAACAACTGGTGACCATCCAAACTTTTGGGTTTGTTTGATGCATTTGATCGTCTCAGTAACCGTACCGATCTGATTCAGTTTGATTAAGACACTGTTCGCCAATTTTTCGGCTTTTCCATCTTCTACTCTCTTAATATCCGTTGTAAACAGATCGTCACCGACAATCTGAATTTTATCACCAAACTCTTTGGTAAATCTCTTCCAATTTGGCGTGTCGGTCTCGGCGAATGGATCTTCAATGGATATGATCGGAAATTGATCACACCATCCGGAGATCACCTTGTAAAATTGATCCCCCGTGAGGAATCTGTCTTCAAGGCTCAGATGATATCGCCCATTATCATAGAATTCTGAGGCTGCAATATCGAGAGAGAGATGAATATCTTCACCGGGTGAATAGCCAGATTTTTGAATCGCCTTCAACAGAATTTCAAAAACTTCTTCGTTGGAATCGAAATCAGGCCAGTACCCACCTTCGTCCGCTACTCCGGCTAATTTTCCTTTATCCTGTAAAAGCTGACCACATTGATGATAGACGTTAAATGTCATCTCCAGACATTCCTGATAGGATTTAGCACCGGTACAGATAATCATAAAATCCTGAATGTCGATGCGCCCGTTTGCATGGGCGCCACCTCCAAGAATCTGTATTTCCGGGAGAGGAAGAAGCGTTCCATCCTCATCTGTTAATGTTTGAAAAAGCGGCTTCTTTTGAGCGGTTGCCGAAGCACGGGCAATCGCCATTGAAACTCCGAGAATAGCATTCGCTCCAAGTCGATCTTTCTTTTTTGTACCGTCGAGGTCAATCATCAACTTGTCCAGCTCTGCTTGTTGATGAACATCTTTTCCAATCAGTTCTGAGTGAATTTCTCCCTTCACGTTTTCAATCGCTTTGTTTACCGATCTACCGAGAAATTTCAATGGATCACCATCCCTCAACTCATGTGCCTCAAACTGGCCGGTGGATGCCCCCGATGGAACGACGGCTGAACCTTTCATTCCATTCTCCAATTCCACAAAAGCCTCAAGTGTTGGATTGCCACGGGAGTCGAACACCTGGATTGCATCAATATTTTTAATCTTCACTGAACTTTTCTTTTAGGATTATGTCAACTATAAACCTGTCGGGTTTGACTCATTGAAAACTTGTTTTAAGATTCATATTTATCAAAACCCGACAGGTTTCAGTTCCGCAATATTTTTAATCTTTACCGAATCTTTGTTTTAATTCTTCCTTCCAATTTTTATTAATCTTTGAGTGAGAGAATTGTCCAACAGGCAGAACCTTTTTCACAAATGATCTCACAAATTCCTGCTGATCGGCTTCTAAATACTCAACCGGAGATTTTCCATCCATTCGGGCCAGCATCATCATAAGAAGCAACCGTATCGTTCGCTCTTCCATCTGTTGAAATATCTGCTCTCCCATTTGATTAAAATAGGTGGTCCAGGCGATATTTGTCAGATCCTGAATCTCACCGGTTTTTTTGAAATGATAAAGCATCTTTAAATAGAGATGATTCAGAAAAAAAGCGAGATCAAATGCGGGATCTCCAAACCAGGCCACTTCGTGATCTAAGAGAACCACGCGGCCGTTCTTGACCATAATATTTTTGGGACTAAAATCTCCATGCACAATCGCTTCCTGATGCGATTTCAATCGCTCCACCTCATCAAAAAAGTGATCTTTCAGATCGGGATAGCGCTGACCGGTTGTGACGAGATAAGGCTCTGTTCGCAGTTCGTAAAAGTTATCCGCTTTATTAAATTCCTTTTTTAAATCTTCATTCTTCCAAGATTCCTTATGGATCGTTGCCAACAACGCTGCCGATTTCTCAGCGATCTGAGGATCAAAGACTCCGTTCAACATCTGCTTTTTCCAGTTCTTAAACTCCTCATCCAAAAACTCCATCACAAAAAAGGAGTGCTCTGAATTACTGTAGAGAAGTTTAGGAGAGGCATCCGGTTTAATCCGCCTTAAAAATCGTAAAAATTTCTGTTCGTTTTCATTTCTGGAGATATCGGCATACCAATCATCTTCTACATTCAGTTTCGGGAGTGCCTGTTTAACGACAACTGAACTCTCTCCATCCGAAACGAGAACAATATCAGAAGAAACGCCTCCTTTCAATGGTTTAAATTTAATGTTAGAACCTGAAATCAGATTCTCAGTCCTCAGTAAAGCCGTAATTTTATCTCTGTCCATACTGTATGATAACAGTTCTGATTGTTTCTTTTCACACCAACATGACAAATGCACCCAGAAATTTTTATTAATATGTAACATATTTTTTACATCACGTAAAGAATAGTATACATTCACTAAACGTTGTACTAATATGTCGAAACAAGAAATTTTATCGTGGACCTCTTTTGCCACATCACTGTCCGCAATTATTTTTTATGTGATACTGATACTCGGCTGGCCCGGATTTTTACCGGATGTTTCAGATGACCTGTTCCAGATCTTTTTCAACATCTTTTGGATTGCCGTTGGTATTGAAATCGTGGTAGAGATAATCTGGGAGAAGAAAAAAGTTCAGAGTGATGAACGGGATTTCAGAATTGAAGCGATCGGGAATAAGTTTGCCTATAACTTTATTGTAGTAGTGATTATAGTTGTACTCGGTCATCTTTTTCTTTCCGGAATTTTCGGATCTGTAAATGAATTCTATTCCACAATTGACGAGAAACGAGTACTCTTTCATCTACTGATCCTTTCTCTTTTTACATCATCTCTGATCCGAAGAGCAATTATGATTTACCACTATCGAAAAGATTTTATTATCTGATGAAAGACGGGAAAATCATAAATAATATCCGGGTTTTGAGATTCCAACATGGCGAGATGACCCAGCAGGAACTTGCTGATGAGGTGGGCGTCACCCGACAGACCATCAACGCACTGGAAGCGGCTAAATATAATCCCTCCCTGGAGCTGGCTTTTAAGATTGCTGATGTGTTTGATCGTCCACTGGAAGAGGTTTTTAAGTATAAGAAGTGAAAATCCCTCTTTGAAGGGGACTGAGGCTGCCCAAAAAGAATGTAAGAAAAATCAATATTCTCATTTTTGTCATACCGGACTCGATCCGGTATCTCCACACTGATTAACAATTGGAGATTCTGTCCCAAGGACTCCTTTGGAGAATCAAAATCAAAATGACATCCTTTTTGGACAACCTCAGAGGGATATTTTCGCAATCTGTGGAATTCTTTATTAAAATGCCGAAAACTGTAGAGAAGCAGAGCTTCTATCTGACATCCCGAAGCTGGAGCTTCGGAACGAGTTTCCATATTAATATATATTAACTACTATTACTTATATAAAGTATAACATTAAAATATGTTCAACTACTGATATTCAACCAATACAAATCTCATTTGGAGTGAATACCCTTAACCCTTTATATTGATAGTAATTGATCAAAACAAAAAGCCCTTCAACGATCAATCCTCTCAAAGAAATCTTTCCAAATACCACTATACCTGATTCAAATTTTTTCTTTCTGATATCAGACAAGTCATTCTAAGAAATTTGCTAACAGCTGCTCGGTTGAGTACAACTATCTAAAGGAGATCAGATAAACCAAAATTTTTTGGTTAAAATACCTGCGTTTCCAGCTCTATGTGTTGTGTGGTTGAATCGATCTCTATCTCAAAGTCTATAATTCCCAAAACAAGCCCCTCTTCTGTTATTACATCTACTTTCCAGGAACCTTCCCAAACGTTGTTTTTGTATGTAAAACCCCTGTAGCCATGATCGCGGCCTCCCATAATTTCATACGAAATGGTATCTGCCACCTGCCATTGATCGGTAGCCGGATCAAACCATTTCCACCGGTGTGCCACTGATTTTTGGAGATCCGTTGGAGCAAAAATTGATGTAAACAGATATACATTCGAACCAGGTTCCTGAAGGTAGGTCAGGCTGTTTTCTCTCCAGAACTTATACCAAACTTCCTTTTGATAGGTAACCTCGTAATTGCCATTCACCTTCTCAACATTATGAGCCACTATTCCAGATTCAAGAGCAAGGGGTACAGGCGGTATCATGTTGAAATAGTAGAACGTATTAATCATCAAATATATACCCACCACCAAACCGAATATTTTCCCTTCGTGAATTTCTCTTCTTGTGGATGGGCTGACAGCATAAATATAGATGATTAAAGCCATCGTGGTTCCGAGGCTGATCAAACCGGATATGATGAATATCGAAGTGCTCATCTGCTTGATCAAAACTGGGATGAAAAACGTACAGAATGTAAAGTTCACAAAGAAATAGGCACTAAATTGCAAGTATTTATTTGATATTCTCTGCTTTAACAATTCATTGCCAAACAGAAGAATCACCAGGATCACAAAAAAGGAGAGTGTTTTTGTAAACGAGACACTTCTTGAGAAATAGATCACAAACGCACTGCACAACGCCCCGAGGAAAAACTGAATGGCCAGGGGAAGATACTCCTCATATTTTTCAAAGAAGGTGTCTTTCCATTTTCCGTCATCTGCCACATTAAACATATAAATCGCCACACTCAGCAGAATCATATAGGTGGAGAGAATGGTGCGGTCGTAGAGCCGGTCGATACGGCCAAGGGTGAGGGAATCCCATATAAAGCCGCCAATAAAGAAGAGAACAGGAGCGTACTTTTGATGCTTTCTGAGAAAGGCAAGGAAACGGCTGATCATAAAATTATTTTGTTCTTATGAGTTTATAACCGCTTTCTTTTTTGATTATATGACTGATCCGATTTCAAGAAATTCTTCATCCAACTGACTACAAATTTCTTCAACTTTTGTAACAGCCGATTCTGAAACCACCGCAATCAAACCTATCCCAAGATTAAAAGTAGCACGCATATCGTCTTCCGGTACATTTCCTGTTTTTTGAATCAAATCAAAAATGGCGGGTCGTTTCCAGCTGTCCCAATCTATATCCAGTTTTAAACCATCCGGCAGAATCCGTTTGGTGTTCCCAACAATTCCACCGCCGGTGATATGGGAAAATCCGTTTACTCCATCAATCTCTTTAAGTTCCGAAATTACCTTGAGATAGGATCTGTGAACCTGGAGCAATTCTTCGCCAACCGTTCTATTCAATTCCTCAGGCTGATCATTTACATCATACTCACTAAACAAAACCTTTCGTGCCAGGGAATATCCGTTTGTGTGAATCCCGGAACTTTTAAAGCCAATCAGCAGATCTCCTTTTTGAATCTTTTCACCGGTTATCAACTGATCTCTGTCAACTACTCCAACAATGGTTCCGGCCAGGTCAAATTCACCGGAATCATAAATGTCAGGCATTTCGGCCGTTTCGCCGCCAATCAGTGCCACGCCGTTCTCTTTACACGCTTTGGCAAATCCGCTGACCACATCAAACCCAACCTGCTGTTCCAGTTTTCCGGTTGAAAAGTAGTCGAGAAAGAAAAGGGGAGTGGCTCCGCAAACGGCAATATCATTCACACAATGGTTTACCAGATCCTGTCCAACTGTATCATACTTTTCAGATTTAAATGCTACAATCAGCTTGGTTCCAACACCATCCACGCTGCTTACAAGAACGGGATTTTTCATAGATCCAAAATCAGCAGTAAAGAGTCCGCCAAATCCGCCGATGTTACTTACCACATTGGCGTTGTGTGTATCTTTTACCACATCTTTGATGGAATTTACCAGGTCTTCCCCGGCTTTGATATCGACACCTGAGTCTTTGTAGGTAATTTTTTTATCTGACACGTGTAATTTTTTTAGTATTAAATTTTACTTCTGCGTAGTTACCCCTTTCAAAAGGAAATATTCATTCATCATCAATCCAAACAAAGTCTGAGACAACGGGAAGATGATCGGAAGCTTCTGTTTTCGGAATCCAAGTGGAATCGGGTTTTATATCACCTTTAAAAAAGATATAGTCAATTCGTTTTGAAGGGTCATTAGCAGGTATTGTATATCCATTTTTATTACCTGAAACTACCCATGCATCTTTAAATTCCTCAAGCAATTTCTGATACATCCGGCTGGTTGGAATATCGTTAAAATCCCCTCCAAATAGTACCGTATCTGCACCGTATAACGGTAAAATTTCATTTTGTGCTTTTTCTGCATACAGGAATCGTTCTGAATCTCCTTCTGTATGATCGAGATGTGTATTCAGTACTAAAAGATTATTACCATCTATAGAAATTTCAGTTGCTAAAATACCTCTCTGTTCAGGGCCTATCTTCTCAAATTGAAAATTTTCTGAAGTTGAAATTGGAAACCTGGATAGTGTTGCATTTCCATAAGCTCCATTTTCAATATCAATATTTTTTCCAAATACAGAGTAACTTAAAGCTGTTTTATCAGATAAATATGTTGGTATGTCTATCTTTTGGGATCTTTCTAAGTTTACATCTACTTCTTGTAATAAAAGAATATCCGGGTTTTCTTTGTTGATGACTGAGGCAATTCGATTGAGATCTGTTTTACCATCTATCCCTTCTCCGTGATGGATGTTATAAATCATAACCCGAACAGTCTTTGAACGGTCCCGGGATAGTTGTTCGTTAGAAAAAGAGAAAATCACTAATAAACAGATCAGAAAACCAATCGAGTAAATTACTGTTCTGATATATGATATTTTACGGTATGATAATATCACGTTTTCTTTTTTTTGATTCGTGAGTTTTACTCAGGTTATCCACAAGTATATACAATAGAAATGAGATTTTTAATTTTGTTGTATTGTAGTAGGACATGTGGAAAAGTGAATAACTTTTTTATAATGATTGCACAAATGGATCTTAACGAGATGTGAATAATTATGTTGATAAATTAGCCAGTAAAATCAATAAGTTATAGAAAGTAAATTTAAGTAATCAACATTTTATATTTATTACACCTATTCATACATATGTTTTTTTCAACACTAAAAGTTATTCTTTTTCACTGTTGATAACTGTTTTTAATTGTGGATTGATGTGGATAGATTCGATGAAAATAAGCAGTTTCTTTTTATGAACAGAAATTTTAAAGTTTTCCACACAGTTACTCACATATGAAAGTAGTAGTACAAAGAGTAAAAAATGCGAGTGTAACCGTTAATGATGAAGTAACCGGCAGTATTGAAAATGGTCTTTTACTACTGGTGGGTATTCATGAATCCGACACAAAAGATGAGGTAGACTGGTGCTGCAGAAAAATTCCAACTCTTCGGATTTTTGAGGATGATGAGGGAAAAATGAACCGGTCTGTAACCGACGTAAAAGGTGGAATTTTAGTGGTATCCCAATTCACTCTTTATGGTGATGCAAGGAAAGGAACCAGGCCCAGTTTTATTGAAGCAGCAAAACCGGAAAAGGCAGAATTATTATATGATTATATGATTGATGTACTGAAACGCGATAGTGGATTACAAATAGAATCCGGAGAATTTGGTGCGATGATGGATGTGGAGTTCATCAACAGCGGGCCGGTGACGCTAATCCTGGAGAAGTAATGGCTGTCTGTTTTATTTTTGTTGATGGAATTGGAGTCGGACCAAAAACGGAGTTTAATCCACTTGCTACTTCCAATCTAAAATTCCTCTCATTTTTTACCGGGAAAGATGGACTTTATGATTCTTGCGAAGAAAGAGATAATGATTCTCTTCTATTTAAGAAAATAGATGCCAACCTGGATCTGAAAGGCCTACCCCAAAGCGGAACGGGGCAGACGGCTTTATTTACCGGCGAGAATGCTTCAAAGGTAGTGGGACGTCATTTTGGTCCGTATCCTCATTCTAAAATTAAACCATTGCTTAAAAAAAGAAGCCTTTTTCATAAAGTGATTGAGATGGGGAAAAAGCCTCATTTTTTAAACGCTTATCCAGACCTGTTTTTTGAGAAATCAAAAAAGAGAAACCGATGGAGTTGTACAACGTTGATGGCTCGTTCTGCCGGAGTCAGGCTCAATCGGCTTGAAGATGTTGTAGAGGGAAGAGCCGTAACGGCCGAGATCATACAATCAGCCTGGAGGAATAAACTAAAGTTGGATGTGCCCGAAATTGAACCGGAAGAAGCATCAGGACGAATGTTAAAGGCGTTGGATCAATATGACCTGGTGCTGTTTGAATATTACCTGACAGACAAAGCAGGTCATGAGCAAGACAAGGAGATGGCAGATCGTGTGTTAAATATCCTGGATCAATTTATCACAGAAATTCTGGAAAATATAGATAAGGATGATACACTGGTTTTAAGCAGTGATCACGGAAACCTTGAAGATCTGTCAATCAAAACGCATACCCGGAATCCGGTTCCACTGTTTGTAAAAGGAAATACAAATCCGTTTAAAAATGCGGAGAGCATTCTGGATGTAACTCCGGGGATATTGGAGGTTTTGAAAAACTCCCCCTTTGAAGGGCGCGCAGGGGGATGACCTATCGATAGTGTTATTTTTTTGTAGCTAAATATCCGGCTGTTTTGCCACGAAAACACCAAATCACTAAAGTATAATTTTTGTGTTTCTGTGCTTTTGAGGCATCCTAATTGGTGAGGAAAAATCTATTGATTGCGAAAAGAGGGGAGACAGAGTTTTTCAAAAGTTCTTGAAAAACTCAGAGGGGTGTACTCGAGATGTGGATCGTAAGAACATCCCCCGAGTTCATTCGCTAAACGCTCATTTCACGTAACCCCTTCAAAGGGGGAATTCTATTTTCTCAGTAATGGCGCAAGTGTCTCGCTTGTGTCCTGTTCGAAACACGAGCGGGACGCTCGCGCTATCCACCTACGAAACAGCGTCCTTAATCCTCTCAAAGATCTCATCTACATCGCCAACACCGTCTACTTCTTCAACTACGCCCTGCTTTTTGTAGTAGTTTAAAACAGGTTCTGTTTCGTTTCTGTAGACTTCTAAGCGAGTTTTTATTTTCTCGGGAGTGTCATCTGTACGTCCTTCGCCGCGGCTCAAAATTCGGTCGATCAGCTCTTCTTCAGGTACATCCAGAGTGACAAATGCGTCGACTTTTTTACCGTTTTTATCCAGGTATTGATCCAGTGCTTCTGCCTGGCCAACGGTTCTTGGAAAACCATCGAAAATGACGCCCTCCTCATACTTTTCTTTGTCCAGTTCATCGGCAACCAGTTCCACAACGGTTTCATCAGGAACAAGCTCTCCCGAATCCAGAATAGATTTTACTTTTTTTCCTAAAGGTGTTTCATTCTTGATGTTTGCCCGAAAGATATTCCCGGTTGAGAGATGGGGAAGATCAAAATGGGTAACTAATTTTTCTGCTTGTGTACCTTTACCTGCCCCGGGAGGCCCAAATAAAATTAGGTTCATGCTTCTTTGTTCGTCTGAATTAATAGGTTAATGTTTGATACAAAAAAAGAATCAAACGGAATTACTCTTGTTCTCTGCTATCTTTTTCCTTGATTCGGGCAGCTTTTCCTTTTCTGTCACGCAGGTAAAAGAGTTTAGAACGACGAACTTTACCACGTTTTTTCACTTCAATTTTTGCGATGAATGGTGAATAAAGCGGGAAAATACGCTCAACACCAACATTTGAAGAGATTTTTCGAACGATAAACGTCTTATTTGAACCAGAACCTCGTTCATTAATTACAATACCTTCATATTGCTGAATACGTTCTTTCTCTCCCTCACGAACACGATAATGCACATTTACAGTATCGCCTGCTGTAAACTCCGGCAGGTCGTCTCGCATTATTGTCTGTTCTACTAATTGCATTTTATCCATTTTGATTTCCTCGTTAGTGGGATTTTAATGTTTCTTATTAAATTTTTTGTATAAATCGGGTCGCTTTTCTTTGGTCCGTTCTTTGGCTGTTTCAAAACGCCATTCTTCAATTTTTTTATGATCACCGGACAACAACACACCGGGAACTTTTTTTCCTCTGAATTCGGCCGGTCGTGTATACACAGGAGCTTCCAACAAGTTTTCCTGGAAAGAATCATTCAGGGCGCTTTCCGCATCCCCCAAAACACCAGGCAACAGGCGAACAATCGCATCAGTCATAACCAGTGCCGGAAGTTCGCCGCCGGAAAGCACATAATCACCAATGGAGTACTCTTTGGTAATCAGTTCATCCCGAACGCGCTGATCAACTCCTTTATAATGGCCGCAGAGAAAAATAAGATTCTGTTTGATGGATAACTCATTCGCATCTTTCTGCTCAAATGTGTCTCCATCGGGCGCGGTAAAAATAATCTCATCATACTCACGCTCGCCAGTCAGCTTTTCGATACAGTCGAAAATGGGCTGAGCCGTCATCACCATTCCGGCACCTCCGCCATACGGATAATCATCAATCTTGCCGTGTTTATCGTCGGTGTAATCCCGCAGATCATGAACGTGAATCTCAACCCGTTTTTTTTCCTGTGCCCGGCCAACTATGCTGGTCTCCAGCGGGCTTGTAAGCAGACCGGGAACACCGGAAAGAATATCAATTCTCAGCATGATTATAAATCTGTTAATTGATTCAGATTAATGCAGAAGATGATACCATTTTCATGATCCATTTCATCCACATACTCATCAACCATCGGGATTAAAATTGTACCGGCACCATGTTTTACTTCCAGAATGGGATGAGCAGGATTTCTTAATACATCCAACACTTCTCCAAACTCTTCGCCATTGTATTGAATTCTGTAGCCGAATAACGAGTCATCCTCTTCAGCGGGTTCTGCAACTTCATCAAACAGATCCGCTTTTATGAAGACAGCTTTATTCTGAGCCTCTTCCGCATCTGTCCGGTTGGCAATCATATCAAATTTTACAAAGAACGTTTGATCATTTCGTTTGGCCTCCACATACACGGAATCAATCCTTGATGGGACCAGATCGGAGCGTTCATTTTTCATATAAAAAAGATCGACCCGATCGAAAAGATCATCTACAAAATTTTGATTCGGCATAAAGCGGACAACACCTTCCAGTCCGCGGGGCCTGCCGATTCGGCCTATCTCTACAAACCGGTTTCGCATGGATTGGTCCATTACCGGTTCCTTACAATTTTATTCAGAGTCAGATTGTTTGCTATCCCAGGCGCGCTGAACCGTTACCCGATCTTCATCATCAGGTACAAAACCTTCCAGCTCTTCGAGTGGAGTATTTTTGATGTGATCGATCGCTTCGGTTGCATTCATATCCGTAGAAACCGTCCCGGCTTCGGCTTTTTCTTCCTCTTCATCTTTTTCTGATTCTTCAGACTCGGCTTCAGCTTTCGCTTCTTCTTCGTCCTCGTCTTCATCTTCTTCATCAGATGCAGCCGCTTCCTGTTTCTCTTCTTCGGCTTCGGGCTCTGCTTCTTCCTCAGCCTCTTCAGCATCCGCTTTTGCTTCAACCTCTTCTTTTTCTTCAGCCTCTTCCTCTTTGGCTTCGGCAGCCCCTTCTTCCTTGGCTTCTGTTTCCTCTTCAGCGTCGGTTTTTACCTCTTCTTCAGTATCTTCGTCTGCTGTTTCTTTTTCGGGTGAAGCTTCAGCTTTTTTCTCCGTTTCTTCTTCATCGGATTTTTCAGCTTTTTCTAAAGCAGCTTCAATTTCACCGGCCGGTGTTTTCGGTGCTTCGTCTTCTTCTGATTCTTCAGCTTTGGCTTCTTCCAGTTTCTTCTCCCGTTCAAGCTCTTTGGCTGCTTTTGCAGCTTTTTCTTCAAGCTGCTTCTTATATTCTTTCTCTTCTGCTTTAAGCAGCTCTTGTTGTTGGGCTTTCCGGCTGGTGTCTTCTTCAGCTCTGGCTTCGCGAGCTTCTTTCCACTCGGTTAATGCTTCTTCAATTTCTTCGTCGGATTTGCCCCATCTCATCAGGTGCATTTTGTACATAATACCTTCATGCTTCAAAATATTTCGAACGGTATTACTTGGTTGAGCACCAATTTTCAGCCAGTGAATAATTCGCTCTTCATCGTAGGTGAGCTCTTTACTTTCAGTTGCATTGTCGTATCTGCCCAATCGTTCGATAATCCGCCCATCTCTTGGAGATCGGCTGTCCGCTGCTACGATATGGTAATACGGCCGTTTTTTTCTTCCTCGTCGTTGTAAACGTAACTTAATCAATGATGTACTCCTGTATTGTTATGTTGGTAAATTTGTTTTTATTTCGTCATTCCGAACTCGATTCGGAATCTCCAAACATCAACCGAAGGAGGAGATTCTGAGTCAAGCTCAGAATGACTGTATATGTAATTATTATTTGCCGAAAGGCAGATTTTTGAGTCCCTGCATTGCCTGACCCATTTTACCCATATTGCTCATCGACTTCATCATCTTCTTCATCTGGTTGAACTGCTTGATCAACTGATTGATCTCGCGAACACTTGTACCAGAACCGTTTGCAATTCGGCGGCGACGGGTTCCATTCAATATTTCCGGGTTATGTCGCTCTTCCGGTGTCATGGAATTGATAATCGCCTCGATAGGTTTGAATGTATCTTCACTTAAATCTGCATCTTCAACAGCTTTTCCGGCTCCGGGAATCATTCCTACTAAATCAGAAATGTCTCCCATCTTTTTGATTTTCTGGATTTGATCGTAAAAATCAACAAGATCAAATTTGTCAGAAGTTATTTTTTTCTGGAGTTTTTTGGCTTGTTTCTCGTCGTACTCCTGCTGGGCTTTTTCCACAAGGGAAACTACATCACCCATCCCCAAAATTCGCTGTGCAAGCCGGTCGGGATAAAATGGTGAAAGCGCGTCGAGCTTTTCACCGGTACTCATAAATTTAATAGGTTTTTCAACAACCGAACGGATAGAAAGTGCAGCACCGCCGCGGGTGTCGCCATCCATCTTTGTTAAAACCACACCATCAAAGTCGATGGTTTCGTTAAATGCTTTTGCTGTGTTTACCGCATCCTGGCCGGTCATGGCATCTACGATGAACAGGATTTCATCCGGCTCAACCGAACTCTTAATCTCTGCTACCTCATCCATCATCTTCTCATCCACATGCAGGCGGCCGGCGGTGTCAATAATTACCGTATCAAGTGCCAAACTTTTCGCCATCGATACCGCCTCTTTTGCTACCCGAACGGCATCTTTCTGTTCAATGGAATAGACCGGAACATCAATTTCACCGGCCAGTGTTTTGAGTTGGTCAACTGCCGCGGGACGATAAACGTCGGCTGCGGCTAAAATTGGATTTCGATTATTCTCTTGTTTAAGATAGCGTGCAAGCTTTGCTGAAAACGTTGTTTTCCCCGATCCCTGTAATCCTGCAATCAAAATAACGGTCGGTGGATTTTGAGCTACGGCGATATCTGAGCGCTCTTCTCCCAGAATTTTCACCATCTCGTCGTACACAATCTTGGTAAACTGCTGCCCGGGGTTTACACTTGTCAGAACATCCGAGCCCATCACGTGTTCTTTAATATCGTTGGTAAACTGGCGGGCAACTTCAAGGTTTACATCTGCATCGAGGAGAGCTCTTCTGATCTCCCGAACGGTTTCGGCGATGTTTACATCAGTGATACGCGCCTGACCTTTCAGGGACTGTACGGCTGATTCTATTTTAGAAGACAAATCTTCAAACATTACACAGGTACATTTAAGTAGAAGTAGTATTTCAAATATTGCAGAGTCTCCAAAAATACGTACATCCGGAAGTATTATCAACATCAATGTGGATAATTTTTTCCTGGGGTGATTTGAGGAGACTTTTTACTCACTCCTAAGCTCCTGCTTGAGAATGCTGTGGTTGAAACTACAGCTGCATATAATGGATGATCAAATATCATATTCTTTACAGAGATGAAAGCAAGAGCTTCCAGTCGCGGCGTTACGAAGGAGGACCTTCGTAACGAGTATAAATGAATATTCTACTTTATTAGGTATAAACAAAGTGGAGGAATTATTTGGAGAGTATGGAATTAACAGATTAGTCTGTAAGAAATTCCTCTCGTAAAGGAGTAAAAACGTCCACCAGTTTTACTTTTTCTGAAAGCGTTTGAATGCTGTGAGGAACATTTGATGGAACTAAAAATAGATCTCCCTCTTCCAGCAAGTGCTTTTCCTCTCCTAAAAAAAGATAGAGAGATCCTGCCGCTACATAACTCACTTGTTCGTGTGGATGGGAATGAGGCTTATCGGGCTGGTCCATCGGTCCCCCGGTAAATTCAATAGTTGCCGCCATTATCTTCTCAAGATGAGCAATTTTACGGAATACCCCGGGAGCAATTTCTTTACCATGTTTATTGTCGGATTTATATACAGGCATAATAAATTTTTTTAGTTCTGTTTATTGTGGTTAAAAGGTACTCAAAAATTTTGATACTGACTTAAGTTACAACTGCCAAGCCCCCTCTCTAAAACAGGATGTGTTAAGATTTATTAATTATTTGTTCTGAAATCCAATCTGCTTCTCTGTTCACTTCGTACTCATTAGTGAAGACAGTAATAAATCATAAATCAAAACAATGAAATAACAGAGGAAATCAATATGTCTGACGTAAATAAGAACTTTTTGGATGAAACAAAGAACAGGGGATTATCGAGAAAGAAATTCCTGAAGTATGCCGGAACATCAGCAGCTACTGTTTTAGCATTTGGCCTGGCTGCTTGCAGTGATGATAACCCCATGGGTGTGGACGACGATGAAAACGAGAATGAGATGGTAAATCTCGGCTCGGGAGATGTTGGGGTATTGAATTATGCATATGCTCTCGAACAGCTCGAAGCAGCTTTCTACATTGCTGTTTTGGATTCTGCTTATAGCGGAATGAGCGCCGAGGAGGGACAAATTATGGAAGATTTACGAAATCACGAAGTGGCCCACAGGGACTGGTTCCAGGCTGCTATTTCAAGTGTTGCACCAAACGGCATTATTCCCGGCCTGACACCTGATTTCAGCTCGGTTGATTTTTCTGATCGTGCAAGTGTACTTGGCACAGCCCAGGCTTTCGAAGATTTGGGAGTTTCTGCTTACAACGGCGCGGGACAACTCATCGAAAATACAGATTATCTCGTGGAAGCAGGTAAAATTGTATCTGTTGAGGCACGGCACGCCTCTGCTATTCGATCTCTCATTGGCAGCAGCAATACTTCATTTGCAGGTGATGACATCATCGACGGAAATGGACTTGAGTTGACAAGAACCCCAAACGAAGTTCTTGGAATGGCTCAAAACTTCATTACCGAGCAGATCGATGGAAGTAACCTGCCACAACCTCAATAAACAATTTTTGAATTTTAAAGACCTTAGGAGATAATATTATGAGTTTAATTAATTTTTTAGATCAGTTTAACGACAAAGAGCTCGATTCAGAAGCGAAGGACAAATTCCTGAGCCGAAAAGATGCGTTAGGAAAGATGACCGATTTCAGCAAAAAGCTTGCATTATCGGCCATACCACTGGGGGCTATTTCTGCTTTCTCAACACCGGCAAAAGCACAATCCACAGAGAACCTGATAGGAGTTTTAAATTATGCATTGACCCTGGAGCATCTTGAAAATGAATTCTATGCAATGGGGAATAATCAAACCGGTTTAATTCCAAGTGGCAAAGAAGCAGATATCTTCATGCAGATTGGCAAACACGAACAACAGCATGTGGATTTTCTGCTTGATACGATTGATACCCTGGGTGGAACCCCAATCGAAAAACCTGAATTCGATTTTACAGTAGGCGGTGCGTTTGATCCGTTTAACGTGTACGATCAGTTCCTGGCACTTTCACAAGCATTTGAAGACACCGGAGTTCGTGCGTATAAAGGTCAGGCGCCAGCCGTTCAGGGAGCTCCACAAGTATTGACCGCAGCCCTGGCTATTCATTCCGTAGAGGCACGCCATGCATCAGAAGTGCGAAGACTCCGGGGCTTGAAAGGATGGATTACTCAAGCTGAACGCGGTGCAGGCATGCCTGAAGCAACGCAGGCGGTTTATGCCGGTGAAGATCAGACCTCACAATTAGGAGTTGAAGTTACATCCGTGACGGATGTTGATGCTGATGGTGTGACTGAAGCGTGGGATGAATTCCTGACAATGGAAGACGTAACAAACATCGCCAGTTTATTTATCTCTTCGTGATTCCCCTCGCCTGGACTCTTCCTTTTTTAGGGTGGGTCCAGGTTTTCTAATTACCTGAGTTCGATTCATAAATTAGATTCTTGATAGTCCCCCTTAAAAAAGGGGGAAATAGGGGGATGTCCATCAGAATATCTGCGAAACACAATGAACACCCCTCTCGCCGAAGGCATCCCCTGGGGAAAATCTCCCCTTGTTAGGGGAGACTTTTTCATACGTTTTTATTAATCGAGCTGAGGTTAATTAATAATTCTGCTTTTCTGCTGCGTTGATAAAATTAAAGCTATGAATATTCAACCTGGTGGTTGAGGTTGCTAAAAAGATGAAGATGTTGATTGAACCCGAATTATTCACGAAAAAGTATAATATAGAATTTAAGCCACTGATAATATTTCATGTAGCGGGAAATGATGGTAGGTCAATTTTGAGTGTTGTGGCAAATGGCTACGAAATTTGCCCGTGCACTGCGTTAAAGTTGAAATGCTTTACTCAGGGTACTCAGGTACCCTTCCGTCACCATTTCCTCTTCGCCTTGTGCACAACCAAATTTCTTGGTGCATAATCCGGGTGAAGTTACTTCTAAGACTACATCAACATTACATTCGTCCGAAGGTCCAAGGGAAGTCAGGCATGAGATGTCTGGCTTCTCTTTTATTATTACTCCACCTATCTCGATAAAGCCATTTTAACTTTGCGTATTTAAAATGGTGTAATTGCCCACCCAAAATATTCTGCCGATATAAGAGAGAAATTTCCAGAACTGTTTGTTTGGCAAAAAAGCGCTTGCAAATCCCATTCAGGTTCTGTTACTTCTTATAAGTGTAAAATTTACACCTTTATTAGTTTATTCAATTTTTGAGGCAGTGGATCTACAGAATCTCGGAGATATGTTGATTGGATATCTGCCCAAATCGAAATATGAAATCATAAATTTGATGAAAATAGGAAAAGAAAAAATAGTTCAGTTTTCTGCATTTTTGGTTCTGATGACAGCTTTTTTTGCTTGTACATCGGAACAGAATCAAATGGCTGAACAACAGGTTGAAACAGAGGAGTTTGGAGCGATGGATGACGGATCAACAGTACAACTGTTTACATTAACAAATTCAAACGGTATGGAAGTTTCCATTACCAATTACGGTGGAATTGTCACTTCAATAAAAGTGCCTGATGAAGATGGAAATATCGAGAATGTTGTGCTTGGTTTTGATAATCTGGAACAGTATAAATCAGGCCATCCATTTTTTGGGGCTATTGCCGGCCGATATGCCAACAGGATTGCCAACGGCCAATTTGAACTCAATGGCGAAACCTATCAACTCGCAACAAACGATGGGGAGAATCATCTCCACGGAGGTGAAGAAGGGTTCGATAAAAAGCTTTGGGATGCGGAAGTTAATGAGGATGAAAATTCAGTTACGCTCAGTTACCTCAGTCCCGACGGCGAAGAGGGATATCCCGGAAACCTGGATGTGGAGGTTACCTATACTCTAACTGAGGAGAACGAACTACGAATTGATTACCACGCTACAACCGACAAGGCAACAGTCGTTAATTTAACCAACCATTCTTATTTCAATCTAAGTGGTGATCCGTCACAGGGTATTTTGGATCATCTCTTAATGATTCATGCGGATAGATACACTCCGGTTGATGAAGGCCTGATTCCTACCGGAGAACTGCGTCCTGTAGAAGGAACACCCTTTGATTTTACCGAACCTGAAACTGTGGGTGCTCGCATTGAGTCAATACCACCGGGATACGATCACAACTTTGTTTTGAATGATCCCAATTCAGGCATTCGACAAATTGCCACGGTTGAACATGAAGAGTCCGGCCGCATTATGGAAGTGTATACGGACCAACCCGGAGTTCAGCTATACACCGGCAACTTTTTGGATGGAAGTTTAACGGGTCACCACGGCGTGCCAATTGAACAGTATGCAGCTCTTTGCCTGGAAACCCAGACTTTTCCCGATTCCCCCAACAAACCTGATTTTCCATCAGCAGTGTTAAATCCAGGCGAAACGTATGAAACCACTACAATCTACCAGTTTAAAGTAAGTGAATAGCATCTTATCTATTCGAAATTAAAACTTCTCTGCCATGAAAAAATCAATATGTATATCTCTATTTCTGAGTTTGGCAATTATATTTACAAGTCAGGCCCAGGATAATAAAATCATTATAAATGCCGACCAGGAAGTAAGCACTATCAGCCGCCATATTTATGGTCACTTTGCTGAGCATCTGGGCGAGGGGATCTACGGTGGTGTTTGGGTGGGTGAAGATTCCGATATCCCGAATACCAATGGCTATCGAACCGATGTACTGGAAGCTCTGCAGCATTTAGAAGTTCCCAATATTCGCTGGCCCGGCGGTTGTTTTGCGGATGAGTACAACTGGAGAGATGGAATTGGCCCGATGGATGAACGTCCAAATTCCATCAATACGCACTGGGGAATGGTGATTGAAGACAACAGTTTCGGAACTCATGAATTTTTGAACTTCACGGAAATGCTCGGAGCCGAGCCGGTTGTGGCGATGAATGTTGGGAGCGGCACTCCCCGCGAAATGCAAAACTGGATAGAGTACATGAACTACGATGGCGACAGCGATCTGGCAAATCTCCGTCGTGAAAATGGCCGAGATGAACCCTGGGGTGTGAAGTATATCGGTATTGGGAATGAGAGCTGGGGATGTGGCGGAAATATGGACCCCGCGTACTATTCTGATCTGTACAAACGATTTGCAACCTATGTACGCGACTACAGCGACACAGAAATTACAAGGGTAGCAAGCGGGTATTCCAACGAACAGTATTATTGGACGGACAAAGTAATGGAGGAGGCATCTCACATGATGGATGCTATCTCCCTCCATTACTATACTATTGCCGGAGAGAGCTGGACGAACAAAGGCGCTTCCGTCAATTTTGGAGAAGATCTTTACTTCGATGGACTTCGGAAGGCCCTACGCCTCGACGAATTTATTCAAGGCCATAAAAACCGGATGGACGAGTATGACCCGGAAGGACGTGTGGGGCTCTTTGTGGATGAATGGGGAATCTGGACCGATCCTATTCCAGGTTCAAACCCCGGATTTTTACAGCAACAAAACTCACTTCGGGATGCGCTGATCGCCGCCATTTCACTGGATATTATGAATAAGCACAGCGACCGCGTTCGGATGGCAAATATCGCACAAATGGTAAATGTGCTTCAGGCAGTGATTTTGACGGAAGGCGATCAAATGATCAAAACACCTACCTATCATGTGTTTGATCTCTATCGTGTTCATTTTGATACCGAACTGCTTCAAACAAATACAAACATTTCCAGCTACGGACACAATGGTGAGGAGATTCCGTCTGTCAGCTTAACTGCTTCTAAAAGCGACGATGGACGGATTAACCTCACCATTACAAATTTAGATGCGAATAATGCCCAGGATGTTGAGCTCGATTTTCGTGGAATTGATGATCTTGGAAATGTCTCATCAGGAAAAATTCTTACGGCTGATGAAGTTAGTTCCGTGAATACATTTGACGATCCGGAGAATGTTGTTTTGAATGATTTTAGTGATCATGAAATGGATGGAACCATGCTCTCGATCTCGCTTCCATCCAAATCTGTAGTAATGTTGACCATTGAATAAAACAGCCAAGGTGTCTCCAAAACAATACGAAAATATTGATCGGTTCCCGGTTGCTCTTGATACCATAATTTTCGGTTTCGACCGGGAAAACCTCAAGCTGTTGCTGATAAAAAGGGATTTTGAACCTGAGAAAGGAAAGTGGTCATTGATGGGCGGATTTCTCGAAGTGGATGAAAGCCTCGATGAGGCTGCTTCAAGAATCCTTAAAAAACTAACCGGGTTACGAAATATTTACCTGGAGCAGCTATATGGATTTGGTGAAATTGACCGTGACCCGGTTGAACGAACCATTTCCATCGCCTACTACTCATTGATAAACATTCACGATCACGACAAGGAGCTTAGTAGAAAAATACAGTGCCCGCTGGTTCCCGATTGATGATTTGCCGGATCTGATTTTTGATCATCATAAAATGGTAGATGCAGCCAAAGCCCGGCTTCGGCATAAGGCAGCAACACAACCTGTTGGATTTGAACTGCTGCCGGAAAAATTTACACTGCCGGAACTCCAGCAGTTGTATGAATCGATCTATGAAACGGAATTGGACAAACGAAATTTTCGGCGACGAATTCTTTCGATGGATGTTCTTGAAAAGACGAATGAGAAACAGAAGAAATTTTCAAAAAAAGGAGCCTATCTATACAGGTTCGACAACAAAAAATTTGAAAAACAAAAGGCAGATGAAAATGGTGCCGCGTTAAGTTTTAAACCACCAAAAGTGTGACAGGAATGAGTTCAGCCAAAACAAAATATGTAATTGGGGTTGACTTCGGGACGGATTCAGTTCGGTCAGTGCTCATCAGTACCGGCGGGAAATATATCGGGGATGCCGTTCATTATTATAGCCGCTGGAAAGAGGGGTTATATTGCGATGCGTCAGCGAATCAATTCCGCCAGCACCCGCTCGATTACCTGGAAGGATTGACGGAGACGATTACTCAGGTTTTGGATAAAGCGGGCGATGAAATCAGAAAAAATGTAATAGCTATTTCGGCTGATACAACCGGCTCAACTCCGGTAGCTGTCAATAAACAGGGAACGCCTTTGGCATTGACTGAAGGATTTGAAGAGAATCCCAACGCAATGTTCATTCTCTGGAAAGATCATACAGCGATTAAAGAAGCTGAAGAGATCAATGAACTGGCGGCAAATTGGGAGATCGATTATACAAAATATGTGGGTGGTGTGTACTCCTCCGAATGGTTCTGGGCAAAAATTTTACATACGCTTCGTGTGGATGAAAAAGTAAGGCAAAGTGCCTGGAGCTGGGTAGAACATTGCGACTGGATTCCTTTCGAGCTAACCGGCGGAGATGATATCACAAATATGAGAAGAAGCCGTTGCGCAGCCGGACATAAAGCGATGTGGCATGAAGAGTTTAATGGTTTGCCAGGCCAGGATTTTTTAAGTGAATTGGATCCGCTGCTGGATGGAATTCGAAGTCGCATGTTTAAGGATACATACACCGCTGATCAGCCTGTCGGTACACTTTCTAAAGAATGGGCAAAGAAACTTCGACTTAGTGAACAAGTTGTGGTGGGCGTGGGCGCATTCGATGCCCACATGGGTGCCGTAGGTGGAGAGATAGAACCCTATTACCTGAGCAAGGTAATGGGCACCTCCACTTGCGACATGCTCATTGCTCCGCACGAAGATATGGAAGGAAAGCTCATAAAAGGAATTTGCGGACAGGTTGACGGATCTGTTGTTCCCGGAATGATGGGGCTCGAAGCCGGTCAGTCTGCGTTTGGGGATGTGTATGCGTGGTTCAAAGAAATTCTTCTCTGGCCGGTTCAAAACAGCCGGGTGATTGATGATGAAACCAGGCAAAAGCTACTCGATGAGCTGGATGATTCATTAATTCAAGAATTGGAAAAAGCCGCTTCAGAAAATCTCACCGTTGATAATGATAAATACCTTGTTGCGCTGGACTGGCTCAACGGCCGCCGTACTCCGGATGCCAATCAAAATCTAACCTCAGCCATTGAAGGGATGAATCTTGGAACCACCGCGCCGGATATGTACCGGGCATTGGTTGAATCGACCTGTTTCGGTGCGAAAGCGATTGTGAATCGATTTGAGGAGGAAGGGATTCCAATTAAAGGAATTATCGGGATGGGAGGTGTGGCGAAGAAATCTGCTTATGTGATGCAGATGTTAAGCGATGTGCTCAATATGCCGATTAATATTGTAAAATCGGATCAAGCGGTTGCGTTAGGAGCAGCGATGTTTGGCGCAACGGCCGCAGGAATTTTTTCGAGTGTTGAAGAAGCTGTTGAAGCGATGGGAGCAGGTTTTGAAAAAACGTATGAGCCGAATCCCAAAATGGTTGATCACTATCGCGAAAAGTATGAGAGTTATCAGTCTCTGGCTCAAACAGTAGAAGAAAGAATCGCTAACAAAAAATAGGTAAAATGGGCAAATACGATTCCATCAAACAGGCCGCCTACGATGCCAATATGCAGATTGACGAATTGGGATTGGTTCTGTTTACCTTTGGTAATGTCAGTGCTGCCGATCGGGATGAAGAAGTGTTTGCCATCAAACCAAGCGGTGTTCCGTATGCGGATTTAACGCCGGATAAAGATGGTGATTGTAGATTTTGATGCGAATGTGGTTGAAGGCGATCTTCGTCCCTCATCTGACACAAAAACTCACGCCGTTCTCTACAAACACTGGCCTGAAATTGGCGGAATTGCCCACACGCATTCCACTTATGCAACGGCTTGGGCTCAGTCTCTGAAAGATATCCCGATTCTTGGTACCACCCATGCCGATCACCTGACGGTAGATGTTCCTTGTGCTCCGCCAATGGCCGATGAGATGATCGAAGGAAATTATGAACACCAAACGGGATTCCAGATTCTGAATCTGTTTGAGGAGCGAAATCTATCCTACAAAGAAGTAGAGATGATGTTGGTGGGAAATCACGCACCGTTTACCTGGGGTGATTCGGCCGGAAAAGCGGTTTATAATAGTGCCGTTTTGGAACAGTTGGCCGAGATGGCGTTCCTCAGTTTACAGATCGATCCGGATGTTTCGCGCATGAAGGATTCGCTCATCAAAAAACATTACGACCGCAAGCACGGCGATGACGCCTATTACGGCCAGGAATAATTATGAACCTTTGATAAGAATTCGATTATGACAACCATCCAAAAAAGAAAACCCAAAATTGGATTGCTGGGCATCATGCAGGAACTGTATGATAAGTCGCTGCCGGGGATTACCGAGCGGCAGGAAAAGTATGCCCGCAAGGTGTGTGAACAGTTGGCCGATGTGGCTGATTTTGATTTCCCGAGAGCCGCCCGAAACCGTGATGATATTGAAGAGATCCTGGGAGATTTCAATCACAAAGGGTTGGATGGGGTGATGATTGTGATGCTGACCTACGGTCCGGCCATGCGAACGGTTCGAGCTCTTCAAAAGAATAATCTGCCGATTCTCTTAGCCAATATTCAGCCCGAACCGGAAGTGACCACCGATTGGGATATGGCCGATCTGACCTACAACCAGGGAATTCACGGCGCGCAGGATATGGCGAATGCGATCATCCGAACTCATGGGGACAATTTTGAAGTGATCTCTGCTAACTGGAAAAGTGAAGAATTTAAAGAGCATGTAGGCAATTGGGCGAAAGCGGCACAAACGGCAGCCGCTTTGAAGAGAATGAGAATCGCGGCTATTGGTAAGATGCATGGAATGGGCGATACACTTTCGGATGAAGCGGCTTTCACACGAGTGATCGGACCGGAAGTGAACCGAGAATATATCGGGGAGATCTACCGGTTGATGGAAGCGGTGAGTGATGAGGAAATTGATGAGCGTGTTATGATTGAGCAAAACCGGTTTGATGTGGATGATGATATGCCGGAGAAGAATTTGCGGTATGCCGTCCGGATGTATCTCGGATTCAGGAAGTTTTTGGAAGAGTATAATTACCAGGGATTTTCCGCTCATTTCGACACGTTTAAAGGCGACGGCCGGTTTGAACAGATCAATATGCTGGCCGCATCGAACCTGATGGCGGAAGGCTACGGGTATGCCGCCGAAGGCGATACCAACACGGCGAGCATGGTTGCGGCAGGGCATGTTCTGGAAGACGATGCACACTTTCACAGAAATGTATGCGATGGATTTCAAACGAGAATCCATGTTGATGAGTCATATGGGCGAAGGAAATTGGAAAGTAGCCCGAAAAGACAAACCCATTCGCCTCGCAAATCGGGTTTTGGGAATTGGAGATCTGGAAAATCCGCCCACGACCGTTTTTATGGCTGAACCGGGTCCGGCTACCATCGTTTCATTAGTTCATTTGGTTGGTGAAGAGTTCCGGCTTGTGGTTGCTTATGGAGATGTTCTCGATACCAAAGAATATCCAACGATTGAGATGCCTTATTTCCATTTTAAACCGGAAAGTGGTTTAAGGGATTGCAATGATGGTTGGCTGAAAAATGGAGGAACACATCACCAGGTTATGCATCTCGGTGATCAGAGAAAGAAATGGAAAATGCTGTGTAATATTTTGGGAATTGATTATAAAGAAGTCTGATAAAGAACCTGCCAGAGTCCGAGAGGTCCTGGCAGAGTTCTGGACAGAAATCCCGCGACTCTTGCAGGATCCCGAAAAAAACATCGGGAACTCTGCCAGGTCGCTGAAAGAGAAGAAATTCAACGAATACTTAATCAGAAAAAACTATGGGAACACTCGCTGTTATTGATTGGGTTGTAATCGCTGCCTATTTCCTTGTGATTCTGGGAATTGCCTGGTGGGTCATCAAACAAAAAACCGACACTACAGATGATTTTTTCCTCGCCGGCCGACATTTAGGATGGTTTATCGTGGGAACATCGATTTTTGCTTCGAACATCGGCTCAGAACACCTCGTTGGCCTATCAGGTTCAGGAGCCACCGATGGCGTTGCACTTGCCCATTATGAGTTGCATGCCTGGTGTTTGTTGATATTGGCTTGGGTGATGATTCCCTTCTACATCCGCTCAAAAGTATTTACCATGCCTGAATTTTTGGAACGGCGCTTTTCTCCGCTTGCAAGAACTCTGCTTTCCAGTGTTTCATTGATTGGGTATGTACTTACAAAAATTGCTGTAGGTATATTTGCCGGAGGCGTGGTAATGAGTGTCCTGATTCCGGAACTGAATTTTATGGGATTAAATAGTTTCTGGATTGGTTCGATATTGGTCATCATCTTTACTGGAATTTATACGGCTCTTGGAGGTCTTCGTGCAGTTGCATATACAGAAGCTGTTCAGGCGGTTGTGCTTGTTCTTGGTTCTCTCTTTGTATTGTTCTATGGGTTACAGGCCGTTGGCGGCTGGGCGCAACTCGTAGATATTGTTGGTCCGGAAATGTTCAATCTTTGGAAACCACTGGTTCCCGACGGAGTGGCCAGTACATGGGCGCCGGTTAATACGGGTGAGGAAATGGCGTGGTATTTTAATGACCAATATCCATGGCTGGGAATGCTTTTTGCCGCACCAATTGTGGGTTTATGGTACTGGACCACTGACCAATATATCGTTCAAAGAGCCTTGGGTGCACCAAATGAAGAGCAAGCCCGGCGAGGGAGTATTTTTGCAGCATTTCTCAAACTGTTTCCTGTTTTCATCTTCATCATTCCGGGAATAATTGCATTTGCATTGGCCAAATCGGGACATATTGCCGAGATGCAGCAATACATGATCGGAGCGGATGGTGAAGTGATTCGTGAAAATGCCCAGGCCGCTTTTCCTCTGATGGTGGCACACATTTTACCTGTGGGGATCCGGGGTTTGGTTGTTGCCAGTTTACTTGCGGCATTGATGAGTTCGTTAGCGGGTGTTTTTCACGCTTCGTCCACTCTGTTTACCATGGATCTTTACAACAAATTGAAACCCAATACGTCCGACAAGGAGCTGGTCTGGGTGGGAAGAGTGGCCGTCATCGCGATGATTATTATTGGCTTGCTCTGGATTCCGGTTATACAGGGAAGCCGTGGCTTGTATGATTACCTGCAAAATATTCAATCGTATTTGGCTCCACCCATTTTCGTGGTATTTTTCATGGGGATTTTTAACAGCCGTTTGAACAAACAGGGCTGTCTGACGGCTTTGATTGTTGGAATTGTATTGGGTCTCTTTCGATTGGCCGTGGATACACCAGCATTTTTGATGGAAGATTTTGCCTATACCGAAGGGTCATTCTTATGGATCATTAATAATATATTCTTCCAGTATTACAGTTTGGGAATGTTTTTGATCTGTATTGCTGTGATGGTTGGAGTGAGTTACGCAACCTCAGCACCAGATAGAGAAAAGATCTCTGGACTTACGTATCAAACATTGACGGAAGAGGACAAGAAAGAATCCCGCGCAAGCTGGACCTGGAAAGATGTGGTCAGTTCGGTGGTATTAATGGCGATTATTGTTGTGATTTATCTTTATTTCCGGGGTTGATAAATTGAGACGTATAAAATTTTTCTCGAGTGATTCAGGGAAAAGACTTGAGTTTGCTCAATTCCTGAGTGTTACAAACTACTTTTTGTAAGATTGATCCATTTTAGTTGTTACGTACTATATCATGATCAGAGTAATCAATTGAAAAACTCCCGGTGTAAAGCAAAGCCACATATCTGTTTTTAAACTTTTCAGAACTATTGGTTTTTAAAATAGAGCAGGCATTAGCAATCACTATAGATGGAAAAAAGCTTAACGTTCGTAAAACGTGCAACCTAATACTTTCCAAAATTATCAGTTTACATTCTGCAAAAAACCCCTTAGTTTTATAATTCAATTTAATTCACACCTACGGCAGGTGTAAAGTAATCTTCTCTGAAACGATTTTGGTAACGCAATTCCTTTTAGCACGGATGAACGCCTGAACGTACGTGTAGTAACTTTATACTATTACAATACTATTATGCCACAACAAGGAAAAGTAAAATTTTTTGACACACAAAAAGGATTTGGATTCATCAAGCCGGACGACGGTGGAAAAGATATTTTTGTTCACAGAAACAATATTCCCAATCTTGGACCCAACCAAGGGTTAGAAGATGACGAAAGCGTAGAATTTGAGGTTGAAGATACCCCGAAAGGACCCAGCGCAGTAAATGTAGAGAGCCTGGACTACGTATAAACATTCGGATTCAATACTATAAAAATTAAGCCGTTCCAATTTTTGGAACGGCTTTTTTATTTTAGACAAGGTATTCAAACTCTTTCCCGGATGGAGAAACGCTTATTTCAATCAATTTAAACTATTAGTAGGTATTCTCCTTAAAGCCCCGTATTATAATAATTCAATTTAATTCACACTTACAAGAGGGTTGATAGTAATCTTCTCTGAAATGATTTGGTATTACAATTCTTTTTAGCCAGGATGAACAACCGTATGTACGTGTATAAAACTCTACATTATTATTATGTCACAACAAGGAAAAGTTAAATTCTTTGACAAAACAAAAGGCTTTGGATTTATTAAGCCCGATGAAGGCGGAAAAGATATTTTTGTTCACAGAAACAATATCCCGGATCTCGGACCTAATCAAGGGTTGGAAGATGGTGAAAAGGTAGAATTCGATGTTGAAGATTCTCCCAAAGGCCCTAGCGCTGTAAACGTCAAGAGTTTGGATTACGAATAAATATTCGAATTCAATACCTGTTTATAAATGAAAGCCGCATCTGTTCAGTTGCGGCTTTTTTTATACAAAAAATTTACTCAAAATCATCCGGAAGCTGATTCAGTAAACTCTAAACGGATATGTCTTCAATATCTAACGAGGCTTGTTTGTAGTCGGTAAGCAGGCTTGCAATGATAATAATGGCACCCATCGCGATATAAAAGGTGCGAGCTGTTTCATTAAATCCCAAAATAAAGGGCAGAAGAAGCACGAGAGGGCCCACAACTGTTTCAATCCAGCCGTGTGTTTTAATTGGAATGAGTTTGGCAAAACCCAGGGAGAAATCGGTGAGAATGGTCATCAAGAGGTGGATTGCCCCTAAAATATAGGAGAAAATTGCAGATAATCCTTCAAGGCCTAAAAGAAGAGGGGCTATAAGGAAAATAGCTACTGTCAGATAATCCAAATAACCGTGAAATCGCGGTGTAAGTATTTTCATCTTTATACCTCTTTTGATTTTTTGGACATTCTTTATAAATAATTCTGAAGTATTTCTGAGATCTTACAACCAATACGACCTTATTAGATCGATTAAGAAAACTTCAATCTTTAACAGTTGGATACGTTTAGAGTTTCCTACACAAACTCTTACTGTTGCTCACCAAGTAAGAACATATCACCGGTAGGTTGAGGAACTCCACCCTTCGGTTCAAGGGTTACCGCAAATGTATTAGATTCCTCCGAAGGCTCTTCATTCAGTTTTTCAACACGGAAAAACAAGTCAGTAGATGGCTGCTCAAAATTAAAAACACCGGCGCTAATTGGATTCTGACCCGCTTTAATCAACCAGAGTTGGTAATCTTTGTTTTGCGGAGGTGCAGGCAAATTAGCCAGTTGCAAAATGGCTTCACCCTGGTTGGGATCCCAGATAATTTTTCCATAACCTTCGGGGCTTGGATCCAAGCCATTCATATTCACAAGTGTAACTTCCCGTCCGGACAGAACGGTTAAAAGCTGTTCCTGACGATCAAGTTGACTCTGTAGTTCAGAAATTTGTGATTGTTGAGAATCAACAGTTTCAGACAGATCAAATGTAATGTATACAAAAGTCAGGGAAGCAATAAGCAGGATTGCTGCAGCCGCCCGGTATGCCCATATCGGTATTATGTTTGTAGAACCGGATCTGTTTTCAGCCTCATCAGGTTGTTGTTTTTCAGGCTTATCCGTGATGGCTGCCATAATATCCTCTTCAACGTGCGGCGAAGGTGATATTGGTTCAGAAGCAAGAGCCAGTTCATCGCGAATTTCCATCATCTCCTCAAACAGTTGAATCTGTTCGGGAGTGGCATTGCGCAGCATCTTCTCAAACTGGCGGTTCTCCTCATCCGTCAGTGCATCCAGCACATAGCCGGCACAGAGAGCTTCAAAGTCGTTATGTTGTTCTTGTTCTGTCATTGTTGATCGTCGGGTACAAGCATGTCGCGGAGTTTTATCATTCCCTGGCGCATCCGGTATTTAACAGTACCAAGGGGAATGTCCAGCTTATCTGATATTTCAGACTGGCTCATCCCATTAAAATAGGAGACATACAATACTTTTCGTTCTTTTTCACTTAGCTGATTGAGTGCACTGCGCACTATTTTTGCACGTTCCGTAAGTTCCATCTGCTCATGTGGATTGTTGAACTCACCCTCAAGCGTTAACGTAAAATCGTTGATAATGTGATCTTCTTTTTCTGAATCTTTGTACGCTCTTGAACGGGTTCTGTCAATTGCCTTGTTGCGTGCCATTGTTACTAAGAATGTATACACTTTTCCTCTCGAGGCATCAAATTGATCGGCCTTCTCCCATGCCTGGGTAAAGACTTCCTGCAGGCAATCTTCAGCTTCTTCCCGGTTTTTCAAAATGGAGACAATGAGCCCGAACAGAAGATTTTTATACTTATTATATAAAAGCTTCATAGCGGTTGTATCCCCATTTTGAATTTGTTGCATCCATTCCTCATCCTTTGTGGAATGTTTTGCAAAAGCGATAAAAGTTACCAGCCAGTAGAGGATCACTTGCTATCTATATATACGTAGTGAATGTATGTCCCGGATTGGGATTAATTTACACATTGAATCTAACATAAACGAAGTTGACATTTCTCCCAACTATTAAATTGAAATTTTTGAAAATTACATGATTAAAAAACCACCAACTCTATCAGAGGGCTTTGCAAAACCGTGGTTACTGGTCAATCTGAACTCGATTCAGATTCTCCATTCGTCTTTATAGCCAGTATCTGGAGATCCTGAATCAAGTTCAGGATGACGGTCAGAGTTTTGCAAAGCCTTCTATCACATATTTTCAATTTCGATGTGATGCCCGAAGGTGTTATTTTCAAATTAATTAACTAATAACCTTCAAATAGCTTAATGAATGTCTGAAGAAAAAGGATACGGATTACTAAAAGGGAAGAAAGGAATTATTTTTGGAGCTCTTGACGAACGAAGTATTGCATGGAGAATTGCGTTAGCTTGTAAGCGTGAGGGAGCAGATTTCGTTTTGTCAAACGCACCCATTGCTTTGCGCCTTGGTGCGCTTGATGAACTGGGTGACAAAACAAATTCCAAAATTTTGCCTTGTGATGTAAGCAAAGAGGAAGATGTAGAAACCCTGATGAACGACACGAAGGAAGAGTTGGGTAGTGTGGATTTTATTCTGCACGCCATTGGCATGTCACCCAATATCCGAAAGAAAATAGAGTATAAAGACCTGAACTATGAATGGTTCAATCAAACATTGGATATTTCGGCAATATCGCTCCATAAGATTCTACATTATGCAGATAAAACCGGCCTGTTGAACGACGGGGGCAGTGTGGTTGCCCTCACCTATATTGGGGCGCATCGCATTTTTTCAAAATATTCTGATATGAATGATGCCAAGGCTCTTCTTGAAAGTATCGCCAGGAATTACGGAAGCCGTCTTGCGGAGCGTGGAATTCGGGTGAATACCATTTCCCAGGCACCAACGAAAACATCCGCCGGTACCGGAATTAAAGGATTTGACGGCATGTTCACCTTTGCCGATAAAATTGCACCGCTTGGAAATCCCAGTGCGGATGAATGCGCAGACTACTGCGTAACTCTCTTTTCCGATCTGACCCGTAAAGTAACGATGCAAAATCTCTATCACGATGGTGGTTTTGTAACTTCAGGCATTTCCGAAGAGATGATTGACGGGCTTGTGAAGCTTTATGCGGAAGATGATGAATAATGAACACCGAATATCTAATGATGAATATCGAAGGGACTTTGTAATTCGATATTTCCGGTTTTATGGCTAAAAAAATTCTCGGTATCGATCCCGGTTCCCGAGCAACGGGTTATGCTGTGCTTGTTCAGGAGAATACATCCTATTCGGTTGAGGTTTGTGATGTCCTCCGGATGGCTAACATGGATAGTCATAATGACCGGCTTCAATACATCTTTGATGAAATCACGAAGCTGATCAAAAAACATAATCCGGATGAATGTGCTGTAGAAACACCGGTTTACGGAGTTGATCCGCTGGCAATGTTAAAACTCGGACGGGCACAAGCCGCCGCAATTTTGGCGATTACCAACCAGGGACTACTGGTGGCAGAGTACTATCCCAAAATGGTGAAGAAAGCCATTACCGGGAATGGAAATGCCAGCAAACAGCAGGTTGCATTTATGCTGGACAAAATGGTGAAGATGCCGGAAGGAAAATTATCGCAGGATGCCACGGATGCTCTTTCAGTAGCGTGGTGCCATTTTACCCATGCCGACAGGAATTCTGCTCAAACGGGATCAAAAAAGATGCACCAAAACAACAGTAAATCCAGTTGGGCACAATTTGTGCAGGATAATCCTGACCGGGTGAAATAAAACAGATAGCGCGAGCGTCTCGCTCGTGCTTGCAGTAGGGGGCACAAGCGAGACGCTTGCGCCATCTCGTGAAATAGAATTCCCTTTCGAAGGGGAAAGAATCAACAAAGTTGATTTAGGGGGGATGATCCTTGCTACAGCTGTGAACACCCCTCTGAGCTTCTCAAGAACTTTTGAGAAGCTCTGTCTCCCCTGGAAGGGAGATAATGGAAAAATGTAGTTGGTGCCCCGAAACGTTGGGGTGCCCTTCATTACAGGAATACGAGCACGAGCGAGACGCTCGCGCTATCCTGAAATTTTAATGATAATCCCATGGGATCGTTCGTTGACTCCATGGCTGATTCAAATCAATCAAAAAAATATGATCGCTTATCTTAACGGAATACTTCAACAGAAAACAGAAGATGAGTGTATCATTGATGTGAATGGAGTTGGATATCGTGTGGAGATATCAACTCAAACATTAGAAACGCTACCGGAATCGGGTGAAAAATTGAAGCTCCTGATTTACCATCACATTACTGATAATGATCAGCGGCTTTTTGGTTTTGCATCCAATAAAGAGAAGAATTTATTTGAGAGATTGATAACAGTAAAGGGAATCGGCCCAAAATTGGGATTAACAACTTTATCAGGAATGCCGGCACCGGCGCTGATGGAGGCCATTGTAACGCAGGATATTAAAGCTCTTTCTACAATTTCAGGAATTGGGAAGAAAACGGCAGAGAGAATGGTTTTGGAATTGAAAGATAAGTTATTTGATGAATCTCAGCCCTCTGTTGTATCCGGTTCAACAGAAACCAGAAGTAAACGCGAAGAAGCAACTTCAGCCCTGGAAGCCCTGGGTTTTTCAAAGAATAAGGCGGTTAAAACGGTCAATCAAATTTCCGGCAAGAATCCTAAAGCTACAGTCTCACAAATAGTAAAAGAGGCATTGGCAACATTAAAATGATAATATTGTCTTAATCTTTGTTCGTTATCTTTAATCAGTGAAGCCGTTAGTTTATTACCGAATCGAAATTAAATACTGACATATTTTGTCTAAACAAACTATTCTTGTAGTCGACGATGAACAGGACCTGCTGGATCTTATTGAATACAATCTTCGTCAAGAGGGTTATGATGTTATAAAAGCCGATAACGGCAAAGATGGTATTCAAATGGCCAAAGAGCATATGCCCGACCTGGTGCTCCTCGATATCATGATGCCCCAAATGGATGGTATTGAAGTATGCGACAGAATGCGGGAGGACTCAACACTGTCGCACATTCCCATCATTTTTCTAACCGCCCGGAGTGATGAAAAAACGGAGATTGAAGGGCTCAACAAAGGTGCAGATGATTTTATCACAAAGCCAATCAGTACGACTAAACTGGTATCAAGAATTAAAGCTGTGCTGCGTCGTTTTGACGAAACGGAGGAGAAAGTACAGAAACTGAGTGTACACGATCTTGAAATTGATAAGGATCGATACATCGTAACTCGCGGCGATGAGGAGTTTCAGCTCCCCAGAAAGGAGTTCGAACTTCTTTATTACCTGGCCAGCAAAAGAGGGAAAGTACGCGACCGGCAAACGCTGCTCAATAAGGTTTGGGGAGATAATATCTATGTTGTGGATCGCACTGTGGATGTACACGTAAGAAAAATCAGAGAAAAACTCGGAGATCATTATATTGAGACTGTAAAAGGTGTCGGTTACAGGTTTAAAGAATGAGCTCCTCTGATACAAAAAAAAGAATACTTTCCTCCATATCGATCAGAACGGCGTTTCCGTCAGCTCTGATTTTAGCTTCTTTTGTTGCTGTTGCTCTTTATGCAATTACTACTATTTCCCTTATACAGATTGCGGGCGTAAGTGCGGGCCTTTTTGCACTCAGTTTTTTGATTGTCTATTTGATTTCGGCTCGTCTGCACAAGCAACGAATTGAAACCCTTTATAAGGTCGTTAAGAATATTCCCCGAAAAAAGTTCAAAGATTATGACGGTGAGCCCGAAATTGTAAAAGATGAACTGGATCTGTTGATGCAGCGATCCATCCGTGCCAGCGATACCGTTAGCAAGGAGCTTACCCGCCTTAATAAAATTGAGAACTATAGGAAAGAGTTTATCGGGGATATTTCTCATGAACTGAAAACGCCTATTTTTGCAATACAGGGCTTTATCGAAACTCTGTTAAATGGGGCCATTCATGATGAAAACGTCAACGAAGTATTTCTGAAAAAAACGATGAGAAATGTGAATCGCCTCATATATCTCACGAATGATCTGATGGAAATTTCACGGCTGGAGACGGGAGAACTGAAATCAAATATTAAAGATCTGTATTTGAGGGATGTGGTTCTGGATGTGGTTGAGAGTCTTCAGTATAAAGCGCAGAAAGAGAACATAGAGATTCGGGTGAAAGATTTTGACAAAAACATCCAGGTGCGGGCGGATCGGAACCAGGTAAAGCAGGTGCTTATCAACCTGATTGAAAATGGGATGAAATACAACAAACCCGGCGGATATGTTGAGATTGGCGTGACTGATTATAAAAAGAATAAAAATAAGCTGCTTCTGTATGTGAAGGATACAGGAATCGGTATTGAGAAGGAGGACCTGAAACGGGTAACCGAACGATTTTTTCGGGTCGACAAATCACGATCCCGGGAAAAGGGTGGAACCGGTCTTGGGCTTGCTATCGTAAAACACATTGTGGAAGCGCATGGAGAAAAACTTTTCATAGATAGTTCGCCTGAAGAGGGCTCGACCTTCAGTATTACATTGACGCAGACAAATCCCGTTTTGGTTTGATTCGGTTTTGCCTACCTTTCAAGCATCTCAATTTTGTATTGAGCTGGAGCATAAATTTGTAAGGATCTGTTCTGTGAATACTCGTAAATAACGTACGTTCGAGATAAAAACTCTGAATTTGAATGTTAAAAGTGTGGCTTCCTAAAATGGATGTGAGAAAGACCACCAAAATCAATTCTGTCATGCCGGACCCCGATCCGGTATCCCCGAGCTTGATGAAGAAGAGGAGATTCTGAATCAAGTTCAGAATGACATCCATTTTGGAGAGCCACAAACTTTTCCACTAAATTTTTATTTTGAATTCCGGTTAAATAGGTGAATCAAAAATAATTCAATAATGGTATATGCAGTTATTATGGCGGGAGGAGCGGGAACGCGCTTTTGGCCGAAAAGCAGGGAGTCGAATCCTAAACAATTTTTAAATCTCTTTGGTGAGACATCTATGATCCAGAAAACCGTCGAAAGGTTGGATGGATTTGTGGATGGGGAACAGGTAGTGGTGGTTACCAATCAGGATTATGTTTCACTTGTCCAGAGTCAGCTTTCTTCCGTTGAACCGATTCACATTATCGGTGAACCGGTGGCCCGAAATACAGCTCCTTGTATCGCTTCTGCAGCGGCGTTATTGAATAAAAAAGATCCTGAATCCGTAATGATTGTACTTCCTGCTGATCATGTTATTGGTAAACCGGAAGAGTTCAAGAGAGTTCTAAATACGGCTGTTGAGACGGCAAAAACTCAAGATAGCCTGGTTACAATTGGCATCAAACCAAACCGCCCGGAAACTGGATATGGCTATATTCATCGTTCGGAGGAGACTGTAGTAGAGGGGTTTTCACATCCTGTGTACCGGGTTCAAAAATTTACCGAGAAACCGAATATCGAGAAAGCAACAGAGTTTTTTGAATCCGGTGATTACCTGTGGAACAGTGGAATTTTTATCTGGAAGACGAGTACTATTTTAGAAGCATTTAAAAATCATCTCCCGGAGATTTTTACTCAAGCAGAAAAGCTGAAAGAATCAGATTTTACGAAAGAAGATGTCCGAGAATTTTATGAATCCTGCCCGTCGATCTCTATCGATTATGGAATCATGGAAAAGGCCGACAAAGTTCACGTAATTCCGGGCGACTTTGACTGGAATGACGTGGGAAGCTGGACAGCTGTCCATGAGCTGTCAGATAAAGATTCGGAAGAAAATGCTACTGTGAAGGGAAAAACATTATATGTAAACTCATCCGGAAACTATGTGTCCACAAATGGCAAAAAACTGGTCGCTTTTGCCGGTGTGGATAATGTAGCCCTCGTAGAAACGGATGACGCTATCCTGGTTGTAAACCTGGATCAAGCCCAGGATGTAAAAGAGGTAGTGGAAGAGTTGAAGAAAGACGAAGAGATGAGGAAGTATCTTTGAAGAAGTACAACGGGCAGCCTGCCCGTTACTTTGCCCTTTTGATTCAACTGCTGCTTAGTGTATTGGAAAAAACGTCAATCCACATTTATTACAAGAGGGCTTTGCAAAACCGTGGTTATTGGTCAATCTGAACTCGATTCAGATTCTCCATTCGTCTTTATAGCCAGTATCTGGAGATCCTGAATCAAGTTCAGGATGACGGTCAGAGTTTTGCAAAGCCTTCTACAAGAGATAATGAATTTAGGTTTTGAGGTGCCGGACAGGCTGTCCGGCGTACATCAAATCTCAATCTCAAGCTGATCATAGGCTAATCGAACATGTTCAGGTAGTTTTTTATTACTGTCCGCGTGATTGACGTATGAATTCATATGTATTAAGTATGTTTTTGGAGCGCCAATCTCATTTGCAATTTCAACAGCTTCAGGGATTGTGAGATGAGTTGGATGCTCGGGACCCCATCTCAATCCGCTCAATACGAGAACTTTGCTTCCCTTGATTTTTTCCTTCGTGGAATCGGGTATCTCTTTTACATCTGTCATGTATGAAAAATCATTAACACGGTATCCAAGAACGTCAATATGCCCATGATTGTAGGGAAGGGGAGTGATGGTGAGATCTTTGAACGATTCCGTGTTGTCAATCAGATCCAAATCCAGAGATGTTGAACCGGGGTATTTATTCTCGCCAAACATGTAATTAAAACGCATTTTTATGGAATCAATAACTTGCTGAGAACTTAGAAGCGGTATCGGGGCTTGTTGTGCGTAGTTAAAAGATCGAAGATCATCCAGGCCCGCAATGTGATCCATATGCTCGTGAGTAATCAGCACGAGATCAATCTGCCTTATATTGGATCGAATTGTTTGAATGCGGAACTCCGGTCCTACATCAATCACAACTGAAGATTCTTCTGTTTGCAACCACACCGAACAGCGTGTACGTTGATTTCTTGGATCATTTCCAATCTTTTCGCGTCCAAATCCGCCGGCTACAGGAACTCCCATGGATGTACCGGTTCCAAGAAATGTACATTTCATCAGTTATGAATGTTCTTTTTTTTAAGATTCATCTTCAATCTGGTCAAACTTCTCCAGTCTTTCCCAAATCTTATTAAGTTCTTTACGCACTGCAGGTTTAATATAGAGGGTATCAGGACCAATATGATCAATCACCCTGGCCAGGATAACAGTTTGCGATTCCACCGGCCGGTTTTTGTTAATTACCACCAATTTCTCTCCCTCTATGATGCATTGATCTCCTTTAAAGGTTCCGCGCTCTTTACGAATGGTAAATCCACCCCGTTCACATAAACTTTCAAGTTCAAGCAGCAGCTTTTCAATTTTCATAAATTAAAATGCATATCCGATGGTTACAGAGTGCGAAGTATAATCATAATCATTCAAATTCCCCTCAATTCTGTAGGTTCTGTAATCGAAGTGGTACCCAAAAGATAAAGCGTTTGAACCGAACAAATCATCAATAAACAGAAGTCCTTTTCCATCAAACCGAAAAAGGTTTCCTCCAAATAGTGAACCCTGTGAAAAACTAAATCCATAATTTGGAGTGGCTTTGATATTAAAGCTAATTCGATCCCCCAGGGAAAAGAAAGTTGATACTCCCGTTCCAAGTGAAAGTGAACTTTGCAAAAACTCAGCTTCTGAACGGTTTTGCTGCACTTGTTTTAGGTCTGAAGTAATCTGCAATGGAGCTAACAGCATAAAAGATTCCGACCGAATCAACGGAAAACTGTTAAAAAGACGCCCGCTAACGTTTACATAGGATGTATTATCCATGCCGGTTAACGAGCCCCCAAAACCGAGGCTGAGGTCCAGTCCCTGGCTCTCGAAACGGAAACGGAGAATGCTATCATTAAAATCGAGCCGTTCCTCTTCTGTTGCTCCCTGGCCTGCATAGGAAAAATCGCCCACTTCCCAGCTTGCACCAATCATGGTAAAAAGATTAATACCCCGATCTTGTTCCGGCTCGTCCTCATCTATTGAAAACATCTGGGCCTCGACCGTGATGGGTAAAAGCATGTAAATTGTAAAAAGCAGAGTAGGGAAGTAAAAAAATTTCGAATAATTTTTCATCGTTGGAATGATATGATACCAAAATGTAGTTAAGCCTAAAAATAGATGGAACGTCTTATGAAAACAATATTTCTGATACTAACTTCGATTTCTTTTTTAATGACATTAACTGAACGAACAGAAACAGTATACCAATATGAATTAAATTCAATTGATGGCGAAAACATTTCGCTGTCTGATTACGAGGGCGATCTCTTGCTGATTGTAAATACAGCCTCGGAGTGTGGATTCACACCCCAGTATGAAGGGCTGCAGGAGTTGTACGAAACATATTCCGACCAAGGTTTTAAAATACTGGGTTTCCCGGCAAATAATTTTGGCGGACAGGAACCCGGCTCAGATGAAGAAATTGCCCGGTTCTGCCAAGCCAATTATGGGGTTACATTCCCAATGTTTTCTAAGATCTCTGTGAAGGGTGAGGATCAACACCCGCTGTTTGCGTACCTGACCGATGCAAAAAATCCTGATTTTACAGGAGAGATTTCGTGGAATTTTGAAAAATTTTTGGTTGATCGGAACGGAAATGTAGTGAGAAGATTTAAGAGTAAAGTAGAACCAATGAGTGAAGAGTTAACAAGCGCTATCTCAAATAATTTGTAAACAGGTTTTCCTTACATACATCCCATCCCGATAAAGGGCTTCGGTTGATCCCGGAGCCCTTATTTTTTATTTGAAATTGTATTGACTTCGTACTCATAAGGTCTTTATATTTCAGTCTGTCAAAAAATTGACATATTGATTTATTGGTCCGGTAGTTCAGCTGGTTATCCGTCGGCTGACGGATCCCTTCGGGGGAACGCCTGTCCCGACGGCTCGGGAAGGTCACGAGTTCGATGACCGGATGATTTTTGAGAGAAGATATTTGACATATTGGTCCGGTAGTTCAGCTGGTTAGAACGCCTGTCCCGACGGCTCGGGAAGGTCACGAGTTCGATGACCGGATGATTTTTGAGAGAAGAAGTTGACATATTGGTCCGGTAGTTCAGTTGGTTAGAACGCCTGCCTGTCACGCAGGAGGTCGAGGGTTCGAGTCCCTTCCGGATCGCTTTGAAGGTTGCTCAATGTAAAATTGGGCAGCCTTTTTTCATTTAAAGAGGGTTAAATGCACTATCTGTACATTTTATACAGCAAAGAGATCGATCAATATTACACGGGCCAAACAAAGAACGTGGAAAAGAGAGTTAGAAAGCATAATAAAGGTCATTCTGTTGCAACGAAACGTGGAGTTCCCTGGAAATTAAAGAAAGCAGTAGAGTTTGAAACCAAAACTGAAGCTATACAAGCTGAGAACTGGATTAAGAAAATGAAAAGTAGAAGGATAATTGAACAAGTTATTGGTGATGAGATTGATTTAAAAGAAATTATCAATGGGTAGAACGCCTGTCCCCGAGGCCGTCGGGAAGGTCGAGGGTTCGAGTCCCTTCCGGATTGCTTTCCGTAAAGCCTTGTGATGCATATATTTATAGCGTTACAAGACTTTTTATTTCTGTATATTTTCTCTCCCATCTCATTCGGTTACAAGGTGGTTACAAGGCAATTGTAATTGACCCGCCCATTTAGAGGCAAATTTTCAAAGCGCTTTATTTGTGCTAATCTCCCAATCGAAGAGGCCCTAGAGCTATCTTTTTTGAAATTGCAGCATTCGTTCAGAAGAATGAAAATTCGTTTCGACATTCCTTAAAGAATTTATAAAAGGTTGTTGGGAAAGCTGGCTATTCTTTATGATTCAGATCCCTGAACGCATTACGAATGGTCAGCAATGTTCATGCTGATCAATTCATTCATTCGTAACTCAACAATCCAACCATGCTCACAGGCGAACTACGAAACAAAGTCGATAAAATCTGGGAAACGCTTCTGGACGGCGGGGATTTCCAATCCGTTAACGGTCATCGAGCAGCTGACCTACCTGCTGTTCATCAAAGGGCTGGATGACCAGCAACTGCGGGAGGAGAAGAAAGCCGAACGAACCGGGGAACCGATTGAAAATCCGACGTTCGGGCCGGACGATGAACACCTCCGCTGGCACAACCTGAAACAACTGGACCCGGAGACTCTGTTTGAACGAATACGCGATGAGGTGTTTCCTTTCATCAAAGAGCTGGGCGGGAAGAACGGCAGCACGTTTCGGAAGCATATGGAAGATGCCATGTTCCTGTTTCCGAAGCCGTCAACCCTGGCGCGGGTGGTGGAGCTGCTGGACCAGATGGAGTTGCGGAACCGCGACACCAAAGGAGATATGTACGAATATATGCTTTCCAAGCTGAGTGTGGCGGGACAGAACGGGCAGTTCCGAACGCCGCGGCATATCATCAATATGATGGTGGAGCTGATGCAGCCCAAACCGCTGGAGGATGTGGCTGACCTGGCTTGCGGTACGGCCGGATTTTTGGTGGCTGTTGGTGAGTATATGCGAAACAACCACGCGAAAGCGATGGTGGATGACAAAGCTCGAAAACATTTCCAAACCGAGATGTTTACCGGCTACGATTTTGACCACTCCATGCTTCGCATCGGGAATATGAATATGGTGATGCACGGTTTTGACGGGGCCACGATTGATTACAAGGATTCCCTCTCCAGCGAAAGTGGAGAATTGCGCGAGCAGTTTGATTTAGTCCTTGCCAATCCGCCGTTTAAGGGAAGCCTCGATTATGACAGCGTGGCCAGCGACCTGCTGCAAACGGTAAAGACCAAGAAAACCGAACTGCTGTTCATTGCGCTGTTTTTGCGGGCGCTGAAAGTGGGCGGACGCGCAGCCGTGGTGGTGCCGGACGGCGTTCTGTTCGGAAGCTCCAAAGCGCACAGGGAGATCCGGCGCATTTTGGTGGAAGAGCAGCAGCTCAACGCGGTGATCTCCATGCCGAGCGGTGTGTTTAAACCGTATGCCGGAGTGAGCACGGCGGTGATTATCTTCACCAAAACCAATTCGGGCGGCACGGAAAACGTCTGGTTTTACGATATGAAAGCCGACGGCTACTCGCTGGATGACAAGCGCGACAAGATTGAGGATAACGACATTCCCGACATCATTGAACGCTACCACAACCTGGTACGAGGAAGCCGAGCCGCAAGCGAACCGACAAAAGCTTCCTGGTACCCAAAGAGGAGATTGTAAACGAGAAGTACGACCTCTCCATTAACCGCTACAAAGAGATTGAATACGAAGAGGTGGAGTACGACTCTCCCAAAACCATTATTAACGGAAAAGAGGGTCAGCCGGGACTGCGGCAGCTTGCTGAAGAGCGACTTCGAATTCTGGATGAGTTGGAGGGGATGGTTTGAGAGAAGTTTCACTAACCTGAAATATGCAGAGAATGGGAAGTCGGTAAAACACCATCACGAAAAGATCGAATACTATTAGATGGCAGTATACCTTGTAGCTAAATGCAGGCTGATCTGAATAACGGAGTATTGTTACAGAAGCTGAAGACTATATTACTGAAAAAAGACTTAGAGATCTATTCAGCAAAGTAAATTGCACAGTAAAGGTTACTTTATTGGTTGCAATGTACGGAGCAACTGCTGGAAAAGTAGGTTTGCTATGAATTTGATAGGTTCAATTTGAACCAGGTCGATCATGCTTTATAAGACCAGACGGAAAGAGTCTGATGTCAAGTATTTATACTATTATCTTTATGTGAAGAATTTCAGAGACTAGTTGATAAGACGTGAAGGTAGTGCAGGACAACCAAACGTATAGTCACAACGATTCTAAAAAGTTTAGACAATTCCCCTCCCAGCTCTCGACGAACAAAAAGCCATCGTTGCGAAGCTGGACCGGGCGCAAGCGGCTAATCGACATCGATAAAGAGATATTGGCCAAATACGACGAACTGATCCAAAGCGTGTTTTTGGAGATGTTTGGGGATCCGGTTACGAGTCCGAAGGGTGGGTAAACTTCCATTCAAAAAAATTGCAGAAATTGATAAGGAGTCATTTGATCCTACAGATTTTGAAGGAAGTGTGAAGTATGTTGGATTAAATAGCATTGTCGAAAATTCAGGTAAAATAATAGATGTAGAAACGATTACAGAAGGTGATGTTAAGAGTAATAAATACAAATTCTCACCTGAACATATTTTGTATGGGGAAATTGCGTCCCTATTTGAACAAAGTAGCCTTTCCTGATTTTCATGGAGTATGCAGGTACTGACATTTTGCCCATGCAAAGCGGAGGAAGGAATTTCAACAAAGACATTTATTGGGTATCTATTAAAAACTAAGGAGTTTGTAAATTATGCTGATAAAAATGCTTCAGGAGCTAATCTTCCAGAATTAAGTCCTAAAATGATAAAGAGGTTTGAAGCAGTTCGTCCACCATTGGACTTACAGAAGCAGTTTGATGAATTTGTGGGGAGAGTTAATTCAGAGAAGCAAAGAACAGTGAATTCTTCAAAAAAATCAGAAGCGTTGTTTTTGTCGTTAGTGCAGGAGGCGTTTGGGTAATAACATGGTATTCGAAAAGCCGGAAATATTCTACAAAGTTTTTCCCTATAAATACTGGCTCTATAAAGCTGAGGTGCTTTATAAAATGATTGAGGGCGATAGTCTGGAATATCATGATGGAGACGGTAACCTTGAAGCTTTAGGTGGGAGTGAAAAGGAGTTTGTGCTGATGTTGAAGTATGAACTTCATTTCACTTATTATCATCAGGCAGAGGCTTTGTTTGAGCTGATTTTTGCTCTTGAAAATGTTGTGAGTGATAGCAAGTATATCTGGCTTGAAATGAGCCAATATAAGTCCGGGGACATGCGTCGGTTCGCAGAAAAAATTAAACGGCTTGCAAAAGGGAGCGATGAGTTACGAGGTAAAAATAAACTTGACGGACGGGCGAGATATTTCATTCTATGAATGGCTGATCTTCGATACCTTTGCACCTAAAATTGATAAGAGTGAGGAACAGGTTAAATTATCTACAGAAAAGGCAGATGAGATTATTCAATTTGCTGCCGAAGATCTGGCAGATAAAAAGGAGTACAATGCATTTAAACATGGAATGAGAATTCTGCATCTTTTTGACAATTTTAGCATAAAGGATAAAGAGAAGAACAAGTTTGATTTTAAGTTCGATCTGAAAAATAGTTTTACATATGTGAACTACCCAAAAGACAAGCAAAGAAGTGACGGTAAAGCAGGTGATGTTCAGGCTGTAACTGAAGGATACAATCCGAAACAGGATCTTTTGAAAATAAAGCTCATCACATACTAATGAGTGGAATAATCGAGATCAGAAAAATGAGATTTTTTGGAAATGGCAGGTTTATAGAATTCGAGGAATTTGACATAATTAAAAAGCTGAATGAGCTAAGACCTCAAACAGAGCATATTACCTACACACTTCATTCAAAATCTGAAAATGATGATTGATTTGAAGGTAAAATCAGAAGTGCTAATTTAGTCATTGTTGCAGGAGGGGTTTAGGTGCGCTATTTCAATTAAAAATTTCAAATTATCATGAGTAGAGCTCCAAGAACACTTGATCTATCGGATGATGAGGTAAAAGTTGCACAAGAAGTGTTTCAAAAATTTAACCAATCAAACTTAGAAGCGAAAAGATTATTCGATTTATTCAAAGAATGGCAGACATTAAAAACTCGATCACTTAAAAGGTTTGTGCTGTCTTTATCCTTTCTATTGACGATTTCATGGTTGATTAATGTTGATATCACGGATATAAAACCTTTGGGGATAAACGTTTCAGGGGCGGATGAAACTCTGTTTCTTATTTCGTTGCTTATAATTCACGTGGTAACATTTATTTATTATCGAGTTCAAAGGTCAATTGATCTAAATGTTAATGAAGCTGAAATAAGTTTATTTGAAGAAGAATTAAGTCAATTTATAGAACTATCGGACTTCATTGACGAAATCATAAAAGAAGGTAGAGCGAAATCACTTAGAGATTTAATGAATGATGTACATGGTAGTATTAGACTTTCAGGGAGAATGCCAAAAGTACAGGATGTTTATAACGCAGTTATATTCTTCAAAAATAGACTTAGGCAAGAACAGGCTAAAAAGAAATGGACTGAGAAAATTGAAACTATCTCAATTTACGCTTTGTCAATTGCTGACATATCGATCATAATATCATTTTGAATAGATGAGTTCACTTAAAGATAAAGAGAGTAGAAGAAAGCGAGGCCAGAGACAAACTCGCCAAGTGTTCGCCGCGAATGGTGCCAGGGGGAGTTCGGCTGGGCGGGCGGTGAAGGGTATGGCGCTACTTCGTGGCCGGATGCCCGCCCGTTTCCACCATTGCCCTGTCATCTCGACCGAGAGCGCAAGCGGAGTGGAGAGATCTCCCTTTGGAAGGCAATGAGTCTGAACAGGGAGATCTCTCGACTTCGTCCCGCCAGAAAGGCACTGTCGGGACTTCGCTCGAGATGACAGTGCGTTGCTTTTTCATGGGCGGCGTATCAGGTTTGGTGGCTTGCGGGGTTTTGTGCGACGCCGCCAAGAGAGTAAATTCCCATTACGGCGGGCGATGGGTAACTTTGATCTGCATTGGAATTTGATGCCCGCCGCTTTTTCCTACACGTTCCCTGTCATTCCGAGCGAGCGGAGCGAGTCGAATCTCCCTGAAGAAGGCTGTGAATCGAACAAGGAGATCCCTCGATTTCGACCAACAGACAATAGATAGTATGTGTAATACGTGTAAAATTATTTTCGTTATATTCAAATAAGCCAAAACAAACTTCTGTTATGACCACTGATTTCGCAGCCATAAAACCACAATTCAGGAAAAGGGATCTATTCCATCCCGGACGCCGCGGCTATTTTAAATATGCCGATGGGGTAAAGTCGCGGCGGTGGATAAAAAAATACTGGGAATTGGAATTTTTACAAGACGTTGAAGACGGATATACCTGGGGTGAAAGCCGGGAAAAAGCTTTTTATTTTCTAACGCTTATCGAAATAATAGCCGTCGACTCCTTTCGGGAGATTGGAGTAAGCTTTCCAAAAATTAAGTTGGCACACGCTAAACTTTCTGAGACGCTGGAAACCAAATATCCATTTGCCCACGCCGAATTAATGACCGACGGCAAGCGCATTTTCTTCACTGAATTGTTAGATACTTCATTATCAGAAGTGGACGAAAAACAACAGTTATCATTTAACAAACTGGTGGCTCCCTACTCCGCAAAAAAATCGACTTCCAGGATAAATCTCATCTTGCTGAACGCTTCTGGCCGCTGGGCAAAGATCATCAAATCGTGGTCGATCCGCATCACAGCTTTGGTCAGCCGGTTATCAAAGGGACAAATACTACAGTTGAAACCATTTACAGTATGCTGAATGCCGGTGAATCACCGGAGTTCATCGCAACGGTGTACGAAATTGATCAAAAAGAAGTAGAAGACGTCCGTTTGTTTATGAAGCGAATGGCTGCATGAAATTCTACTTTGATGAGAATATCACTCCTCAAATTGCAAAAGCCCTGGCTATTCTCCAGGAACCAAGGCCGGTAAATGTAGAATATTTACTATCAAAGACGCTTTTGGGCCAGGGAACTCCCGATGAAGAGTGGATACCCAAAGTTGCGGAGGAAGATGGCGTTGTGATTACTCAGGATTTCAATATCCAACGAACCAGGCATCAAAGAGAACTTTATCGGCAGTATGGCCTTGGTGTTGTTTTCTTAAAACCTCCCAAAAAGAGCCGTTTTGGTTATTGGGATATTGTTAACAAGCTCTGAAGCTTGGCCGGAGATCAAAAAGATTGCCAAAAGAGAGAAAAAGCCGTTTGCTTACGTTATAAGACCAAGATCTAAAAGTTGGAAGCATTGTAGGTTATCTGTCGTGTAAAGAAAGTTACATTAATTTGGTATGTCCTTCTTTTATGCAAAGAAATTTGGAATTTTTTTACATATACTGTCTGATATGTAAAAATATAAGCTATTTTTTTATGTCAGATGAACCGAAAGAGTGGGAATGGAGTCCGCTTCCACCTGAAATAGAGTTGGAAACACCCGAGGTGCTCAAGAAAGCCCTGGAAGCTCAGCGGTATTTGTCGGAGCTAAAAGGCATTTCTCAAACCATTCCCAATCAGGGCATTTTGTTAAACACGTTGCCTGTCCGGGAAGCCAAAGATTCCTCTGAAATCGAAAATATTGTTACCACCAGCGATGCTCTTTATAAAGCGGATGTAGAAAAGGAGAAGAAAATTGACCAGACTACCAAAGAGGTTCAACGATATGCCTTTGCGCTGCATGAAGGATATAGCCGGGTGTTAAAAGATGGCCTGATTACAATCAAGGATATTCTTGCCATTCAGGAGCGTTTGGAGGATAACGATGCCGGCCTGCGTTCTCTTCCGGGAACGACGTTAGCCAATCCTTCAACAGGTGAAATTGTATTCAAGCCGCCACAGCACAAAGACATTATAATCGATGCCCTGAAAAACCTGGAAACCTATATCAATGACGATTCAATATCGAACGTACATCCGCTTATAAAAATGGCGGTTATTCATTTTCAGTTTGAGAGTATCCATCCATTTTATGATGGAAACGGCAGGACGGGCCGTATCATCAATATGCTGTACCTGGTTCAAAAAAACCTGTTAAACATTCCTGTTCTCTACCTGAGTCGATATATCGTTCAAACAAAACCGGATTATTATGAGTTATTGCAAAAAGTCCGAACAGATCAGGATTGGGAAAGCTGGATTTTGTATATGCTTGAAGGGGTGGCCCAAACCTCAAAGGGAACCATCGAGGATATCATCAATATCCGGGAGCAGATGATGCAGGCCAAGCATCAAATTCGAAAGCAGTTTTCATTTTACAGCCAGGATCTGATCAACCACATTTTCAGGCATCCCTATACAAAGATCAATCACCTCAAAGAGGATTTAAGGGTCAGTCGACCAACGGCAACCAAATATTTGGATGAACTCTCAGATGCCGGTTTTTTAGATAAGGTTAAACAAGGAAGAGACAATTATTATATTAACAGTAAGCTATTGGTAGTGTTAACGGGGAAAAAGTAGAGACGCATGTCAAATTTCAAATTTCTTGATAAAGATTGGCCGGAGTTTTCGGGAGACGCAAAAGCAGTTGAGCGTCTTGTTACTTTTGATCCGCGCGGAGCATGCGGCCGGGCCAGGCATCTTATTGAACAGGTGGTTCTCTGGATGTATGAACATGATGAAGATTTGACGCTTCCCTTCGATACCAGCCTGTACAATATCACCGATGATATCACTTTCAAGAAAATTGTAGGCTACACGGTTTACAACAAAATTAATGTGATTCGGAAGAGCGGTAACCTTGCACTGCATGAAAAGAAACGAATCACAGAAGAGGATGCGCTGCGCATTTGCAAGGAAGTTTTTCATGTGATGTACTGGTTATACCGGACCTACACCACAGACGATCAACCAAAGCCGGAACTTAAATTTCAGGCAGATCTGGTTCCAAGGATTGATGATCAGCCGAAAATATCTCACGACGATCTGGAAGCTCTGAAAAAGGAGATGGAGGAGGAGGCTGACAAACTTCGGGAGCTTCAACAGTCCCTCAAAGATAAAGATGAAAAGCTTGAGCAGCGCAATCGGGAGATCAAACAGATGCGGCTTCAAACCCGCAAGTTCGCAGATAATCACGATTATAATGAGGCCGAAACCAGGGAGCTTCTGATTGATGTGATGCTTCGGGAATCCGGTTGGGATCCGGCGAAAAGAGACGTTCGGGAGTACAAAGTGGAAGGCATGCCAAACGATTCGGGAATTGGGTACGTGGACTATGTGCTGTGGAATGACGATGGCAAACCACTGGCATTGGTGGAAGCGAAACGAACGACACGAAATTATGAGGAAGGCCAACACCAGGCAAAGCTTTATGCGAATTGTTTGGAGAAGCGATTTGGTGTTCGTCCCATCATATTCTTGTCGAATGGGTATGAGATCTGGATCTGGGATGACGGTGAATATCCGCCGAGAAAAATTTTAGGTTTTTATACCAAAGACAGTCTTCAAACACTGTTCTTTCAAAAGAAGAACAAAGAGCCTCTGCATAAAGCCGATATTAACCATGATATTACAGAACGTTATTATCAGATTGGAGCCATTCGGCGGGTAGGTGAGCGATTCCAGGAAGGTCACCGGCGCGCACTGTTAGTGATGGCTACCGGTACCGGAAAAACACGAACATCTATTTCCATTTCGAATATGTTGCTTCAGAACAGGTGGGCGAAGCGTATTCTATTCCTGGCCGATCGGAATGCGTTGGTCAGGCAGGCGTACAGAGCGTATGCAAACCATCTTCCGTCAGTTCCGATTGTTAATCTTGTTGAAGAGAAAGACGATACGGCAGCTAAAGTAGTATTTTCGACCTATCCGACTATGTTAAATCAAATTGAGAATCTGGAAGAAGGCCAGCGAAAATTTGATCCGGGATACTTTGATCTTGTCATTATTGACGAAGCGCACCGCAGTGTGTATAACAAGTACAAAGCTATCTTTCACTATTTCGATTCGCTGCTGCTTGGTTTGACGGCTACGCCTAAAGAAGATGTGGATCATGATACCTATGAACTTTTTAATACCGAACAGGGGAATCCTACTTTTGCATATGGCTTGGAACAAGCTGTAGAGGACAAATATTTACGACCGCCAAAGAAGATCTCTGTTCTTGGTAAATTTCTGACTGAGGGAATCAAGTATGATGATCTGTCTGAAGAAGAAAAGAAGCAATACGATGATCTGTTAGCAGACGACGAAACCGGCGCCATTCCGGACCACATTGATGCTTCACAACTCAATAAGTGGTTGTTCAATGAGGACACGGTGGAGAAAGTCATTAAGCAGCTCATGGAAGATGGGTTAAAAGTAGAAGGTGGAGATCGGTTGGGAGATACCATCATTTTTGCCAAGAACCACAAGCACGCCGTGTTTATTCAACAGGTCTTTGATAAGAACTATCCACACTATGCCGGTCATTTTGCACAGGTCATCGATAATAAAGTGGAAAAATCACAGGATCTGATCGATAAGTTTTGCTCCTCTGAACATAAAAATCCAACGATTGCCATTTCTGTGGATATGATGGATACGGGGATCGATGCGCCCGATGTGGTCAATCTTGTGTTTTTCAAACCGGTTCGTTCGAAGACAAAATTTAACCAGATGATTGGCCGCGGAACTCGCTTTCGTCCTGATCTTTTTGGTCCTGGTGAAGACAAGAAATATTTCCTGATCTTTGATTACTGTGGCAACTTCGAGTTTTTTGATCAAAATCCGGATGGGTATGAAACTGCTGCTGGGCCGTCCGTTAGTGCTCAGATTTTTGAAAAAAGGTTATTGCTCACTGCCAAATTAAAGAACGAGCCCTATAAACATGATGAAGAGTTACAGGAGTACAGAAAAACTTTGCTGGACCAACTTCATCAGCAAGTCTCAAACCTGGAAAGGCAAAGTGTTCAGGTTCGTCCACACCTCAAATTAGTTCACAAACTGGAGGACAGGGCGGTTTGGGAGCATCTTGAATCTCATGAAAGAAAAGAGATTGTACGGGAGCTGGCCGAGATTCTCCCGGTGGACATGAACGAAGATGAAGTTCGCCGGCGGTTTGATCTGCTGATGCTCGTTTTGCAACATGAGCTTTTAGATGGAATTCTGAATGAAAAAGCTACAAAGAATAAAGTCATCGATATGGCCGAGCACCTCTATTCCAAAGAGCCATATTCCTGCCATCAAAAAAGTTAAACCCACACTCGTGAAAGTTTTGAGTGAAGAATTTTGGGAATCACCTACTGTGATAGATTTGGACGAGGTTCGGTCACACATGAGAGATATTGTTGAACTCATTGACAGAAAGAAACAGGCGCCGGTATATACCGATTTTGAGGATACATTTAGTGAAGTGATCGAAAGAGATTCGGACTTTACAGTGGGTGATTCAGCGATCGATCCAAGACGCTACAAGCGTAAAATGGAGAAGTTCATTGAAGAGCATAAAAATCATCTGATCATTGAGAAAATTCGAAAGGCACAACCTCTTACGGATAAAGAGGTAGAAACACTGGAAGAGTTTCTAATCAATGCAGATCCAAATATTAGCCCCAAAGACTTTCATGAAATATTGGGAGAGGGAATGGAACTGGTAACATTTATCCGGGCGGCTTCAGGGCTTGAAAGAGAAGCAGTGATCAAAGAGTTTGAAGATTTTCTGCAAAACCGAAATTTGAGTTCCAATCAGATTCAGTTTATAAACCAGATGATTGAATTCTACACACAGAAAGGTCACTTGGAGATTGCTAATCTGTATGAACCACCTTTTGATTTTATAGATCAAGAAGGCATTGATGGCGTATTCCGAGATAAAAGTAATGTTGTAGATTTGCTGATTGGGAAAGTGAAGAAGTTGAATGAGGTTAAGGTTGGATAGTCTCTCCAATATTTACTTCGCCAGCAACATCTTTTCAACCCTCATCCCCTGGTCCGTTACCATCCTGTAAAAATACACGCCGGATGAAAGACCTCCTGCCTGAAATGGAATTTCGTAGTAGCCTACGGTAAATTCTTCATCAACAATAGTTTGAACGAGTGATCCGACGGAATTGAAGATATCCAACCGAACCCTTGATTGTTGAGGAACCACAATTGGGATTTGGGTTTGATTGTTGTAGGGATTAGGAAAGTTGTTGCCGAGAGTCAGCTCGCCTTCAGAAAAAAGAAACTCGATTTCAATTTCGCTGTTAAGTATTAGTCCTTCCGCTGAGACGCTGTACTCAACAACTTCTTCGGCATTATTGGTGATTGAGAAACTTGCCATACCTGATGCATCTGTATTGGTTTGGGAAGGTGATATAGATGACGAACCTCCCTCAGCTTCAATTTTAACATCTGCATCGGCAACAGGATCGCCATTACTGTCTTGAACAAAAACGGTAACAATACTTTGCTGTATCCCTGTTGCCAAGACCCGATCTCTCGATAAAGTAACTTCTGAATTCGAAAGGCTGATATCGGTAGTAGTGATCTCCCTGACATTTGAATTCTCACTTTGTGTGGTTTCGGCACCACTTCGAACACGGTAGTAATAATGGTTCCCGGGCATAAGATCATCTACCAAAAATTTAGTTCCATTTCCAACATTCCAGTCTTCGTACTCGTTGACGAAGGAATTGAAATCCGGGTCTGTCGATACATCCAGGAAATATCGTTCGGCAGCGGGTACTTCAGACCAACGAGCAGTAAATGAGACAGCATTCACTGAGGCGGGAAACAAGGCTTGTGGTTTTTGGAGTTCAAGGGTTGTGAATGGTTTACTTTCTCCATAGCCAATTCCGGCTGTGTTTGTTGCGTAGGCCTGAACAAAGTAATTGCTGTTTTGATCTAATCCCGTCAACTTATATTCAAACGATCCAACACCGGAGCCGATATTTTGACACTCTCCATTTAAAGCCGGGTTCTCTTCGGAACCCCAGCAAATTCCACGTTGTGAAACATCAGCACCGCCGTCAAAGCTTACGGTACCGCCAACTGTTGCCAGGGAATAAGAGATTTCCGAGGCGGGCGCTGTAGATACTGTAGGCACACTTATATCATTCGATTGTGTTCGATAATTTTCGATAGCGTGCCGAACTTCATTCATGCTCCGGGCATTATCAGCAGGTGAATATTCACCATCATACGAACCTGTGGGAACCCCCTGGTATAATATGTTGGGATTGGAGAAATAATTTACGGCTACGGCCCCCTCTCTGTATGTCATTACGGAGGCGTACTCAGTTGTATTGTTTCCAAACCACCGCCAACCGGTAGAGTAGGGAAAGAGTCCGCCGTCGCTGCCGGCAGCTGAAGAATTTTGATTTCTGCTGTGAGCGTTCCCAAAGTTGTGGCCCATCTCGTGCGCATGCGTTCGTCCGGCTGCTTGCTGAACACGTGAAAGAGAAAAACCATATCGAGGCAAACCGTTTGGGTTGTTGATCACCCAGGCAATTCCGCCCACGTCCGATGTGTTTGTAAAAAGAGCCACAAGATCGGCTGAGTGATTATCTCGTATTTGATGGACTTCATCTAAGAAACCGGCATTTTCTGATCCCCAAAGATTAAAGGAAGGGGAAGCAGTGAGTCTCTGAAGATCAGTCAGTGAATTTCCAGATTCCTCATATTCAACCAGTTGCGAGTGAACCAGACGAAATTCAATATGTACGTTAGAGTTATCGGCAGCAAGCTGGGCTGTGGCCATCGATTGATTTATGATATTTTGAATTCCGCTTGAGTTGGTGTTCGCCCAGTTCATAGCGGATGGAGTATAGACTATTAAAACATCAACTGTAGAAGGGCCGTGATCTTGTTCCGGCATTAAATTTTTTATTGGAGAATTTCCTGTTTTAATACTCATATCATGATTCTGTCCACACTCAAGTTCCTCAGTTTGATGAGGATCTTTTTCAATTAGCAGATGCTGATTCAATGTGGGCGCTAAACGAATTTCATAGAAGGTGTGTTGAGACGGAATATCAATTGAAGAGATTACTTTCTCATCAGAGGGAGAGTAGGAAAGAATGAATGAATTTATAGGCTTATTGTTGATTTTACCAATTGCCGACCATCCTCCATTGTGATAAGTGTATCACTCGTTCAATGGCTACATCAAAAAAATTACCTTTTATGCCGGGTACAGATATCAATTCTGTTTGGCCTGTTTGAATTGAGCGAAGAACGGACCGGTTCATCTCAATGGGAATTGATCTGAGATCACCACCTTGCTTTGCAGTCCATTCAGTTTGTACTTGCTTACCTGTTTCAAATAGTAACGGCGATGAATTTTGTGCAGAAATAACAGTTGCAAATACGAGCAAGTAGAGCTGCAAAAATAGGACTTTATAAATGTTTGAAGACCTGATAGTGAATGTAATTTGTTGTAGTTCTGTAAACGTCTCTGTTCAACAGTATAAATAAATAGCAGAATCTATTAACTGAAGAGTAATATAAAAGTAATCTGAAGTGTAAGCAGTAGAAATTAATTGGGCAAGAAAGCATATATTCTGTCGTTTTTCAGCATTCAGAACCGACATTTAAAAAAGTGCTTAGAAAGCTCTATTTTTGTAGATGTTCGGATAGAATTATAATATATATAAATAAAATAAAAACAAGGGTTTATGAAAAGTTTATATCCCACATATGATGTAATTGTAGTGGGTGCCGGCCATGCCGGAAGCGAAGCAGCTGCAGCTTCTGCAAATATGGGAGCAAAGACTCTCTTGATTACAATGAATTTAGATGCTATCGCAAAAATGTCTTGCAATCCCGCGATGGGCGGTGTGGCCAAAGGTCAGTTAGTCAGGGAGATTGATGCACTCGGTGGTTTAAGTGGAAAAGTGGCTGACAAAAGTGGTGTTCAATTCAGGATGCTAAATAAAAGTAAAGGGCCGGCGATGTGGAGTCCTCGTTGCCAGAGTGATCGTGCCCTCTACTCCAAAACAATGAGAGAGGAACTGGAGAAGATTCCTAATCTCTATTTCAGGCAAGACAATGTAGTTGAAATACTGACAGACGATGATGGAAAAGTTGTTACCGGAGTGGTAACACAAACAGGGCAGAGTTTTGAGTCGAAGTCAGTTGTATTGACGAGTGGCACATTTTTGAATGGACTGATTCATATAGGAGAGAGTCAGTACGGTGGGGGACGATCTGGTGAACGAGCTTCTGTTGGCGTCTCTGCATCACTGGAAAAACTCGGTTTTGAGGTTGGTCGATTAAAAACTGGAACGCCTCCAAGAATTGATGGTCGCTCTGTCGATCTCTCACAACTCGAAATTCAATATGGGGATGAGGATCCGAGTCCGTTTTCGTTTATGACAGATGAGCTTCCGGATAAAGATGATCAGTTGACCTGCTGGATTGGATATACAAACAACGAAGTTCATGAGATGCTAAAGACCGGTTTTGACCGAAGCCCGATGTTTAATGGTCGTATTCAATCGGTGGGTCCGCGTTATTGCCCAAGTATTGAAGATAAAATCAATCGTTTTGCAGATAAGGATCAGCATCAGTTATTTCTTGAACCAGAGGGATGGGATACATACGAGATGTATCTTAATGGTTTTTCAACATCTTTGCCCGAAGATGTACAATATCATGCACTTCGTACTATTCCGGGATTTGAAGAGGCTGTGATGCTTCGGCCAGGTTATGCCATTGAATACGATTATTTTCAGCCTTACCAGGTAAAACGATCTCTTGAGACAAAACGGGTAAATGGGCTTTTCTTCGCCGGACAAATTAATGGAACAACCGGATACGAAGAAGCAGCATGCCAGGGATTGATGGCCGGAATTAATTCAGCCCAATATGTTCTGGAAAAAGAACCTTTTATTTTGAAAAGATCTGAGGCATATATTGGTGTTTTGATTGATGATCTTATTAATAAAGGTACAGAGGAGCCTTATCGAATGTTTACATCAAGAGCTGAGCACCGAATTTTGTTGAGACAAGATAACGCTGATCTGCGTCTGACGGAACTCGGAAAGCGAATCGGTTTAGTTGAGGATGAACGTTATGAACGATACACTCAAAAGAAAACCGAGATAGACAGGTTGTATGATTTGATCAGTGATTATACGGTTTATCCTGAAAAAATGGATCCAATGCTGGTGGAAAATGGCACATCTACACTTTCACAGCCAGTAAAAGCAAAAACTTTAGTTCCTCGTCCAGAACTTCATTTGCAGGATATTTTAAATGCCGATGAAGAACTTCAACAAAAAGTGAATGATATTACCAAAAGTACATATGTCATTGAACAGGTTGAAATTCAAATTAAATATGATGGTTATATCAAGCGGGAATTTGAGATGGTAGAGGAGATGAGCAAGCAAGAGAATACTGAAATACCTGAAAAGATTAATTACGATAAAATTCAAAGCCTTTCTTCGGAGGGAAAATCGAAACTCACAAAAATCCAACCCGAAACCATAGGCCAGGCTTCAAGAATAAGTGGAGTTTCAGCAAGTGATGTTGCAGTATTAATGGTCTATTTAAAAGGGTAGTTTCACGTGAAACATTCTATAAACACCATTCAGGTCGGTCCGGATAAGCTTCAACAAGCCAGGAATCTATATTTTGAACATGAGACAGAGATGGAAACCTATCTTGATGAGCTTCTAAGTTGGAATGAAAAAATTAATCTTGTGAGTCGTAATGTTTCACGTGAAACGATTCGGGAACATATCATTCATTCGCTTCTGCCAAAACCGCTCGGATTAATTCAATGGCATGAGAAATGGATCGATTCAGGGACTGGCGGCGGACTACCGGGGATACCATTAGCTATTTGTGAAAAAGAGATCAGGTGGTATTTGAACGACAATGTCCGAAAAAAAATGAAAGCCGTTGGGGATATTGTAGAGACAATGAAGCTTAAAAATACTGAGGTCATTCCGAAAAGTATTTCATTGGTAGATCTTGAGGAGGGAACTGGAATCGTAACGAAACATGCTTTTAAGATAAAAGATCTACTGAGATTATTGGGGTCGGCTCCATGGCAAACCATTTTAATGTGGAAAGGGGTGGAGGATGTAGAAGAGGAAGTTCGACGAACTCATAAAAATCTGAAGGTGTTAATCTACGAATTCAATTTTGGAAAGGACGAGCCTTTCTATGATGGAAAAGGAATTATAAAAATTGAGAGATAAGCGGCAAAACTTCCTTTAGAATAGGAATAAACCGATAGAAAAATATTGCACATCTTGAATCCGGCGCGTGAGTTCTCTTCGAAAGTGCAGAACTATATTGGGATGTAAAACCATGTGGATTCAGAGCAAAATTCATAAAATGGTTTTTCGATCTTCTTTAGAATAGAATGACATTTCTTACCTTTCAAGTCGTACGATAATCAATCTAAAATATATATGTCCCGACTTAAAAGTTCCGAACGTCGAATGAAATTGATCCTGATGCTGCAGGAATCAAAAAAGAGACTTACTGTTGATGAACTCGCTGAAACATTTGGAGTCAGCAGGCGAACTATCTTCAGAGATTTCAATGTTTTATCGGAAATAAATGTACCCGTTACGTGGGACAAATATAGCGGGTATGGAGTCATGGACGGGTACAAAGTCCCGCCCCTTATGTTTACCGCTCAAGAGCTGGCCACTATTATGGTTGGCCTTAATTTTGTAAAATCCCAGGTTGATAAACAGCTTGTAGATGATGCCAAAGGAGTGGAGTTGAAAATCAAAAATACGATTCCCGATGAGCTGAAGGAATTCATGGATTCACTTAATGACAGAACCGTTGTCGATCCATTTCTTCATTTTGGCCACGAAAAAAAAGAGGGGGGAAACTGGTACCTGATCAGCAGTGCGATTTCACAATCGAAATCTCTGGGATTTTCATACCAAAGTAAGGGTGACAAAAAAGTGACAGATCGGATTATCGATCCGTATCTTCTCATTTTTTACCGCGACCACTGGAACGTTATTGGATTTTCTCATAAAAGAGAGGCAATTCGGAATTTTGTGCTCGACCGGATGAATGAAGTAAAAATTTTGGATCAAAAATTTGACCGAAAATCCGAAATCGACATAGAGGGCTTAATTTTTGGATCTAACGAATCTGGACAATTAATAGAGGTATTGGTACATGAATCCGCCGATCGCGCATTCAGAGCCAATCTGCCGACAAAAATATTTAAGGAAAACCCTATTTCAGCTAAAAAAATTAAGGTTAGTTTTAAATTCGAAAATTTAGACTATATCAATGAATGGCTCCTTCAATTTGGTGATAAGGTTGAGATTATATCTCCGGAAGATTTGAAAGAAAAAAGAAAAGATATTTTGAAGGAGATGATTGCGAAAGTTACATGAGATTCGAAATGACAGAAAAATTTATAAACGTCCATTTTATTGAGAATCTTCAGCAAGTAGGTTTTTGAACTCTTCTAATTTTTCAGGTTTCGTCCACGAATCATAGAGTGTAACAAGATTTTCAATAGCTGTGTGTGTTCGGCTATGAGTATCGCCCAGTTCTTCTGCAAGAATTTTATATCCTTCAATCAAAAGAGGTTCTGCTTCTTCGAACTTCTCCATTGCGGTAAGACACCTGCCCAATCGGCTTTTTATCAAACCGACCATCCAGTGGTTCTCGCCCGAAGAGGAGATTTGAATATCCAATGTTCTTTGAAGCAAGGGTTGAGCCTTTTCGGGTTCCCCGGTATCCAGGTGAATATGGGCAAGCCCAAGAAGCGGATAAGTAATCATGGGATGGTCATTCTCAAAATTTTGCAATAAAACATCGAGAGATTGCTCAAGATACTGTCGGGCCTCCGTGTATTGTTCCTGTCTGATCAGAGTCAACCCGAGGTTGTTCATCGTAAGTCCCGATTCTGAATGGGTTTCACCCAACCGGCTTTGCTGAATCTCAAGCGATTTTCTATAATAATTTTCAGAGGCTTTATAATTTTCTATTCGTCCCATCAAAATTCCCAAACTATTAAGAGTCTGTGAGATATCTGGATGCAGTGAATCAAGAACGTTTTTCTGAATATTAAGTGCTTGTTTTAAATTAACTTCTGACTCTTTGTATTCTTCAATATCAAGCAGAGCTGAGCCCAGGTGATATAAACTTTCTGCAATATCCGGATGTTGCTGATCAAAAATATTTCTTCTTATTTTCAGAGCATCTCTGTGATACTCTACAGCTTTTTCAACCTTTCCCATACGTTCACTAACACGGCCAAGATTGGTAAAGCTTGCCGCTATTCTCGGATGAGTGTCTCCAAAAAGTGTCCGATATAAATTCAGTGATTCAAGGTAATAATCGCGGGCTTCGGTGTATTCTCCCTGGCTTTCCATAAAATTACCAATATTATTGAGATCGTATGCAACTGACTCATGTGATTCGCCAAAAATTTCACGGTTCATGTCCAGCGCCTGCCGATAATATGGTTCGGCCTCATCAAACTCCCGTAGCTCTTTTAAAACGATGGCCAGGGAAGTCATTGTATTGGCAATGGATTCGTCACTCTCTCCGTAAAGCTCGCGTTCCATTTGAAGAGCATCTCTGAGATAATTTTCTGCTTCTGAGTACTGGGCTCTATTCCAATAAAGAATTCCAAGGTTGTGGAGACTTTCGGCTATGTCATTATGGGGCGGAGTAAAATGATTTTCGCGAATCTGGTAGGCCCTGTTTAAAAGCTCATCCGCTTTTTCATACTCTCCCAGGTTCATGTACACACGTCCGGTAAGATCAAGCATTTGTGCCTGCACTTCCGGCTGTTCTTGTAACTGTTCGGCCTGATTAATACCACTTTCAAGAAGTTGGCGGGCAGTAACATTCTCACCCAGGGATTCGGAGGGATCACTGGCCTCAAACATACCCATCATAAATTCAGTTACCTGTTCCGCTTTCTCAGTTTCTTGTTCCGCTTGTTCCAATGCAGTTTGCGTGCGCTGGGAGTGATAGGTGATGGTTACTGCATAACCGATCAATAGAAGAATAATGACAGCAGTTGAAGCGACACCAATTTTATGGCGCTTTATAAATTTTTGGCTGCGATACAGGTATGAGTCGGGATGAGCGGAAACTGGCTTCCCCTGAAGGTAATTGTTGATATCAGATGCAAAGTGTCCGGCGGATTCGTACCTGCGATCAGGCTCCTTGTGCATTGCTTTGAGAACAATGATATCTAACTCTCCGCGCAACTGGCGCTGAAGCTGTTCGGGATCTGTTTTTCGAACAGAACCGATTTGCTGAGGAGTTACGGTTGAATCTTGATCAGGAATTTTGGTAATAGCTGTACTCGGTCGGGTGGGGATACTTTCACAGATAATATGTTCGATTTCACTGGGCGACCGGCCGGAAACATTGTAGGGTGTACAACCCGCAAGAAGTTCATAGAGTAAAACACCAAGCTGATAGATGTCGGAAGCCGTTGTAATGGATTCACCACGAATCTGTTCCGGGCTTGCATATGCAGGAGTCAGCGGCAGTAAACCGGTTTTTGTGACGGGCCTCGAACCTCCCAGGATTTCATCAGGTTTCAGGGCCTTGGCAATTCCGAAATCCAGCAGTTTCACGGATCCGTCATCTTCCACAAAAATGTTGGAAGGCTTGAGATCCCGGTGAACAATCAATTTTTGGTGAGCAAATTGAACGGCATTGCAAACATCTTTAAAAATCTCAAGCCGTTCTTTTACTGTAAGATGATTTTTGTCACAATATTCGTCAATGGGCAATCCTTCCACGTACTCCATGGCAAACCAGGGCTGACCGCTTTGCGTGATTCCGCCATCCATCAAGCGAGCGATGTTTTTATGAATCAGGGAAGCAAGGATTTGTCTTTCGGCCAGAAACCGCTGTTTCTGTGTATCCGAAATAAAACTGGTCCGAAGCAATTTCAGCGCTACTTGTTGATCATATTGTCCATCAGATCGTCTGGCCAGGAAGATACTTCCCATACCTCCATGCCCTATCTCTCTGATTATTTTGTATTTACCTATAACCTGATCTTTGTATGAATCTGTTTTAAACCGGGCAAACAGTGATTGCTTTAATTCCTCCGGCGATTTATCAAGAGGCCCCGGGTTTTTATGGGCGTCAAGCAGAGATTGGACCTCTTCCAGCAATTCCCTGTCATCCCCGCAGGCTTCCTTCACAAAACTTTCCCGTTCTGATGATTCAACTTCCAGGGCATTCGAAAAGATCTGTTTGATTTTTTGCCAGTTCTCAGTTGCCATAATATTAATTAGTTACTGTTATCAGCCAGCTCCCGATTTAACCAGGCACGCGCCATTTTCCAGTCGCGGCTGACGGTAGGCGTTGATATGCCGAGCGTTTCAGCAGTTTCCTCAATCGTTAGTCCTCCAAAGAACCGGCATTCAACCACTCGAACCTGCCTTTCATCCAATTTTTCAAGCTTTTTGAGTGCTTCATGAACAGAAAGGAGGTCATGTATATTCATTTCTGTAATGGCGTCCGCTTCTCCCAGGGTTACTCTCTGTTGCTTCCCACCTCGTTTTTGAGCCTGTTTTTTTACTGCGTAATCCACAAGAATATTTCGCATAACCTGTGATGCGATACCAAAAAAGTGAGATCGGTTTTGCCAGTCAATCCGGTTAAAGTCTACCAATTTAAGATATGCTTCGTGAACCAATGCTTTTGTGCTTAAAGTGTGGCCTGCCCGTTCACCCAAAAGACGCTGGTGAGCCATTTGCTGCATTTCATTGTAAACAAGTGGCATTAGCTTATCCAGAGCTTGGTTTTCGCCAGATGCATGGGCCTCAAGAAGTTTTGTAATTCTATTTTTCTCCATTCACCTCTCTGTGTTTTGTGACCTTTTTTTAATTCTCTCACGTGGTAAAAAATTAAATGATAAAGAGTTATCGTTTTTTCGGCTTTTATAAGTGAGAGGATGTTTTAACTAAATCATTAAAAATCATTAACACTATATAATTAAACAAACAAAACAGACTATTACCATTATGAACCAAATATTTAAAACAACTATAAATCTGAGTATAATCATTTTTCTAATTCCTACAGCAATTCTGGCTCAAAGTGAAAGTCCTGAGAAGGCTTTTACGACAGAAAAAGAGTCCGCGAATCTTGAATGGGGACCGTGTCCTGAATTTATGCCGGAAAGTTGCAGTATTTCTGTTCTTCAGGGAGATCCATCTCAGCCGAATACAGATATCTTTTTCAAAATGCAGGGGAATACCAAAGTTCCGAATCACTGGCACAACTCAGCCGAACGGATGGTTCTCATAGCAGGAGAAATGACGGTAGATTATGAAGGACAATCGCCGGTTACAATAACCACTGGAGAGTATGCATATGGCCCACCGGAATTGCCACATACTGCTTCTTGCGAATCGAGTGAGCCATGTGTGCTTTTCATTGCATTTAACGAACCTGTAGATGCTTTTGAAAAATAACTATAAGTGATTTAAATACAGCTATTTAGAAATCATGAAAAAATATATTATTGAACGGGAAATCCCCGGAGTGGAAAAGCTTTCAGAACGTGACACAAAAGCAGCCGCATTACAATCAAACCGGGCCCTCGCCGAATTGGGTCCGGATATTCAGTGGCAGCACAGTTATATCAGCAAAGACAGAACTCACTGTGTGTACATCGCCAAAGATGAAAACATTATCAGAAAACATGCGGAGAAAATAGGCACTCCGATTATATCCGTCACAGAAGTAAAAAGCATGTGGGACCCGACAACTTCAGATTGATAAATGATGAGATCAAAAAAGAATCTTATTCCATTTAACCAAAAACACCGATGCCATGACTACCCAAAAATTAAAAAAGATCAACACAGTAATTTTCTCAATTTTCTTAATTCCGGTTACCATTTGGAGTCAGCCACATTCAGACATAACAGTACAGGGGGAGGTATCAGGATTTGACTGCGCGGTGGTTGAAGTTCTATGTCCCACAACCCATCGAGGTGCCGATTATACGAACGGTATATTTACCGAAGAAAAGGAGTTCTTCTTTGTGGTAAATATTCCACAAAGCTTTCTGCGCCAATATTTTCGTGAAACGTTTGTGGTAGAAGGCGCCATGTATGAGCCATATACCAAAGCTGTAGAACCAGAAACCATTCAGTTGATCGAAAATGGTGAACGGCGTCTTGTTTATGAATCCGGCTACTTTATTGATGGAGAAGGCCGACGCGCAACATTCCAGGATGGTGTGGTGCAAAATGGTGAATGGACTGTAGAGGAAGAATAATATCACTCTATAAATAACAGAAATAGATAATCTTAAAAAAAGAGAGAGTTATGAGTAATTATAAGCATCTAATTATTAGCATTATCATATTGATATCATTGATTATATCCCACAGGTTAAGTGCACAAGAACATATGCACGAGGAATTTCCTGTTGGAGAGGATACCCCAATTGGAGAGGTGAATTTTGAAGCCAATTGCAGTGCGGAGGTTCAGGATGATGTGAATCGGGCTTTGGGGATGCTGCATCACATGATGTACGAAACATCCCGGAGCTATTTCGAAGCCATTTCAGAAACCGATCCCAATTGTGCGATGGCTTACTGGGGAGTTGCAACTACTCTGTTTCAACCTCTTTGGGGAACCCGTCCAAGTGAAGAAGATATTCAGCAAGGCTGGCAAACCATCAACAAAGCGATAGATGTGGCCGAATCGGAACGCGAAAAACTGCTGATTCAATCAACTGCCGGTTTTTTTCGTGAACCGGAAACGGCCGATTTTCAAACCCGGATCCGGCGATGGACGGAGGGAATGGAGGATGTATATGAATCTTATCCCGATGATCTGGACATTGCAGCATTTTATGCACTTACACGGCTTACAATTGCACAGTTTGCAGAGAATTCTTCCCCGCTTCTTGATGAAGCTGAAACGATTCTTCGTGAGGTTTACGAACAGGAACCCACACATCCGGGTGCCATTCATTACACAATACATGCAACCGATATCGACGGACGTGCAGAAAATGCCCTGGATATCGTTGAAGCATACGGTGAAATTGCCCCGGACGTTCCCCATGCACTCCATATGCCCACGCATATCTATGTTCGGCTGGGTGACTGGCCAAATGTGATTGACTGGAATCTGAGGTCAGCCGAAGCGGCTCTGAATCATCCGGTAAATGGAGCCGAATCCCACCATTACCTCCATGCAATGGACTATTTGGCGTATGCCTACCTGCAACAAGGTAAAGACGACATGGCTGAAAAAGTATTCAAAGAAGTGTTGAATAAAGAGAAGCACCAGGCGTCATTTGTAAGCGCATTTCACTTATCTGGAATTCCCGCACGCTTGGCCGTGGAACAAAGAGACTGGGAGCGGGCTACAGAACTGGAGCCGCGAACTCCGGCTTATCTGCCCTGGGATGCATCTCCCTGGCCTGAAGGAATGACGTGGTATGCGAAAGGACTGGGGGCCGTGCACACCGGCGATCTTCACTCTGCAAAAAAATCGGAACAGAAACTCCGTGAACTACGCGACCGGGCAAGTGAAAGTGGATCCGATAATATGGCCAATTATATAGAAATTGAGCGCCGGGTTTTAGAAGGCTGGATTGCACATGAAGAGGGCGATGCTGACCGGGCGGTTGAATTGATGAAATCAGCAGCCGATCTGGAAGAAACCGTTGAAAAGCATCCGGTTACGCCGGGAGCGTTGCAACCGCCATACGAAGCTCTTGGTGACCTGCTCCTGGAACTGGATCGTCCGACCGAAGCACTGAATGCGTATGAGGCCTCTGATGACATCTGGCCGGGCCGAATGAATACTCTTCTGGGTGCTGCCGTTTCAGCCAGGGTGATTGGTGAACATCAGAAAGCCAGAAGCCACATTGCAAAATTGTTGCAAAGTAGCAGAATACAGGAAATCTCATCAAACACTGAATTCATTGGTGAAGTGGATAGATGACAAAGAAATAATCAAAAAATCAAACGAGGTAATTTTACAATGGGACGAATACTCTCTTTTATCTACGGCATTGTAGCTTATGTTATTTTTTTAGGATCCTTTCTCTATGCCATCGCATTTGTTGGCGACTTTTGGGTTCCCAAAACGATCAATACGGGAACAGACGCTTCTTCGTTGGGAACTGCTTTACTGGTAAATGCCGGATTGCTTGGGCTGTTTGCCGTTCAGCACTCGGTTATGGCACGGCAGGGATTTAAGAAATGGTGGACCCGTATCATTCCAAAACAGATAGAACGCAGCACCTACGTGCTCATCAGCAGTTTGCTTTTGATATTGCTTTTCTGGCAATGGCGTCCACTGCCGGAGGTAATCTGGAGTGTAGAATCCGGTTTGGGATATTATCTGTTGATGATACTGTTTTGGATTGGATGGGCAATTGTATTGCTTTCCACATTCATGATCAACCACTTCGACCTGTTCGGCCTGCGGCAAGTTTACCTGCATTTTAAAAAGGAAGAAATCACGCCGGTGGAATTTAAAGAACCCGGAATGTATAAGTATATGAGGCATCCGCTGATGTTTGGATTCCTGGTTGCTTTTTGGGCCGCTCCAACCATGACTCTCGGTCATCTTGCATTTGCGATTGCTACAACAGGGTATATTTTTGTGGGAATCTGGTTTGAAGAGAAAGATTTGATTCGATTTCACGGAGAAAAATATAAGGAATACAGGAAGCGCGTAAGAATGCTTCTACCGATTCCAAAAAACAAGTAAGAATGGCTTATGACGAATACCAAAACCATTAAAAAAGCTTTTGAACGAATTCGAACGCTTGTAAAAAAGAAACCTGAAATCGGTCAGAAAACAGTTAGCACCAACGTGCGGCTGAAAGAGGGAACCACCTGCGAAGTTGTACACAAAGACTGGACTTTCAAGGTTGATATTGGGCAATCAGAGGGAGGCAATAATGCAGGCCCCGGTCCGGGTTTGCTTCAGCGAGGAGCGCTGGGCGGTTGTCTTGCAATCGGATATGTGCAGCAAGCGGCGGTTATGGGTGTGCCAATCAACCATATTGAAGTAGAAATTGAAGCCGATAAGGATTTACAGGGCAGATTCGGGATTAACAACTCATCGCCCGGAAGTTTGCAGATTCGATATAATATTAAAATTGAAAGCCCGGCTTCGGAAGAAGATATCCATAAGGTTGTTGAAGAAGCCGACCGGTTTAGTCCTGTTTTGGATGATTTTCGAAGGGCTGTTCCCGTTGAAAGAAATTTGGAAATTCGTAAAACCGAACAAAAGAGTAAGGAGGAACACCAATGAAACCAGCACTTCAACGACGTGTTCAGCGATATGGTTGGGATAAGGCTTCTGCAGTTTATGAGGATTCCTGGAAAACCCAGTTAAAACCTGCACAGAACAAACTACTGGAGATGGCTGATCTGAAACCCGGTGAAACGGCTCTGGAAACAGCCTGTGGCACAGGCTTGGTCACATTTCGAATTGCAGAGGCTGTGGGGCCCTCAGGCGAGATTGTAGCCACGGATCTTTCGGAGGAAATGATAAACCTGGCCCAAAAAACTTCGGAAGAGAGAGGAATAGAGAACGTAACCTATAAAAGAATGGATGCGGAAAAGCTGGATTTAGAAGACAACCGGTTCGATGTTGCGATCAATGCGCTCGGATTGATGTACATACCCGACCCGGTTCAATCTTTAAAAGAGATGCACAGGGTTTTAAAACCTCACGGACAGGCCCTGATTGCCATTTGGGGAGAGCGAAAAAACTGTGGTTGGGCCGAAATTTTTCCAATCGTTGACAAACGAGTGGAATCGGATGTTTGTCCGTTATTCTTTCAACAAGGAACCGGAAATACAATTGAGATTTCAATGTCAGAAGCTGGTTTTAAAGAGATTAAGACAGAACGGTTTTCTGCAGATTTGTACTATCCTTCAGATGAATTAGCACTCTCGGCGGCTTTTGCGGGCGGACCTGTGGCTCTTGCTTATAAAAAATTCGATAAAAAAACCCGTGAGGAAGCTCATCAGGAATATCTTGACTCTATTGCTGTATATAAGAGTGACAAAGGCTACAATATTCCCGGAGAATTTGTAGTGGCTGCAGGAGTAAAATAACGTGAGTATAAAAAAAAGGCTCTCAAAAAATGAGAGCCTTTTTAAGTTTATATGCGAGTAATAAATCAGCTTACGACGGGTGGATCGGTTTCATCATCCTCTTCATTAACAACTCTGGTGATCGCTGCAATCTTACCGTCGTCATCCAGTCTCATGATTCGAACACCCTGTGTATTTCGACCCATTGTACGGATTCCTTTACACTGCATCCGAATCACTTTACCACGTTCGGTGATTACCATCAGGTCGTCATTATCAGAGACCTCTTTGAGTGCAATCAGGTTCCCGGTTTTTGGAGTCACTTTTAAGGTGATGACCCCTTTACCTCCACGGCTTTGCTCACGATAATCATCAACCAGTGACCGCTTTCCGTATCCATTTTCTGAAATGGCCAGAACCGTTGCCTCATGTGTATTTTTAATGACCACCATATCCACAAGCTCATTATCTTTGCCGAGGGTCATCCCGCGAACACCGGAAGTGTTTCGTCCCATTTCGCGAGCTTCCTCTTCATGGAAACGAATAGCACGTCCTTTCTTATTAGCAAGAATAATATTGCTGTCTCCATCTGTGAGTGCAGCTTCTAAAAGACTATCACCTTCCCGAATATTTATAGCAATTATTCCATCTCTTCGCGGTCGGCTATAGGCTTCAAGAGATGATTTCTTCACCTGCCCCTCTTTTGTTGCCATGATGATTGAGTGGTTGTTGATGTAATCTTCATCATCAAGAGTTTTGACAGGTACGAAAGTTTTTATGGTATCATCTTTCTCAATATCAATAAGATTTACTATGGCACGGCCTCTGGATAAGCGCGAGCCTTCAGGAATTTCGTACACTTTCAGCCAGTAACAATTTCCTTTCTCTGTAAAGAACAGAATATAGTTATGATTGGTTGCCACAAAGAGATGTTCTACATATTCATCATCTTTGGTTGTGGTTCCCTTCATACCTTTACCGCCTCGACGCTGTCGCCGATATCCACTGACCGCCATTCGTTTGATAAATCCCTTATTGGAGATTGTTACAACAACGTCTTCGTCGGCAATCATATCTTCTACACTGAAATCGTCGGCTGAGTAGATGACTTCAGTCCGGCGTTCGTCTCCGTACCGGTTTTGCAGTTGTAACAGTTCGTCTTTAATAATCCCTTTTTGTTTGTCACGATTGGAGAGAATAGATCTGAATTCTGTAATTTTATCAACAATATCTCTGTATTCCTGATCTACTTTCTCACGTTCGAGGCCTGTCAATTTTTGAAGTCTCATATCCAGGATCGCTTTTGCCTGGATATCGGTGAGAGCAAATTTTCTGCGAAGCTCTTTGTTTGCTTCCTGTGGATTGTTGGAAGCACGTATAGTTTTGATAACTTCATCAAGATTGTCGAGCGCAATCTTCAGGCCTTCTAAAATATGAGCTCTGGCTTCCGCCTGATCGAGATCATAAATAGTTCGGCGGATGATGACTTCAACCCTATGATCAATAAACCGTTCAATTAACTCTTTGAGCGGCATTACTTTAGGGCGACCTTTAACCAGTGCAAGATTAATCACACCAAATGTTTGTTGCATCTGTGTGTACTTGTAAAGCTGATTTAATACGATACCCGCATTTGCATTTCGTTTGAGAACAATAACCATTCGAAGTCCTTCACGGTCTGACTCATCCCGAATTTCTGATATTTCCGAGATCTTTTCGTCGTGTACTAAACGGGCAATTTTTTCAATAAGAGTTGATTTGTTGACCTGGTATGGAATTTCGGTAACAACAATCTGTTCTCGATTGCCACGTAACTCTTCTACATTAGCACGGGCGCGCATTGTTATTTTTCCACGGCCGGTGTTATAGGCTTCTTTCACGCCTTCATATCCGTAAATAATACCGCCGGTTGGAAAATCAGGTGCGGTAATATGTTGCATCAACTCCTTTGTCTCTATCTCAGGATCATCCAAAACAGCAACCGTTCCATCAATAACCTCATTTAGATTGTGAGGTGCCATATTGGTGGCCATTCCCACGGCAATACCGGAAGCTCCGTTCAGTAATAAGTTGGGTAGCATTGAGGGCAGAACAGTCGGCTCGGTAAGTGTATCATCAAAGTTGTCCTGGAAATCAACCGTGTCTTTATTGATATCGGTGAGAAGCTCTTCTGCAATTCTCTGCATCCTTACTTCTGTGTACCTCATGGCCGCGGCGGAATCACCATCAATAGAACCGAAGTTCCCCTGACCATCTACAAGCGGGTAGCGAAGTGAAAAATCCTGAACCATGCGAACAATCGAATCATATACCGCCGAATCGCCATGGGGGTGATACTTACCCAAAACCTCACCAACAATACGGGCACTCTTTTTATAATTTCGGTTGTGAAGCATACCCAAATCGCTCATTCCATAGAGAACGCGCCGGTGTACCGGTTTCAAACCGTCTCGCACGTCCGGCAGAGCCCTGGATACAATCACCGACATCGAGTAATCGATGTACGACGATTTCATTTCATCTTCAATTGTTATTGGAATAATCTTTTCACTTGCCATGTATGTAGATATTTAGTCTTGAGTCGTGTGTCTTGAAATTCTTATTGTTTTAAATATATCATTCAAAAGTGGTACGGATGTATATTGTTTGTGTCAGGCATGATTTGAAGCACCAGCGGGACGCTTGCGCTATCTTATAAAAACACTTTTCACTTTTGCCTTTTTAGTTTTCACTCATTAAATGTCGAGAGTAGCATATTTGGAGTTTTGTTCGATGAACTCTCTTCGTGGTTCAACATCTCCTCCCATTAAGGTAGAGAACATCTTATCTGCAGCAGCAGCGTTTTCCACAGTTACCTTCTGTAAAGTTCTTGTTTCGGGATCCATTGTGGTTTCCCAGAGTTGTTCGGGGTTCATTTCTCCAAGACCCTTATAGCGTGAAACATCAAACTTAGTTCGTGATTTTTTGAGTTCTTTAACGAGCTTATTTCTTGTCTCCTCATCCCAGGCATATTCAATTTCGCCGCGGCTTTTTGTGATTCTGTACAGAGGGGGAGTGGCAATGTAAACATGACCGTGCTCAATCAGTGGATGCATATACCGATAGAAAAAGGTCAAAAGCAATGTCCGGATGTGAGACCCGTCCACATCAGCATCTGTCATAATGATAATTTTATGGTAACGAAGCTTCTCTAATTCAAACTCCTCTTCGTGGCCAACACCCGTTCCGAGTGCGGTAATCATCGCCTGTATCTCCTTGTTTTCAAGGATCTTATTAATCTTGGCTTTTTCTACATTTAAAATTTTACCACGCAAAGGTAGAATGGCCTGAAAACTTCTGTTTCGCCCCATTTTTGCAGATCCGCCGGCAGAGTCACCCTCAACGAGATATACTTCACTGTGAGCCGGATCTTTAATTGAACAATCCGCCAGTTTTCCGGGGAGTCCGCCGCCGCTCATTACACTTTTACGCTGGATCAACTGGCGCGCTTTTCGTGCAGCTTCGCGAGCTTCGGCTGCAACAATTACTTTCTCCAGGATTTTTTTGGCGGTTTTTGGATTCTGCTCGAGATACTCACTCAATTTTTCATAGAGAATAATCTCAACAGCGCTTTGAACTTCCGAGTTACCAAGCTTGGTTTTGGTTTGGCCTTCAAACTGCGGTTCAGCAACTTTAACACTGAGAACGCATGTCATCCCTTCGCGAAAATCTTCGCCCGATACCTTAATTTTGCTGTTCGATTTAATAATGTTGTTTTTATCTGCATAATTCTTAAAGCACCGGGTTAATGCACGCCGAAAACCTGAGATATGCGTTCCGCCTTCGCGCGTATTAATATTGTTAACGTAAGAGTGGACATTTTCGGTGTAACTGTCATTGTACTGGATTGCCACCTCAACGGGCACATTATCCTCCTCGCCTTCAATATACATCGGCTCATCCATTAGAGGCTCACGTGATTCATCAAGATATTTCACAAAATCTTTTACACCGCCGGAATAGTGAAAGCTAACTTTTCCTTCATCTTCCTCTTCAGCTCGTTCATCAATAATATCAATAGAAATTTGCGGATTCAGGAAAGCAAGCTCCCGCATTCGGTCTGCAATAATATCAAATTTAAACTCAGTTGTTTGAGTAAAAATCTCCGGATCGGGCTTAAATTTGATAACAGTTCCGGTGTCTTTAGTTTTGCCGGTCTTCTTGAGAGGCACCTTTGTGCCGCCCTTTTCAAATTCCATTACATAGATCTCTCCATCCCTGTGAATTTCTGCATAAAAATGGGCAGAAAGCGCATTCACACAACTGACACCAACACCGTGCAAACCACCGGATACTTTGTATGATTGCTTATCAAATTTTCCGCCGGCGTGCAGTTTGGTCAAAACAACTTCAACAGCGGGTAGATTTAGTTTTGGATGAGTATCTACCGGAATCGGTTTCATCATCCTCTTCATTAACAACTCTGGTGATCGCTGCAATCTTACCGTCGTCATCCAGCCTCATGATTCGAACACCCTGTGTATTTCGACCCATTGTACGGATTCCTTTACACTGCATCCGAATCACTTTACCACGTTCGGTGATTACCATCAGGTCGTCATTATCAGAGACCTCTTTGAGAGCAATCAGGTTCCCGGTTTTTGGAGTCACTTTTAAGGTGATGACCCCTTTACCTCCACGGCTTTGCTCGCGATAATCATCAACAAGGGAACGCTTTCCGTATCCATTTTCTGAAATGGCCAGAACCGTTGCCTCATGTGTATTTTTAATGACCACCATATCCACAAGCTCATTATCTTTGCCGAGGGTCATCCCGCGAACACCGGAAGTGTTTCGTCCCATTTCGCGAGCTTCCTCTTCATGGAAACGAATAGCACGTCCTTTCTTATTAGCAAGAATAATATTGCTGTCTCCATCTGTGAGTGCAGCTTCTAAAAGACTATCACCTTCCCGAATATTTATAGCAATTATTCCATCTCTTCGCGGTCGGCTATAGGCTTCAAGAGATGATTTCTTCACCTGCCCCTCTTTTGTTGCCATGATGATTGAGTGGTTGTTGATGTAATCTTCATCATCAAGAGTTTTGACAGGTACGAAAGTTTTTATGGTATCATCTTTCTCAATATCAATAAGATTTACTATGGCACGGCCTCTGGATAAGCGCGAGCCTTCAGGAATTTCGTACACTTTCAGCCAGTAACAATTTCCTTTCTCTGTAAAGAACAGAATATAGTTATGATTGGTTGCCACAAAGAGATGTTCTACATATTCATCATCTTTGGTTGTGGTTCCCTTCATACCTTTACCGCCTCGACGCTGTCGCCGATATCCACTGACCGCCATTCGTTTGATAAATCCCTTATTGGAGATTGTTACAACAACGTCTTCGTCGGCAATCATATCTTCTACACTGAAATCATCGGCTGAGTAGATGACTTCAGTCCGGCGTTCGTCTCCGTACCGGTTTTGCAGTTGTAACAGTTCGTCTTTAATAATCCCTTTTTGTTTGTCACGATTGGAGAGAATAGATCTGAATTCTGTAATTTTATCAACAATATCTCTGTATTCCTGATCTACTTTCTCACGTTCGAGGCCTGTCAATTTTTGAAGTCTCATATCCAGGATCGCTTTTGCCTGGATATCGGTGAGAGCAAATTTTCTGCGAAGCTCTTTGTTTGCTTCCTGTGGATTGTTGGAAGCACGTATAGTTTTGATAACTTCATCAAGATTGTCGAGCGCAATCTTCAGGCCTTCTAAAATATGAGCTCTGGCTTCCGCCTGATCGAGATCATAAATAGTTCGGCGGATGATGACTTCAACCCTATGATCAATAAACCGTTCAATTAACTCTTTGAGCGGCATTACTTTAGGGCGACCTTTAACCAGTGCAAGATTAATCACACCAAATGTTTGTTGCATCTGTGTGTACTTGTAAAGCTGATTTAATACGATACCCGCATTTGCATTTCGTTTGAGAACAATAACCATTCGAAGTCCTTCACGGTCTGACTCATCCCGAATTTCTGATATTTCCGAGATTTTTTCGTCGTGTACTAAACGGGCAATTTTTTCAATAAGAGTTGATTTGTTGACCTGGTATGGAATTTCGGTAACAACAATCTGTTCTCGATTGCCACGTAACTCTTCCACATTAGCACGGGCGCGCATCGTTATTTTTCCACGGCCGGTGTTATAGGCTTCTTTCACGCCTTCATATCCGTAAATAATACCGCCGGTTGGAAAATCAGGTGCGGTAATATGTTGCATCAACTCCTTTGTCTCTATCTCAGGATCATCCAAAACAGCAACCGTTCCATCAATAACCTCATTTAGATTGTGGGGTGCCATATTGGTAGCCATTCCCACGGCAATACCGGATGCTCCGTTCAGTAATAAGTTGGGTAGCATTGAGGGCAGAACAGTCGGCTCGGTAAGTGTATCATCAAAGTTGTCCTGGAAATCAACCGTGTCTTTATTGATATCGGTGAGAAGCTCTTCTGCAATTCTCTGCATCCTTACTTCTGTGTACCTCATGGCCGCGGCGGAATCACCATCAATAGAACCGAAGTTCCCCTGACCATCTACAAGCGGGTAGCGAAGTGAAAAATCCTGAACCATGCGAACAATCGAATCATATACCGCCGAATCGCCATGTGGGTGATACTTACCCAAAACCTCACCAACAATACGGGCACTCTTTTTATAATTTCGGTTGTGAAGCATACCCAAATCGCTCATTCCATAGAGAACGCGCCGGTGTACCGGTTTCAAACCGTCTCGCACGTCCGGCAGAGCCCTGGATACAATCACCGACATCGAGTAATCGATGTACGACGATTTCATTTCATCTTCAATTGTTATTGGAATAATCTTTTCACTTGCCATGTATGTAGATATTTAGTCTTGAGTCGTGTGTCTTGAAATTCTTATTGTTTTAAATATATCATTCAAAAGTGGTACGGATGTATATTGTTTGTGTCAGGCATGATTTGAAGCACCAGCGGGACGCTTGCGCTATCTTATAAAAACACTTTTCACTTTTGCCTTTTTAGTTTTCACTCATTAAATGTCGAGAGTAGCATATTTGGAGTTTTGTTCGATGAACTCTCTTCGTGGTTCAACATCTCCTCCCATTAAGGTAGAGAACATCTTATCTGCAGCAGCAGCGTTTTCCACAGTTACCTTCTGTAAAGTTCTTGTTTCGGGATCCATTGTGGTTTCCCAGAGTTGTTCGGGGTTCATTTCTCCAAGACCCTTATAGCGTGAAACATCAAACTTAGTTCGTGATTTTTTGAGTTCTTTAACGAGCTTATTTCTTGTCTCCTCATCCCAGGCATATTCAATTTCGCCGCGGCTTTTTGTGATTCTGTACAGAGGGGGAGTGGCAATGTAAACATGACCGTGCTCAATCAGTGGATGCATATACCGATAGAAAAAGGTCAGAAGCAATGTCCGGATGTGAGACCCGTCCACATCAGCATCTGTCATAATGATAATTTTGTGGTAACGAAGCTTCTCTAATTCAAACTCCTCTTCGTGGCCAACACCCGTTCCGAGTGCGGTAATCATCGCCTGTATCTCTTTGTTTTCAAGGATCTTATTAATCTTGGCTTTTTCTACATTTAAAATTTTACCACGCAAAGGTAGAATGGCTTGAAAACTTCTGTTTCGCCCCATTTTTGCAGATCCGCCGGCAGAGTCACCCTCAACGAGATATACTTCACTGTGAGCCGGATCTTTAATTGAACAATCCGCCAGTTTTCCGGGGAGTCCGCCGCCGCTCATTACACTTTTACGCTGGATCAACTGGCGCGCTTTTCGTGCAGCTTCGCGAGCTTCGGCTGCAACAATTACTTTCTCCAGGATTTTTTTGGCGGTTTTTGGATTCTGCTCGAGATACTCACTCAATTTTTCATAGAGAATAATCTCAACAGCGCTTTGAACTTCCGAGTTACCAAGCTTGGTTTTGGTTTGGCCTTCAAACTGCGGTTCAGCAACTTTAACACTGAGAACGCATGTCATCCCTTCGCGAAAATCTTCGCCCGATACCTTAATTTTGCTGTTCGATTTAATGATGTTGTTTTTATCCGCATAATTTTTAAAGCACCGGGTTAATGCACGCCGAAAACCTGAGATATGCGTTCCGCCTTCGCGCGTATTAATATTGTTAACGTAAGAGTGGACATTTTCGGTGTAACTGTCATTGTACTGGATTGCCACCTCAACGGGCACATTATCCTCCTCGCCTTCAATATACATCGGCTCATCCATTAGAGGCTCACGTGATTCATCAAGATATTTCACAAAATCTTTTACACCGCCGGAATAGTGAAAGCTAACTTTTCCTTCATCTTCCTCTTCAGCTCGTTCATCAATAATATCAATAGAAATTTGCGGATTCAGGAAAGCAAGCTCCCGCATTCGGTCTGCAATAATATCAAATTTAAACTCAGTTGTTTGAGTAAAAATCTCCGGATCGGGCTTAAATTTGATAACAGTTCCGGTGTCTTTAGTTTTGCCGGTCTTCTTGAGAGGCACCTTTGTGCCGCCCTTTTCAAATTCCATTACATAGATCTCTCCATCCCTGTGAATTTCTGCATAAAAATGGGCAGAAAGCGCATTCACACAACTGACACCAACACCGTGCAAACCACCGGATACTTTGTATGATTGCTTATCAAATTTTCCGCCGGCGTGCAGTTTGGTCAAAACAACTTCAACAGCGGGTAGATTTAGTTTTGGATGAGTATCTACCGGAATACCACGTCCATTGTCCATAATTGTAATGGAGCCATCATCATGGATGGTTACTTTAATATAATCGCAATAGCCGGCGAGAGCTTCATCGATAGAGTTGTCAACAACCTCATTGATTAAGTGGTGGAGACCACGCTGAGCGGTATCTCCAATATACATAGAGGGTCTTTTCCGAACAGCCTCAAGTCCTTCTAATACCTGAATATTCTCTGCTTTATAATCGGATCCTTTTTTTCTTGCCATTAAACGGGGGTTGAGTGTTATTGTAGATAGCCTCTGTAACGCATAAAATTACCGTTTATAAGCGCAAATTCAAAAAAAGAATGGTATTTCTTCAAAAAATTATGATAGTCGGTGAGGGGTAATTTCTAAGCTGTGTGAGAGGCGGTTTAAGTCTTATTTAATTCAAACACATTATACCTAATAATTGAAAAAAAATGAAGTGTTTTATTGAGTCTGGTACTTTCCTGTTTGAAAACACGATGTGCGATTATAATCCCCATCAAAATGCAACGTGTTAAGTGAGTTAATTATGGAGTGAATCTATTTGATGAATAATATTTAGCCCGTCCCGGATCTTATTCTTTGATATATAAAGATGAATGCAACTGTGTTAATTCAATTAATCATTATTTGAGAACTCGGGTTAAAAAAAGCGCTGCAAGTAGCTATTTGAATGAGGGCGCATTCAAAAAATCTCTGATGTCAAGTGTAAGTATGAAATGTAAATATGCAAAAGATTAACAGATCAGTGGTAAAGTTTCCATCACATGTTAATGTGATATATCGGTTTTTTGAGAACCCGCTACCAATTGAGTTCAAGAAGCAATGTCAATTGTTTGAATGGGACATGTTTAGAGACTGATCATTCTCCAAATTTTTTAGTGGAAAATATCAAGCATAGTTTACACCAGTAGGGGGCATTTATCATGCTTTTAATGATTGTTTTCGGCGTGATACTGAGAATTGATTTTAGATAGAAATATTAATTGAAATTAAATCCATTTAACTTTATTTTTAAAGTCTATCAAAAATTCAGATAACAACAATTTATATGGCACGCAAAGACGATATTACTGGTAAATCAGCGCTGAATGGATATCGATCGTCTAAATCGAACAATAAGACCAAGCACAAGTTTGAACAGAATCTCCAGAAAAGACGATTTTATATTCCTGAAGAAGATCGATGGGTTACGCTGAAAGTGTCAGCCAAGACGTTAAGAACCATCAACAAGAAGGGAATTTCAGCGGTTCTGAAAGAAGCCAGGAAGAAAGGAACATTATTAAAAGAGGTATAAGTTATGGCAAAAGGTAATCGTATACAGGTAATACTTGAATGCACGGAAAAACCCGGCAGCTCTCGATATGTAACGATGAAGAATCGAAGAAATACAACAGAGAGACTTGAACTGAAGAAGTATAACCCGGTTTTGAGAAAGCACACCGTTCACAAAGAAATTAAGTAAAACAAGGTACACCCATGGCTAAACGACAGATATTTGGCGAAGAAGCAAAATCGTTGAAACAAACACACCGTAAAATGGCAAAAGTAATTATTTCAACGAAAAACGAACGTGGCAAATACGCGTTTAAAGAGACTATTATAGACCAGGAAAATGTTTCTGATTATATTCAGAAAAATAAGTCCTGAGATCTCAGATAAGAATTTGAAAAGGTTTCATCCTAAAGGGTGAAACCTTTTTTTTTGCAATCTGTTTTCTATCATACATACTAATGGAACTGAATCTAATTACAGTCATCCTGAACTTGATTCAGGATCTCCAATTGTTATGAGGATAGGGGATTCTGAATCAAGTTCAGAATGACGAACTTTGGGTTCTGTTTTTGTTAATAAACTCTCATTACATTACAGGAAAAACTTTACCATAATCTATCATGAGTTTAAAAAAGAGAATTTTAGATGATCTGAAAACTGCCATGAAAGCTAAAGAGGCAGATAAATTGAATGTGCTGCGATCACTGAAGGCAAAGTTGCTGGAAAAAGAGATCAGTGAACGAAAAGGAGGCGAAGCTTCACTTAGCGACGAACAAGTAGTGGAAGTTCTGATGAAAGCTGCCAAGCAGCGAAAAGAATCCATTGAACAGTTTGAGGAAGGCGGCCGTGATGACCTTGTCGAGAAAGAAAAGTTTGAGTTGGATATCATCGACAAATATCTGCCTGAAATGATGGATGAAGATGAAATTCGTGAGGAAGTAAAAGAACAGATCGACAAAATGGGTGCAACCGATATGAGCGATATGGGTAAAGTAATGGGTGCACTTATGGGCCGGTTAAAAGGCAAAGCAGAAGGAGCAACTATCAGTAAGATTGTAAAACAGGAACTCTCAAAATGACAGAACCATGAACTTTCTTGATATCATCATCATACTGCCAATTGCATATTTTGCATATAAAGGGTTTGACAGAGGATTTATCAAGGAAGTTTTTGGAATTGTGGGGATTGTACTTGCCGTTTACATCTCGTTTGAATATATGGGTACCATATCTGGAATTTTAGCTCCTCATGTTGAAAACAGGGACCGATCCACGATTGTTACAGGAATCATCTTATTTATTATTATTGTTGCTGCTGTCCAAATTGTGGGTTTTGCGCTTGAAAGATTTATTGATGTGGTACAATTAGGATTTTTGAACAAACTTGCAGGAATGATTTTTGCCGGACTGAAAATAGCTGTGATTATCAGTGCAACACTGCTGCTGCTGGCAGGGATGGGAGTTCCGTCGGAAGAAACTACTTCAAATTCTGTTTCATACCCTGTGGTTATTTATGTAGCACCCGCTGCTTTTGATATTGTTGCTGCCATGGTACCGGGTACGGAAAATTTTATTAATACAATTGAACGATCAATACAGGAAAACAATACACTTAGAGAATTGCCAATTTTTGAAAAGTTAGATACACTAAATACATGAGCTTTAAACCCGTCGAAGAACAATTAGCCGTTATAAAAAGGGGAACGGTGGAAATAGTCCCCGAACAGGAATTAGTTGAAAAACTAAAAAAATCAATTAAAACCAATACCCCTCTCAAAATAAAACTTGGTGTGGACCCTACTCGTCCGGATCTGCACCTGGGACACTCCGTAATTTTGAGAAAATTGCGCCAGTTCCAGGATTTGGGCCACGAAGCGATTTTAATTATCGGAGGATTTACAGCCATGATTGGCGACCCCACCGGCCAAAATAAAACGCGACCGGCACTTTCTCTTGAAGAGGTGAAGGAAAATGCGGAAACCTACATCAGCCAGGCCCAAAAAATCCTGGATGAAAGCAAAACCACGCTCGTAAATAATGTGGAATGGCTGGGCGATATGAGCTTTATGGATGTGGTTCAACTCTCCTCAAAGTTGACTGTTGCCCGAATGATTGAACGAGATGATTTTTCCAAGCGGTTTGAAAACAACGAGCCAATTTCTCTTCACGAGTTTTTATATCCGCTGGCACAGGGACAGGATTCTGTCCACCTCGAATCGGATGTAGAGCTGGGAGGTACTGATCAAAAATTTAATTTATTGGTAGGACGCGAGCTTCAAAAAGCCGACGGACAAGAACCACAAGTTTGTTTGATGATGCCGTTACTTGTAGGAACAGACGGGTCGATGAAAATGAGTAAATCGTACGATAACTACATTGGGATTGATGAACCGGCCAATGATATATATGGAAAGGCCCTTTCTATTCCCGATGAATTGATCTATACCTACTTTGAACTGGTGACAGATATTCCTATTGAAAAATTAGAATCAATCAAAAAGAAAGCTAAAGAAGACCCCAGAAATACAAAACATGATTTGGCTTTTGTTATTACTCGAATGTATCACGGAAGGCAAGCTGCAGAAGGGGCTCGAAAGCATTTTGAGGAAACTGTAATCAAGAAAAATATTCCTGATGATGCTCCTGAATTTCATTTTGAGCCTGGATCAACCCACCGATTGCTGGACATTATTTCGGATGCGAATATGACTTCGAGCAATGGTGAAACGAAACGAATGATGAAGCAGGGCGGAGTTTCTTTGAATGAGGAAAAAATTAAAGACCCCGGGCATGAAATTACATTTGAGGATGGAAAGGAGTATGAGTTGAAAGTTGGAAAACGAAATTTTGCCAAGTTGTTTGGCGGTTAGAAAAGCAATACTACTGAGTTTCCACAAAAATCCTATATTCTATTGTTGTCTAATGACTTAATCTAAAACAGTATGGGTACACATTATCCCGGTACGAAATCGGAAAAGAAAACATTGAATGCGTTCATCAAGCTGATGAGGGCAACTGAGTCGATGAATAACCGGTTAAACAGGCACCTTGCTGAGGCCGATCTTACATTAAGTCAATTTGGAACCCTGGAGGTCCTTCATCATCTCGGGCCGTTGAATCAGCGGTCAATTGGAGAAAAGCTTTTGAAGAGCGGTGGTAACATCACCATGGTGATAGACAATCTCGAAAAATGTGGTCATGTAAAACGAAAGAGAGATCCTGATGACCGCAGAGCTGTTTTGATTCATCTCACCCCTCAAGGCGAAAAATTTATTGAGGACTTTTTTCCTAAACATCTCGAAAAAATCAAAGAAGAGTTCAGCGTGCTTACCGAAGAAGAGAAAGATACGTTGGCGAGTATTTGTAAGAAGTTGGGTTTGAAGGAAGAGGAATAATTGATCCCTGGCTAATTTGGAAGATGCGTGAAAGTCTTCGGTTGAGTAAAATAGAAATTAACTATATTCACTCATTCGATCATCTGCATATCTGCGTGATTTTTTAACAATTAAAAATATAACAAAACAGCCAAGTCTCGGTATTTTCTCTTATCTCAGTCCCAATCAAATAATATTCTGTAAGGATTTCAGATTCTACGGTTCATACAAGTATGAGGGACAGAGACTCATACCGTTTTCCATTCGCTTCGCATCCGGCCGTGCGAATTATGCTCCTGATGGTGATTGGTATTTCAATCACCACAATTCTGTCTTTATCCATAAAATCTGTGCTTTTACTATTAGCAGTAATTACCTCTGGCTGGATTCTGTTTGAGTTTGTATTGAGAAAGAAACTTGTCATTGCATCCAGTTATGGTGCCACGGTATTCTATTCGTTGTTGGTTGTTACCGCATCGATGGCATTGATAACTTTCCAATCCGAGCGGCTTTCTAATCAAATAAAAGAGTCTGAACCGATTGGGTTCTATGAGTGGGATGAATTAATAATACAGGGTGAGATTGCAACTTCAGGGAGAAGTAGTACCGGACGAAATGTCTTTACGATTGACGTTCAAAGAACTACTCTGCCCGAAGGTTTAACCTGGGATGAAGAGTACAAAATACGACTCTATGCAGATTCATTATCGGGCCAAAAACTTTCTGTGGGAGATGAAGCTGAACTACAGATCAGAGTTTATGAATTCCCGGAACAGCAAAATCCCCATCAATTTGATTATGGCGCATGGCTTCATTCAAATGGAATTTCTGCCCATGGTGAACTTCAAACTGTAATTACCGTTGACAAAAACAGTGGTATAAATTTTGGAATTGCCCGGGAAAAGGTGCTCAAAAATATCGATCAATTATTTAATCGTGAAGAAGCTTCTCTTGCAAAAGCCCTTTTGTTAGGCTACAAAGACGATCTGACTCCCGATGAGAAACAGGAGTTTAACAGAGCCGGCCTGTCTCATATCATGGCCGTTTCTGGATTACATGTAGGATTTATAGTGGCTCCATTCTGGTTATTAATTCCATTCCTGTGGGGTTCAAGAAAGGGCAAATGGTTAGGACTCATTGGGCTTACAGTACTACTGATTTTGTATGCAGGCGTTACCGGATTTAGTCCATCGGTCAGTCGGGCATCCTTAATGGCATGGCTTTTAACCTACGGCCGGCTGTTTCACAAAGTACGAAACTCCATAAATATTACGGCAGTTGCTGCTATTATTTTACTATTGATTGACCCCTCTCAACTTTTTGATGCGGGATTTCAGCTTTCATTTGGCGCTGTATTCATTATTCTTTTGGTGATGCCGGAAGCTCAGCGGCTTATCCCTCAGAAATATCGGTTCAAATGGTTGGGCGGTTTATTTACCATTATTCTTGTATCCATTGTAGTTCAACTTGGGCTGTTTCCTATTCTTACAACGTATTTTGGTGAATTTTCTATCGTTGGTCCGATTTCGAACGCATTGGTTATTCCGTTTTTAACGATTGTAGTGCCGGTCGGGTTGCTGGTTGTGGTTCTTTATTCACTTCTACCGGGTGTAATTGGAATCTTTGCAATTCCAGTTGAATACCTGTTGGGGTGGATTCAGGGAGTAGCATCTGCTACAGGCGGGAGCAGTGTAAGTTATATTCGGGTAGATGATATATCATTATCTGTTTTTCTGATCTGGTTCTTTGCCATTCTGGCAATCTCAACCATTCGTATCCCAAAGCTGCGGTGGAAAATGGTTATCTGTCTGCTGCTGGCGGTAAATGGGTTTTTGGTTGAAAATGTTATCAAAGAGACTCAGCCAAAGAAGCTGAAAATAACATTTTTAGATGTAGGCCAGGGAGATGCCATTCATATACAAACACCGAACAGAAAGCATCTGATGGTGGATGCGGGACGATGGTCCCCCGGCGGAAATAGTGGCGAAGATGTGATTCTGCCATACCTGGAGGAAAATGGAGTTCAACGATTAGATGGAATATTGCTATCGCATCCGCATGCTGATCATATTGGAGGGATTACGGAAATCATCGAAAATATTCCTGTGGATACGATTTATCAAACTCGCGCGGATTATGATTCAAATTTGTATCAAAGTTATATGAATCTGGCTGAAGAAAAAGAGATCCCCATAAAATATCCAATCGCCGGAGAGATATTGAACATTGATCCTTCCATTCGATTATTTGTGATTGGACCGAATTCGGGGGCGGAGTCATCAAACATCAACAATCACTCGTTGGCTTTTAAATTGGTTTATGGAGATACATCGGCACTTTTCAGCGGTGATGCCGAGGTTAAGCAAGAGAACCGGATGGCTTCAAATTATGGTGAATTTTTAGAATCAGACCTTTATAAAGTGGGTCATCATGCCAGTAATACAAGTTCTTCTCAATCTTTTATGGAATTTATTCAACCTGAGGTAACAGTGGCATCTCTCGCATTTGAAAACCGGTTTCGGCATCCGGGTCTTGAGGCGGTTAGCAGATTGCATCAGAACAGCAAAGTACAAAATTACACAAGTTTGAATGGTGCAATTATTTATGAATCGGATGGGAGTTCTTTCAAAAGGATAAACTGGAAAGATTAGTCAGAGAGGAAGGCATTTTTATAGATACGGTCCTGGTATAAAAAGATCATCTACTATGAACATTAATTCGTATTTTCACTATAACCATTTGGTTTGATGCTATTCGTTAAGAGGCTTACTTTTCAGTGTATTTACTATCAATAGAAATTAATTATGGCAAATAAGGAACGCCCCAGTTTCGAAGAGGCTTTAGAGAAGTTGGAGACAATCGTTGAAAAACTTAACGATGAAGATATTACACTTGAAAAATCTGTTGAACTCTATGAAGAAGGGCTAAAACTTTCAAAAATTTGTTCAGAGACGCTTGAAAATGCCGCACTCAGAATTGAGCAGATCGATCAATCTACAAATACTGATAAGCAAGTATAAATTGCACCATGGAAGAATCGTATACACCAGAACCGGGAACGCTCTTAAAGGAGATCTATACCCCGTCTGATCTTAAAAAATTAAATCCGGAGCAGCTGCAGCAAGTTTGTGATGAACTTCGCGAATTTATTATCGATATGGTTTCTGTGCATGGGGGTCATTTTGGAGCCAGTCTGGGTGTAATTGAACTCACTGTAGCACTTCATTATATCTATAATACCCCTGACGATAAAATTATCTGGGATGTGGGTCACCAGGCCTACGGTCATAAGATTTTAACCGGCCGTCGTGATCAGTTTCATACAAACAGGCAGTATCAGGGATTATCAGGTTTTCCAAAACGGTCTGAAAGCGAATACGATGCCTTTGGTGTTGGACACTCCAGTACATCCATTTCCGCTGGACTTGGAATGGCTATTGCACGCGATCTGAATAAAGGAAAAAACAAAGTGGTATCTGTAATTGGTGATGGTGCAATGACAGGAGGTATGGCATTTGAAGCGATGAACAATGCCGGTGCCCTGGAGTCGGATATGCTGGTAGTATTGAACGACAATAATATGTCCATTGATCCGAATGTTGGTGCCCTCAAAGAATATTTGGCTGAGATTACCACGAGCAAAACATTCAATAAAATGCGGGACGAAATTTACGATCTGCTCGGTCATTTTAAATCTGCCGGCGATAAAATGCGGAAGGTGGCTTCTAAACTGGAGCGGGCAATGACAGCCGCAATTACTCCCGGAGCTCTTTTCCAGGCGCTGGGTTTTAAATATTATGGCCCGGTTGATGGACATAACGTGGATGCTCTTCGTCGCCACTTAGAAGATTTGCGTACTGTATCCGGTCCCAAACTGCTGCATATTGTAACGGTGAAAGGAAAGGGTTTTGCCCCTGCTGAGCGTGAACAAACAAAATGGCATGCCCAAAGCAGCCCATTCGATAAAATTACCGGTCAACCGCTGGCCGCGCCCAAAAAAACAAAAAATCAGCCCCCAAAATACCAGGATGTTTTTGGACAGGCATTAGTCGAATTGGCTGAAGAAAACGAAGATATTGTAGCTATCACTCCGGCCATGCCAAGTGGTTCAAGTCTCTGGCCGATGATGAACACGTTCCCTGATCGCGCTTTCGACGTTGGTATTGCCGAGCAGCATGCTGTTACCTTTGCTGCCGGCTTGGCTACACAGGGCAAGAAACCGTTTGCTGCTCTTTACTCCACATTTTTACAGCGTGGTTATGATCAGGTTGTCCATGATGTAGCTGTTCAAAACTTACCGGTAGTATTCTGTATTGATCGCGCCGGACTTGTTGGAGCCGATGGTCCGACCCATCATGGATTGTATGATATTTCCTACCTCAGGGCATTGCCGAATATGGTTGTTTCCTCTCCAATGAATGAGCAGGAACTCCGTGATATGCTTTTCACAGCTTCAAAATATAATGAGGCTGCATGGGCAGTACGATACCCCAGAGGCCGCTCAACCGGAATGGACATTCGAAAAGAGTTCCGTGATGTTGAATTAGGAAAAGGCCGGATTATTGCTGAAGGTGAAAAAGTGGCGATTTTGAGTTTTGGCCCGATTGGAAATTATGTTTTAGATGCCAGAACCGAACTCGAAAAAGAGGGCATCACTCCCGGCCATTTTGATTTGCGGTTTGCCAAGCCACTGGACACGGAACTGATCGATCATGTGTTGGCCAATTACGATAAAATAATAACCATTGAAGATGGCACGAAGCTCGGTGGATTTGGCTCTGCTGTAGCTGAGTATGTTGCGGAACAGGGTGTTGCCGTTCCGGTAAAAATTATGGGCGTACCTGATCGAATTGTTGAACACGGCACGCAACGAGAACTTCACGATGAAGTCGGCATCGGCCCCGATGGAATTGTTCAACAGGTAAAAGCAATGTATGGTGTATTGGTTGAATGACTTAGACTCTCCCATTGAGGGGAGACAGAGTTTTTCAATCGTTCTTGAAAAACTCAGAGGGGTGTTCGCGTAATCGCAGAGGACATCCCCCGAGTTCGTTCGCTGGACGCTCACTCACTTTCCCCCTTCGAAGGGGGAATTTTAAAAGCTTCAACATTAGATTTAAGTATACTATTTACCCTTGTCTCTAACACTCGATGACTTCGACTACAACCTCCCCGAGGAACTGATTGCCCAAAAACCGGCTACTCCCCGCGATCATTCACGACTTCTTGTGTATGATCGATCATCTAAAAAAATCACCGATGATTATTTCTACAATATTGGTGATTATCTGCCTGAAAAAACTTCACTTGTAGTCAATAATAGCAAGGTGGAGAAGTGTCGATTACTGTTTGATGATGGCAAAATGGAGATTTTTGTCACCAAATCCATCAATGATAAAACCGTTGAGGCGATGGTTCGGCCCGGTAAAAAGTTCAAGCCGGGTAAGAAAGCAGTACTTACCGATCAGCTTTCAGCGGAAACAAGAGATATCACCGAAGATGGATTGCGGATTATAGAGCTATCCCATCCACTGGATGACCCACTCTTTGAATCACATAAGTATACCCCGTTTCCGCCCTATATCGAACGGGATGAATCACTGGCGGACCGGTATCAAACCGTATATGCCAAAGACAAAGGAAGCAAAGCAGCCCCGACAGCAGGCCTCCATTTCACACCTCAATTAATAAAAAAACTAAAGAAGCAGGGGATACAAAAAAAGGAAGTTACACTGCATGTGGGTTTAGGTACGTTTGCCCCGGTTAAAGCTGATAAAATAGAAGACCACATTATGCACAGTGAGTGGTTTCAGATAACAAAGAACCAGGCCGATGCATTAAATAAATCCAGGAGTATTACGGCGGTGGGCACTACAAGTGTTCGGGTGTTGGAATCTGCTCCAAAAGAGGGCGGATCGTTTAAAGCCTGTTCAGGGGATACGGATATTTTCATCACACCCGGCTATGAATTTAAGTCCGTCGATCACCTAATTACCAACTTTCACCTGCCCAAAAGTACGTTACTGATGTTGATTTCAGCCTTTGCAAGTTTGGAGGAAGTAAAACGAATCTATAATCATGCTGTTGAAGAGAAATACCGGTTTTACTCCTTTGGGGATGCGATGCTGATTTTATAGTTAGAAAATCCGCGAAGTTTAAATTATAAAGGGAGGCAGATGTCTAAAAATTAGAAAGATATCTTCAGGAAACTTTGCGGATTCAGGATTCCTCCTCATACTGACTCTTATAAGCCTTCGTAATCCTTTGATTCATGTGGCTCTTATAATTTTTAAACTCGTAGCGGCTCACTTTAAATTCGGAATGGTAATTTCCGTCGTTGCAATCCACATTTAATTTTTTGGGATCATCCGTTTCTGTGATGGTCACACGGATATTTCCCAGTTTGTATGATGCTACTTCTTTCGGCATTCTTGCAAAGGGTTCAAGGTTTAAGGTCTAAAGTCTAAGGACAAAGATAAAGATATGGGAATTAGTGAAGAATTATGAAGTGAAGTAAAGCACTAAGGAAGCAGAGATTCGGAGAACATATTCTTGGCGACTCGTTGCGGTTTTTAAATTGGCGGTTTTTAATACTTGAATAATGCGCGTGGAAAGTCGTTATTTGTATGTACAAAAAGTGTTACAATAATCAGAACATAATGAGTGAGAATTCAACGAAAAAACTGATTGAAGAGATTGAATCCTTGCCTATTGAGGAAAGAGCAAGGTTTGCCGATTCGGTATTAAAGACGTTAAGTCCTGTTGATTCAGAAATCGAAAAAAAATGGGTTAAAACGGCTGAAAAACGCCTTGAAGAGGTTAAAGCAGGAAAAGTAAATACTATTCCCGGAGAGAAAGTCTTCGAAAAGATTCAAAAACGATTTTCTAAATGAACTACAGTTTTCACCCTGAAGCTGAAGAAGAATTTATAAAAGGAGAAGTTACCCCAATATTTTCATATTAAAATATCTAAGACAAATATAATCAGTGTTTTATAATTTTTATAAAGTGGAAATGGTAAACATGGGAGTGTAATGGGCCTTGAATAGTTGGCGGGAAAAAGGACAACGAGTGAACCGTGAGATGAATCCTTTCATACCGGTGAGAAGCGAAATTTAAGGGCTAAAAGCGTGATGGACCATTGAAAGGATTCCACGGTGAACTCGGATCCGCCGCCAAGTATTCACAGCCTTGATTTTTTTCGTTCTTTTGTATCAAGACAAAAGAACAAACTACATGTAACATGTTTACATCATAAAAATGGGGTAAGTCCTCTTATAAAAGCCATTGATTTTTATGAGGAGCAAGAAAGGGAGCTCGGGTTAGATTTTTCCATTGAGGTGTATGAAGCCATTCAGAGAGTTTTAACAAATCCTAAATCTTGGATATAAATATCTAAAAAAATCAGACGAATCTTGCTCCAGCGCTATCTATTTGGAATTCTTTATCATTTCGATTCACAGGCAAAAAAATTTTCATTATAGCTGTTATGCATCTGCGCCGTGAGCCTGATTACTGGAAGGAACGAATTTAATTCTACCTCGTCAACTGCCGTTTCCGGCGTCCGTCTGCATTCATCAGGTAGATGTGAGGTTCGCCCTCTTCTGTTGCCAAATAAGCGATTCGGCTGCCATTAGGAGACCACGAGCCATGAAATTCATGATACGGTGAATTGGTGAGCTGCTCCGTTGTTCCATCCTCCATATGATAGATATACAGATCAAAATATCCGGATCGATTTGAAGTGAAAAGAATTTTATCTCCCTCCGGCGACCACACCGGCGAAATGTCGATTGCCGGAGATTCTGTAAGTACTCTCATTTCAGAACCATCGGCATTCATTACGAACACATCAAACGAACCCAGCCGATTGGAGATAAAAGCAATTTTTTCACCATCGGGCGACCAAACAGCATCGATATCATACGAATCTGAGTTCGTTAATCTTGTTTGATTCGATCCGTCTGCATCCATCGCGTAAATTTCAGGACGATAATCTCTGTCGGATATAAATACAATTTTACTGCCGTCAGGAGAGAAACGCGGATGGACATCTGTCGCCATATTATCGGTGACGGCAACACGATCTTTTCCCCGGCGATTCATTGTATAAATTTCGTAATCACCTACTTCATCCCTGAAATGTGCTGTGATTGTTTTTCCGTCTGGTGCCCAGGATGGACGATAGCCATCCCGTGCATAGGTTTCATAAAGTCCCTTTACATTATACACAACCGAATCTGGCGGAAATGGCGGGGTTTCCGGCGGACGGTCGGAATAGTAAGCCAAATTCATTCCGTTGGGAGCCCATTCGGGGTACATATCATTGGCGGGGTGATCCGTGATCTGTTGCTGTTCCATACTCCAGATATCAATGGCGTAGATATTAAAATTGCCGGAGTATGATGCTGCGTAGGCAATCACCATACCGTTAGGTGACCATGAAGGGCCATTGTGAAGACTTCTTGGCTCATAGGTTTGACCAAAAAGTAACGCAGGTATCAACATTATAATAAAATAAACCAGCGATACCTTTATAGATCGATAAGAGGTTTGAGTGTTCATGATGTCACCCTTATTGTGTAACAATGTCGATTTTAATAAGATGCAGAACGGGAGTCAATTATTATGTGATGTTAAAACCCGGAAAATATCTTAAGCCATACTTCTTATATTCATTCAATGATTATTTTACACAAAAACGTTCGGTCTATGAAAAAATTGAGCTCAATTCTACTGCTTCATCTCCTTTTGATGCCCGCACTGTTTGCACAGGAAATGGATGAAAATGAGGTTCTCGAAAATTTGCTCGAAGAGTTTTTATCCGGAGCTTCCGAAAATAATGCTGAAATACACGACCGGTTTTGGGCAGAAGATCTGATCTACACCAGTTCAAATGGCGAGCGTGTGACTAAAAAAGATATTATGGATGGTTTGTCGGAGAATCCTGAAAATAGCAGTCAGCAAATGCCGCAATATCATGCAGAAGAAACTCAGATTCAGTTGTTTGATGACATTGCTGTGGTTGCATTTAAACTCGTAGCGATTTCACCAAATCCAAGCGGAGAAGAACGACTCGAATTCTACAACACCGGCACCTTTCAAAAACGTAATGGCCAGTGGAAAGCTCTGGCCTGGCAGGCTACCCGAATTCCTGAGGAGTAAAAACCTCCCCTCTTGAGAGGGGATAAGTGAAGATATAAAGGCGAAGCCGATTATATCAAACAAGGGGTGTGTTCACGTTTATTTATAGATATACAACGAACGTCAGGCCCGTACTTTATATTAGCGGGACAAGCACAAGCGAGACGCTTGCGCCATCAGATTTTAGGTGAATAGCTCCCTCTTGAGAAGGGAAAGTGAAATGAGCGCTTAGCGAATGAACTCGGGGTGTGTTTCGCTGGTGCTACCACATACGTGAACACACCCCTGATAGCTCCGCTGGACGCTTTGCTATCTGTGCCCTTTCGAGAGGGGAGCTTTAAAAACTTAAATTAAATTCCAAGTACTTTATATGCCACCAAAATCAATCGTCAGCCTCGTCCCGTCACTCACCGAACTTTTATTTGATTTAGGTCTTGGTGAAAACGTTTCGGGCAGGACGCGATTTTGCATTCATCCGAAAGAAAAGATTGAGGCAGATTCCGATTGTAGGCGGAACGAAAAATCCGAGATTGGATAAAATTCGCGAAATTAAGCCGGACCTGATTATCGCCAACAAAGAGGAAAACCGACAGGAAGATGTCGAGGAGTTAAAGCGCGATTTTGATCTGCATGTGACAGAGGTTGGCAATATCAATGAGGCGTTATTTACCATTCATGATATCGGCTGGAAGTGCGGGGTTGAAGAGAAAGCCAAAGAAATGATTCACAACATCCAGGAGCGGATGGAAAATGTGCCCGATGAAAAACCGATGTCTGCCGCCTACATGATCTGGCGCGATCCCTGGATGACCGTCGGCGGCGATACCTATATCCACTCCGTGATGGATCACTGGAAACTGGAGAATGTTTATGCAGATAAAACACGCTACCCGAATATATCTCTTGAAGAATTATCCTATAAAAAACCTGATGTGGTTTTGCTGAGCAGCGAACCCTATCCGTTCAAAGAAACACATATCAAAGAAGTAAGTGAGTATTGTAAGAAAGACAAGCATTATTCTTGTCAACGGCGAGTGGTTTAGCTGGTACGGGTCGCGGATGTTAAAAGCGTTTGAGAAGTTGAATGTGCTGCGGCGGGCAATTGCGTGATGAAAATGTGCTTTGAGTCAGCCGTCTGACCGCTTTGAGCGGTCTGACGACTATGTTGATTTTACTCGTTCCACAAGCTCCGCTTCTATTCCCCATCATTGCAATATTGAAGTATTGAAGTCCCAAACTGGCGCAAGTGTTCAATCCGGTATTTGAAAGCAACCATTGGAAGATTGCAGGATTTGTCTTGCCGGAAGAATTATTCTGCCATCTGTAAATCAAGGATGTCACTTGTGCCCATGCTTTTTTTCAAGGGCAAGGGGCACAAGTGACGCTTCGCTGAACACTTGCGCCAGTTGGGAAAGGAGGAATTTGAAATCCCCCTTTGAAGGGGGAAAGTGAAATGAGCGTTTAGCGAATGAGCTCGGGGGATGTCCTGCGAGGGGCACAGACGAACACCCCTCTTGATTTCTCAAGAACATTTGAGAAATCATGTCTCCCCTGAAAGGGAGAATGTTACGGCGCTAAAACAATATCAACCAACTCGCCGGGCATCAGTTCAACATTGGCAGAATCAGCCATAGCAATTTTTACAGGCAATCCGCTTTCAAAGATGGCGCCGGGGCGCTGTAGGTTTCTTTGCAGGAGCCGGATGTGTCCACCTACTTCCAGAATAGTTGAATCAAAAAAAGTTCGATCAGCTTTTCGGGTTCGAACCTGTACATCCATACCCACTTCTGGGATTTGTGCAAAGGGTTGTCTCACATATCCAACAATATGAGTTGGTTCGCGGGATTCAATTACCAAAAGAGAATCTCCGCGTGATACAAACTCTCCCCCAACATTTTGTACCGAACTGATCACACCACTGATGGGGGCATAAAACGGAGTGGGGCCAAACTCAGCCAGAATCGCCTCCATCTGTTGTTCCTGAACTTTGATAGCCGCTAAAATGGGATTCCGATCGCGTCGATCTCCATACGAGGTATACTCTTCAATCTCCTGGATTCGGCCGGAGTAATACTCCAGCATATTTTGATATTCCCGGACCTGCACATTAAAAAGTTCCAGTTTTGTTCGTACCGAATCAAAACGCTGCTCAGAAATCAGGTCGCGATTCCAAAGATCTTCAAATCGTTCAAATTCAGATTTGGCCTGCTGTTGTTGAAGCCTTGCCTGTGCCAGGGAAATTCGCGTTTCCATCTGGCTGATTTTCAGGTCCTCGAGGTCTAAACGAACACGCTGTTCCGCTAAAACAGGTTCTCTTGTCTGTTTGATCCGTTCAATTTCAGCCTGAATCAGGTCCAACTGAGCCTGCAGATAAACGCTATCTCGCGGAAAAACCTGGCCCAGCAATTGTCCCTCTTGTACATTATCGAATGGTTCATAGTAAAAATTGATAACGGTTCCATCCACCGGGCTTGAGATGGCAGCTCGTTCTCCAACTACTTGTCCAATAAGCGTGGGGTGACTTGTAGTGTCTCGCCACAAATAGATAACAGCCGCTCCAACACACAAAAATACAATAATGGGTAAAACACGAACACGCAGTTCCCGCAGGCGTTGTTTCCATGGAATTGGTATCGGTTCAAACTGCTGAGCCATCTCTTAAACCTCCGATTCGTCTTCAGCCCGCATGCTGCTTACATCAGAAACTCCTTCAATCTGTTTGATTTCAGAAAGCAGCAAGTCCACTTTTTCCGGATCACGCAAAAGCAAACGGTATGAAAGGTGTGTTTTATCCAGATCTTCATCAGATCGTTGCGAAGCGAGACGTGTTTTAAGGGAGTGTCGGTTTAAAAAATTTCTGAGATAATCGAGACGGGACAGAGGCTGCGACCAATGGAGATTTAAAATCAGGTCGTACCGCTGACGCGATCCAAAATTTGTGAACCAAATGAAGATAAGTGCGGATGATGCGACTGCAGTGCCCACAAGTGCCGTCGAGAATTTTTGAGTGCCGCACGCCATTCCAATTACGATGAGAGACAGAATGTAGGCAGTATCAAGCGTATCACGTAAAATATTTCTGAAACGGACGATGGCAAAAACGGCGAGAAGACTGAAAGCGGTGATCAGGTTGTTGTCGAGAACCATCATTACAAGGGCAACCGTAATGGGAATGATAATCAGCGAGCTCACAAAATTTCTTGAATAGGAAAGCCCGGTATGCGTGTACATATAAATCCACGCCAGGATCTGGCCGCACATAAAAGAAAGAAGCAGTCCCAAAAGTAAGGTCGGCAGATCCGTTGGGATGGGTGCCGTATCGCCAAATTGAAACCATTCATTCATGATAAACCGGTGTTGTGTTCATTCCTTTTTCAATTCTGTTGAAGCGGATAAATTCAATACTGTCTACATATTTTGAAGCCGATTCACGCCTCAGGTGAAACCGCTGTGTCAACTCATTCAGCCAATCGGGGAATCGGTTTGTAAACTTTAATTCCAGGATGACTGTATTCCCAAACACTGAGAATCCTCCGGACTGTCGAGCTTCAAACCCACCATGATGAACCCGGCTGCCTGTCACATCTCTGTCAATCGTGACCCGCACATCGTTTGATCGTCTTTCTTCATAGGCTTCCCGCATGTATGTGATGTGCATTTTGGGTGATGCCTGAAGTTTACCTTTCAGGAGGCAAAAATGTTCAAGGGCATCCAGTTCAGTCGGAGAATTTTTTACAAGATGATTTTTCGTGGGGGCATGTCCGTCCAGCAGATCCTGTATAACATCCCGATGAACCTGCGCCCGTTTTTTGTGAATCACGCGATTACGACGCTGTTTAATCTCGAAAAATATTGGAGAGTCGTCTGAGTCGTAATATCGCAATCTCAATTTATACCGATTTCGGTCTCCGTTGACCGTACGATGGTAGGTGTTCAATCCCGGGGAATCGAGGTAGAGGCTGTGAACCGGGTACGATCGGTTTGGGTTGTCTGCTCCATGCGGATCGCATTCCAGGTAGTTCTCCACAAAAAAGCGAATTTCCTGCGCCTTCGACTCGCTGATGCGGTACTTCAGCTCAAAGCGTTGCTTCTGAAAAGTTCTGCTCCATAACGGTTTATTTATTTACAGAATAAAAAAATGGCTGGAGTTTAAAAAGTCTCCCTTTCCAGGGGAGACAGAGTTTTTCAAAAAGTTCTTGAAAAACTCAGAGGGGTGTCCAGTTCGTGCCACGGTCATCCCCCTCGATCAGCCAAAAATACTTTTGTCTGATCCTACCCCCTTCAAAGGGGGAATTTTACTACTTCACTACACTCATTTTTTCCTCGATCCGAAGGTCCTCCTTCGGATCGCAATATTTGAAGCTCTGCTTCTGGTCAAAAGTTGAATATGAAGAAGAGCTTCTGTACGAGTTAAAAGCTAAATTAGGGGGATAACCCGTTGAGTCGCGAGTACACCCCTCTGGCTTTTTCAAGAACATTTGTGCAATTGTTCAGCGGCCTGAATCATACAACCTGGCAGAGTGCCGTGCTTTTTCGGCTCCTGCCAGAGTTGTTGGACAAAGAAAATGCCTTTTGAAATAGCAATCCGCGACTCTTGCAGGAGCTCTCTGCCGTTCGCACTCTGCCAGGTCGCTAAACGCTCATTTCACATTCCTCCTTCAAAGGGGATTCATTATTTCACTACACTCATTTTTTTAATCTCTGAAAAATCATCTGTTAAAAGCCGATATAAATAGATACCGGTTGCCAATCCACTCACATCTACATCCACATGATGGCGGCCGGAGTCGGCTTCTCGGTCTTCCAGCGTGGCGATGTGGCGGCCGTCAATCGAATAGAGGTCAATTTTTACATGTTGATCCGACGGCAAGTCATACCGGATCGTAGTATATGGATAAAACGGATTGGGATAATTTTGAAACAATCGAACTTGCTGCGGCGGACCGGGATCTTCACCCAACAATGGTTCGGATGTAACATGAATCTCTGAAATATTCAGCATGGAGCGCTGACCACTTTCTTCATCCACGCGTTCCCCGGAGTAATAATATCTCCATAAAAGCTGGACGTTCGGTTGATCTTCCGCATCGGCGGGAAGGGTTACCGGCCCGATGGATTCGAAATGCCCCGCTTCTTCGTTTCGCACATACTCAACCTGGTTTCCCTCTTCATCCAACACATCCCGAAAAGGTTCATCTGCATCTGTTCGATATTGCAGGCGCAAATTATAAATTCGTCGAGTTGGGTTCTACGGTTCCGGCTGTCCAGTTTACTCGTACTGAACCCTGCCCCTCCGTATTCAAAAAGAGAACAGCGCCGCCCAACCGGGTTCCCGGGTAGCCGTAATTTCCATCGCTATTTCCAGTATTGATAAAGGCGAATCCATCTGCACCCAGCCCGTTAATCCGGGTTCTGGAATCCAGATTATATACGCCCTGTGTCACACCCGCTATGGATGCATTCAGTCCCGGTTCAGTTTCATCCATATAGACAAAAGCCATCGATTCGGGATACGTGTTTGCCGGCGCAACGGCGTACCATTCCGAAAAGTGATAGCTGGTGTCTGCCAACACATGAGGCTCAAAATCAGCCAGGGAAAGATCTTCAAAAACGGCGGTGATGTTATCAGTTGTATCCGGTAGAACGGTCAGTTCCTGTTCATACACCTGTTTTCCATCCACAACCCAGTGCGAATGTTGATTGCCGATTTCGGGATCTGTTTTTAGGGTAACGGGAATCCCCGAAAAGTAAGTACCTGTCCACGGATAGGCATCGGCTGCAATGCCGGGCGTTTCGGGCGAAATCAACAGAGAGTTTACGCGGATTTTTCCCTGATCTGAATTTTCCAGATTAACAGTAATGGTTTCTGTGGATTCAATCCCAAAATGATTAAGAATATTTTGCCACAAAAAATCGGGCCGCTTTTCTGCGAATCTTCTCATTCCGTTTACAAAACCATTCCACTGACCGATATGCGTTGGATAGTGCCACCTCTGGATAAATTGAGGCATCTCCGGTGCAATTTGGTTCTGAAACCGGTCGATGATATCCAACACCCGATCTGTTTGGAATGAGGTATTCAGATGGTCTGCCATCCGGTTGATGAAATCGTGCTTGAAGGATTCGTTTTCCAACAAGTTTCGCATTATTAGGTTGGGCCATTCGGCCCCCTGGTATCCGTCGGGGCGGGTGACCCATGAAAGCATGTTGTTATTCGGTTCGCGCGTGAAACCGAAACTGGCATCCAGGTCATAAAACATCCATCGCCAGCGTCCGTCGTGACCTGCCGGCGAATTTTCATTATAGGGTATATCAAGTCGCCAGAAGTCGATATTACCATGCGGCCAGTCGGTATTGATGAAATAGATTTCGGCGGTAAAGTAATCCAGGTAATTGTCTATGTCCATCAGGGTTTTTACGGAATCCATATTGGCTTCAACAGAGAGATCTTCGGAGTCGATGAAATTCACCATATCCTGATAAGGCCAGTTGGTGCCGTATTCAATCTCCCAGCGGTTGGTCAGGTAGTCGATATTATCGCCATCCACGCCATAAACCCGTTCCAGGTAATTATCGTCGAACCGCTCACGGATGTTGTGAATGCCCCAATACTCCCCGTTGATATACACAACCGTGGGCCGGTACGCCTGCGTATCCATATTAAAATGCCGGACGATTTCATGCGCCGCCGCATCCCGAAACATGGTATATCCCTGGTCATTTCCTGAATTTCTGAGGATCAACCGCTCATATTCATCATAATCTTGATTGGGAAAAATCTCGTAGTTGATGCTGCTCTCACCATAATCGCCGCGTGCATAAAGCCGAAGACTCTTTTGGGCATACCGCCTTGTATAACTCCCGTGAATCCGCACGCCAATCTGTTGAGAAACCTGCAACTCTCCATTCTCATCAAAAAATTCAAAGGAGGATTCCCGCTCCCAGTTTTCCCCGCGTTGGTAGTAATTGCCGGTATCATCCCGACCGTCGTAATGCACGCCGGGAACGTAGATTCCCTCCTCCTCTCCAAAAAAATTGAGGCTGTCTGTGGTGATGGAGATCACCGGGAGTTGGTGTTTACTACTGCCTTCCGGGAACACAAAAAAGGTATATGTAGATTGAGATGGTTGAAATCCCTCCTTCACCGCTTTTACCCGCAAAACCGTTCCTTTGGGAATCAGCACATCCGGTTCTTGAAATCCGTACCGGCCGCCCATAAAATTGGTGGGAATGGTTGAATATGAATTTGGCTCGCTGCTTCTGTCTGTGATGGAGATGGGGCCATCATACACCGCAGATTCTTCCGTCGGGGTTGATCCGTCCAGCGTGTAATAGAAGGTAACATCCTCGCGGGAATGGGAAATTTCGAGATTAAAGGCAGATGTGTAAAAACCCGGTTCGTTAGAAAGATCGGGTTCTTCCAGAGGATCATTCATCGCTTCTGTGGTATTGGCCTCGCCCGGGGTTGGTTCATCAAACCGAAACCATTCGCCGGTGCCGTCGGGTTGGCGGCCTATTGAGATATCCTCCTCCAATTCTCTTTCGGGGGATTGATCCAGGAGCGTTCCGTCGGAATGAGTTAAGAACACCTCTTCGCCACCGGCCGACACGCCGTAGTTTGTATGAAGTTCTGATCCCGGAACGGATCGATCTTTATCAGATGCCCAGATCAGCATAAAATCTCCCGGCTGAATAGTGGTGTCGGGGAAGGCCCATTTGAACGGTTCGTCGCCATCATCCGAAAGGCCAAAGCCCGAAAGGTTGATTGGTTCATCGCCGGAGTTGAAAATTTCGATCCAGTCTTCGAAATCGGCGTCTTCATCGGCCAACGTGGTTTCGTTGGAAGAGAGGATTTCGTTGAGGTGTAGGTTTTGAGCAAAGAGAGGAGTGAGGCCGAATCCAAAAAGGAAAAAGATGAAAACGAATTTTTTAAATAGGGTAGTCATTACGCCTCTCAGTAAATTAAGGACCGGTGATGAAAACGGTCTAAGGATGTAGTAAAATAATCAGACTACAAACAAATACAACCTATTCCTTTGCAATTCATTTGAGCAGTCAATATCTATCTTATAGAAGAAAAGGATGTGAAAAATTTCAGCAAGAGATTCAAATTTATCAAACGGACCAAGTATGAAAACAATCCTGCCTATTTTAGTCTTTTTAGTCGCCAATTTCACGTTCGGTTGTTCTGATAATTCAACCGACCCGAAAGAAGAGGAAGAAAACGAAAAAACATCTACAAATTATGTGTCTGAGGTTTACTATTTAACCGGCACGGAGATTGACAGAGATCCCGACTGCTTTCCTTGCACGGTAGAGTTTGAATACAGCTATGATACAACGTGGGTGGCCTCAGTCGTATCGGTGAAATACCTGGAAGAAAATCCCGACTCGGTCCAGTTTTTTGGACTCAATGGTGCAAATTCCGGGCGCAAATCTGCTTTCCCACAAAACTGTAGAGAGAGCGAGGTACTTTATGAGTATTGTGTTTATGCATCATACAATAACGGGTTGATAACATTGGACCTTTTTAGATCGGGTTATTTATATGAGGGAGAAGGATCACTACAAAATGACGAGTTGCAGATCAATGGCTTGTTTAAGTACAGGGGAGATAGTGTTGGATATGATTTGTCTGGTCGAAAAATTGAAGGACTTGGCGGGTTAGGGGAACCGGAGTATCCTCACACCGGCCTCTACTTCGTAGGTGGCGAAAAAAGAACAACCAGCTATTCCGATTGGCCCATCCCTGAAGGAGAAGTGCCGGAGGTTGAAACTGAGCGAGTTGAGTTTTCAATCCATCTAAAAGTACAGGATGACCAGGAAACGATTCGATTTGTGGGACTTCACGGAGCCGATGCCGGTGAGATGGAAAATCGGGTCTATCCCGATTGCACGGTTTCAGAAGATTGTGTGATTCTTGGACAATCAACCGGCACGGAGTCGTTTGAAATTGATATAGAAAACAATGGACGAACATTTACAGCAACCGGAAATGCAAGGAGTACTGATTTTCAACTCAATGGCCAATATCAATATCAAAATGTCACGATTGATTATGACTTAGAGGGGCAAATGTATATTGAGTAGTAGAAGAATAATTTGAGATCTCTGATATGCGGTATGCGATCTCAGATCTAAATTTTCAAAGTCATCGGATAAGTGTTGGTGGCGTAAAACAAAAATTAAAATAGTTCCACTCATCCGATGACTGAAACCTTCGCATATCTGAGATCAAATATCTCCAATCGCATATCAAGCCTTCCAACAAAAACTTCCCTAACATCCCTTTGCAAAGAATGGTACATTTATTGAACATTCAGGTGGTTTAGAATGAAGTTCAAGTTTTTGAAAAGAACAAAGATTTTGTCATTCTGAACTTGATTCAGAATCCCCATATTTTAATACGACAGGAGATCCTGAATCAAGTTCAGGATGACCGATACAAAGTTACTCTTTTCATAATCTCGAAATCTTGAAATTATAATTACTTTTCCATTCGCTCGTTCTAAGAACGGCGAAGAACGAATTCATACAATTGATGATAAAACGATCCCTGCAATTTCTTCTCACAATCTTTTTGTTGCTTCCTGCGGCTATCGAAGCACAAGACACGACTTCTGTCGATGAAAATATGGCCGAAGCCCTGGACTACTACATCCAGGGCATCAACGATTTTGAAAACCAGGATTATGAACTGGCACTCGATAAACTGACGGCAGCTCACCTGAAATTGTCGGATCACGCCGGTGTGAATTATGCTTTGTCGGATGTGTACCTGGAGATCGATGATTATACAAATGCCGCCTACTATGGACAGATTGCAGCGGAACTGGAACCGGAAAACAAATGGTATCATCTGCACCTGGCGCGGGTTTACACTGAGTCGGGACGAAATGAGCAGGCGATCAATTCTCTGAATAAAATCCTCGAGTATCATCCAAATGATATAGATGTGCTCTATCGGCTGGCTGAAAATTATAAGGAGATTGGTCAGCTTGAAAAATCCAACGAGATGCTGGATAAAATCCTCGACCTGAGAGGCAGTGCTTTTGAAATTCACCTGAGTAAATTCCAGAATTACAATGCGCTCAACCAAAATGAGAATGCACTGGCCGAGCTTCAGAAAATGCGTGAATTGAACCCGGGAAATCTGAGTACGCTTCATACCATCAGCCAATTCTATCTTGAGCTGGATAAAGAGCAGGAGGCGAAAGATGTGTTAATGGAGGCGCGGGATCGAAATCCAAATGATACAAATACGCTGATTCTATTGGCAGAGATCTATGTCGAAAATAACAACTGGGAGGAACTGGGCAATACATTTGTGATGATGGTGGAGAACCCGATGATCAATCCGCGGCAAAAAATGGAACTTGTGCGCTTTTTGATGGTGAAATATCAAAACGAACCGGAGCAGAAAATTCTTGAGGAGCAAACCCGAAAAGTGATTGAGGCATTGAGCGAAGAGGAACCCGATTATGCTCCTGCCCAGTTGGTAGCTGCGGATTATTACCTGCAAAACAACCAGATGGAACGGGCACTGGTGAACCTGGAACGGGCTACGGAGATCAATCCGGACCAGGCGGAGGCATGGGCCCAGCGAATCCAGGTGCTGTTTAGTTTGGGGCGATATGAGGAAGTGATTGAACTTTCGGATCAGGCGAATGAAAATGCCCCCGATAATGCGTTTGTGCAATTTTTTACGGGAGCTTCGTACATGTTTGAAGGTCAGCATGAGCAGGCGGAAACCTGGCTGGAAAATGCAACGATGGCTCCATCGCGGCGAAATTTTCGATCCGCTATTTACGGAACTCTGGGTGATGTTAAACAGGAGCTCGATAAATGGGATGAAACCGTGGATGCATATGAACGTGCCCTTCGGCTCGATCCGGCAAATACCACAGCGATGAACAATTACGCCTATTACCTGTCGGTTAGAGAAGAGAATTTAGAAAAAGCATTGCAGATGGCAACGGAAGCCGTAGAATCCAACCCCGAAAACTCATCTTTCCTGGATACGCTGGGATGGGTCTATTTCAAGATGGAGAATTATGAACAGGCCCGAAACTACATTCAACAATCGATCGATACCGGTGAAGCAAGTGCCGAAGTATTTGAGCATATGGGAGATGTTTTTGAAGCGCAAGGCGATATGGATGCGGCCAGAGAATGGTGGCAAAAAGCATTGGACGAAGATTCCGAACGTACGCACCTCAATGAAAAACTCGAACAGATTTGATCGGTTTGAAGTACTCTATGAAAGCTCTTCATGTTCCATTTGTCATTGCGAAGATGTTGGCCAAAAATGATGTCATTCTGAACTTGATTCAGAATCTCCATTCGTTGATCAAGCTTGGTGATACCGGATCGGGGTCCGGCATGACCAAACTAAGCTTATTATCTTCTTTCACATCCTTTTTGGCCAACATCAAAAAAGCTGATTCTTATACGGACAGCTTCTTTAAACGTATATCACTCCCAGGAATTATGTTACTGCTTCTCTTCATGATCTCCTGTAGCTCATCCAGTGAATTAATCGAGAGCGAAGAGAATCTCACCGAGGCATCTATCTCTGTAAATCAACTATTGGAATCTGTTCCGAACTATCGGGAATCGCTTCAAACGATTTCCGGAAGCGGACGAGCAATTGTTAGCGAACCTGGAAACAGTGAGCGGGTAACACTTCAGTTTTTATCAAACCGGCAAGAAAGCCTGATCACCGTTCGGACCAGTGTTGGCATTGAGGGCGGGCAAATTTTTGTGGATTCAGATTCACTCCTGGTCTACAACCGTGTGGATAAATTTGCTGAAAAAGTGCCATTGAACCAGGGTAAACTGACAAGCGTCGGATCCATCGCCTCGGTGAATATGCTGGATCTTTTTAACTATACATTTACCGAATCAGATGTGGAGGGATTGTTTGAAACGGAGGATCTGTATGTAGCAATTCTGGTGAATCGGGTAAGAGTTCAGGTGGCAAAAGAGACCGGCAGAGTTTTGGAGGTGAATGTGCCTGAGGGGATTCAGGCGGTTCCGTACGGCCGGATTATTTATGAAGGGTATGGCGTTATCGAAGGGTTTCAACTACCGCGAAAAATCACGATTTTTAGCCGGGACGGTAAATCACGAGCCACGTTATTGGTTCAGAATTTAGAGATCAACGAAGAATTACCCGAGCTCGGAATCGAGCTTCCCGATGATATTCCCATTTACAGGTGACAGGTATGATGAACCTCAAATCCTTTTTGATGACATGCTTTATTGCATTGATTGCAATGGCGGGTGTGTCTCAGGCCCAATCATCGTACGAGAGAATGCGGGCCGAAATCCTGGAACGGCAGCAATCTACCCGTTCGCAGATTGAAACGCTGGATGAGCAGATTGAAACATATACCCGGCGCCTAAATGAAAGAACGGAAGAGTATGATGAGGTTTATCAGCAATTTGAAGAGCTGAATCGCCTGATCTCCCTCCAACAAGAACGCCTCCGGCAGATGAACCGGGAACAGCGCCAGATCCAGGAGGAGATTACGTTGATTCAAAACAACCAGGCTGAGCTCAGGCAACGGTTGACTGCCCTTTTGAATGAGTATAAAGAGAGCCTGACCTACCTGTATAAGCACGGACGAACCACAGAGCTTGCGCTACTTCTGACCTCTGCATCTATCAATCAATTGATGGTTCGAACATTTTACCTTGCCAGATTCAATGATTATTTGCAGGAGCAATTGAACGAGATTGAAGAGACCCGGCTGCAACTTGAGCAATCGAGGCAGGATTTGGAAGCATCAAGTGAAAGAAACCAGATTGCCCTTCAGGAAATTGAGGCTGAGACTGAAAATTTGGAACAACAACAGGCGAGGCAACAGCAGATGGTTCATTCACTCAAACAGGATATTGCAAACCTGGAAGAGCAGAAACAGAGCCGGGAGCAGCAGAAGAGAAATTTAGAGGATACAATGGAAAATCTGATCCGGGAGGAGGAGCGATTGCGCCGGGCGGAATCATCGGGGGAAAGTGTTGTAAGACGTGAAATGTCTGTTAGTGATAGTGAACTGAATGAGTACGAAGCAGATTTTAGGGATCAACGAGGTCGGCTCCCCTGGCCGGTGGAAAACGGAACCATCACCGAAAAATTTGGCGAACGTGTGCACCCGGTGTTTGGAACACGAACTACAAATTTGGGTGTGGATATTGCCGCTCCGCCGGCCTCAACAGTAAGAGTTGTAAACGGCGGCTACGTCTATGGAATTCAGCCGCTCCAGGGTTACGGTGATGTGGTATTTGTGAGTCATGGCGACTATAAAACCGCTTATGGAAATTTGAGTGAAATCTATGTGAGAAAAAACCAGGTGCTCAGCAAAGGCGATATGATCGGCCTTTCAGGAGACGGAAACTCTATTCGCGGTGAGGTGCTTTTCTTTTTAATCCGGGACGGCAGCCAGATGGTGGATCCGGAGTTGTGGCTCGAAGAGGCAAGGTTGTAAAAATCCCCCTTGGAAGGGGGAAAGTGAAATGAGCGTTTAGCGAATGAACTCGGGGGATGTCCTGATGATCACATTTATGACCACAAACACCCCTCTGAGTTTTTCAAGAACGTTTGAAAAACTCTGTCTCCCCTCAATGGGAGAATTAGTTTAAATCTGAATCAGAGTCGCACTTATCACCTCATCCTGTCGTGTTCGAATACTTTTCATGATTTCTGAGGATGGTTCCGCATCGAGCTGGATGGTACAGCAAGCGGTTTGTTTACCTTCAAAGATTACATTTGTGAGTTCCTGGGCGTTGATGTCCGCTTCTTTCAATTCATTCATCACGTTAGCAATAACACCGGGTTTATCATAATGCCGCACCACCAACTGCCAGGGTGCATCGGTATGATCGCACCGGTTGAGCCAGTTGCGGACGTGACCTTCCTGAATATATCCGCGGACGATATCGACAGCATCTGATGCGACGGCAAGTTGAGCCTGTTTGGTGCTCGCTCCAATATGATGACTTACATACACATGATCCAACTCCTGGAATCGGCTTGAAAACTCTCCCTGTTTAAATTCCGGTTCGTCGCTGATCACATCCAAGCCTGCTTTAATTCTGCCAGATTCTAATTCATCAAAAAGTGCATCTTCATCCACAATTCCCGCTCTTGAGGTGTTAATGAAATAAGCCCCGTCCTTGAGTTCGGCAAGAATCTCTTTTGATATAATTCCTTTTGTTTCTTCATTGATCGCCAGATGCACACTGAGAATATCACATTTGGAAGCTACCTCTTCGATACTTTCGGCATGGATGATCCCCATCTCCTCTGCTTTTTCTTCTGATAAAGAACGCGACCATGCTATGACCGGCATGCCAAACGCCTTTGCTCGTGTAATTACTTCCGAACCAATCTGTCCGACACCAATCACGCCGAGAGCTTTTCCGTAAAGTCCATCTGCTTTACTGTACGTTGCTTTGTTCCATTTTCCGGCCTTAAAATCAGATACGTTATCTGCCAAATATCGATCGAGGCTGATGATTAAACCCATCGTCAACTCAGCTACAGCAATGGCATTTTTGCCGGGACAGTTGGCCACATAAATTCCAAGATTGCTGGCCGCTTCGATGTCGATATTATTGACACCGGCTCCGGCACGTACAATCAAACTCAGGTTGGGACTGTTCTTGATACATGATGAACTTACAACTGTAGATCGCACAATCAACACGTTGGCTTCTCCCAATCCTTTATCCAGATCTGAGCCCGAAACGCCCGGATTATTAATCACATTCTGACCGAGATGTTCAAGTTCAGAAATGGCTTCATCGGGAAGTTTGTCGGCGATATAAACAGTCATAGTTTTTCTCCTTTATTCATTTGTATCTCTTTCTTTTAAAGGTACTAAAAGAGTTCAATTTCCTGAAATGACGGGTTAGAGCAACGAAAGAATTATGATCGAAACCGTTCCAGCTACAATCACAGCTGTTAAGATTTAAGATATGGATTCCATCCGATTCTTTTCCTTCAGAATAAGTCCGCCCGCAATCCAGATTGTTGCACCCACAATCACAGCAGTTGCAATGAACGGAAGGCCAAAGTAAACCGCAAAAAGAGCTCCGCCCCATGTCGGACCAATCATTCGTCCCAGTCCGGAAAGTCCCTGAGAAGCTCCCATCACGGCGCCGTAATTATTTTCACTTGCCTCTTGAGAAATCAGGCTGGTGATGGTTGGTGTATTCAGGCTTTTTCCGAGCGCCATCAAACAGAGAAAAAGTGCGAGTGTGAGCATGTTATGGGCGAGTGGAATTAAACCGAGCCCGATTACCATCAAAATATTTCCAACCAGGAAAATTTTCTCCTCGGCAAAAAGGTTTGTTAGTGGCTTGATTAGAAATCCCTGAACAACGACCGCGATAATACCGATGTAAAAGAATTGAATTCCAACATCCGCGGCGCTCATATTGAGTTGGGATTCTGCAAAAAGCGGAAAAGCGCTGTAGAGGCTCGATTCTCCAAAAGAGAGTAGAAAAAAACCAATGATCAATGGAATGAGGAATCCTTTTGCAGAGGCGCCTTTCTGCTCTGAAAGCAATCGCCAGAAACGGGGTGAAAAAACACTTGGCCTGCGGTAAACATCTTCTTTCTTCGGTGCTGATTTATCGACGGTTTCCGGTAGTTTGAAGAGAACCATCAGGAAGCTGCAGAAGGAGAGAAAGGCGGCAAAAAATCCGGGAAGGGCAAACCGGTTGGCTTCCATCCATGCGGCGAAATCTGGAAATCCAAAACTGGCTACAAACTCGTGAAAGGCAGGGTGAATCAGGCCGGTGGCTGTGGCCGGGCCAATCACAAAACCGATGCCGAATGCCGCACCTATAAGTCCCATTCCCCGGGCACGATTTTCGCTATCAGTAATATCGGCAATGTATGCCTGCGCTGTGGAGATATTTCCCCCCATGGTTCCGGCCACAATTCGGGATAAAAATAGAACACCAAGGGACTCTGCAAAACCAAAAATGATGTAAGCGATGACCGCCCCGAAAGTGCTCATCAGCATGATGGGGCGCCGTCCTACACGGTCGGACCAACTCCCCCAAATAGGAGAGAAAATAAGCTGCATGAATGAATAGACACTGTAAAGAAGACCAATCGTTACTGCTGAAGCTGAAAACTCCTGAGCGTAGAAAGGGAGTAACGGCAGTACGATCCCGAATCCGAGAAGATCGATGACTACAACAAGAAATACAGTAGCAAGAGCAGATTTGTTCTTCATAAAAGTTTTTTCACAGACCAGTAAAGATAGGGTGATTGAATAAACATTTCATGAAGAGATTTCGCAAGACATTGTATTTTTCTTACTGGTAACAACTCTTAAAGCCAAGACAAAATTTTGAAAATGTAAAAACGCATTTGTCAGCAAGAAAAAATACAATGTCTCTCCTTAACCCAGCTTCGATTTCGCAACAGCCAGAGATTCATCCACAGCCGAGACGGTTTTATCGAGCATCTTATTCGTAAGTGTTGTGGCTAAAAACCAGCTTTCGAAGGGTGATGGTGGGAGATACACGCCCCGCTTCAACATTTCGTGGAAGAATGTTTTGAACAGTTCCTGATCCGTTGTGTTTGCGGTTTTAAATCCGGTTACTTTTTGATCGGTAAAATAGACGCTGGTCATAGAACCGACCTGGTTCAGATGAAAATCGATCTCATGTTGATTCAGAACAACCCGCAGCCGCTTCGTCAAATATTCGGCTTTCTCTTCCAGTTCAACATACAGCTCGGGATGTTTTTCGAGGATACTGAGTTGGGCATAACCGGCGCTCATTGCTAATGGATTTCCCGACAACGTTCCGGCTTGATACACAGGTCCAACCGGTGCCACAACATCCATAATCTCTTTCTTTCCGCCAAAAGCTCCGACCGGTAGCCCGCCGCCAATAATCTTTCCAAATGTGACGAGATCCGCCCACACATCAAATCGCTCTTGAGCTCCACCGCGGGCAAGACGGAATCCGGTCATTACTTCATCAAAAATGAGGATGGTTTCGTGCTCGTCACAAAGTTTTCGCAATCCTTCCAAAAATCCGGGTTGGGGCGGGATACAACCCATGTTACCGGCAACCGGTTCAACGATGATGGCGGCTACCTTATCCTTATTCTTTTTGAGGAGTTTTTCGACAGAATCGAGATCATTGTAATCGGCATTAAGAGTGTCTTTAGCCGTTCCTTTTGTGACTCCCGGACTGCTCGGCTTACCAAGAGTCAAAGCGCCACTTCCGGCTTTGATCAAGAATGAATCTCCATGTCCGTGATAGTTTCCTTCAAACTTGATGATTTTGTCTTTGCCGGTGTATCCGCGGGCGACCCGAATGGCACTCATGCATGCTTCGGTTCCGGAGTTGACCATCCGGACCTTCTCCACATTCGGCACCATGGTTTGAACTAACTCGGCCATCTTGATCTCAATCTCAGTCGGTGCCCCAAATGATGTGGAATTAAAGGACGCATCCTGAACCGCTTTGATCACAGCCGGATAAGCGTGACCCAAAATCATCGGTCCCCAGGAACCTACATAATCGATATACTCGTTACCGTCTTCATCGGTGATGATCGATCCCTTCGCCTTTTTGAAAAACACCGGGACGCCGCCGACAGATTTAAAGGCTCTGGCCGGAGAGTTGACTCCGCCCGGGATGAATTGTTGTGCTCGGTTATAGAGATACTCGCTTTTTAACAACATAGATTTTTAGTCTTGAGAAAAGTACAACGGGCAGCTTGCCCGTTATATCCATTATTATTCACAATTATTAATCGTAATATTAGATTAAGTGGCCGGGCAAGCTGCCCGGCATACAAAATTTTAGAACTCATTACTGTGTGTGCCCTTAATCCGTCATATTTTGCAACGCCGCAATTCGGTCTTCCAGTGGTGGATGCGTCATAAATAAGGCTTTCAAACCACTTCTTTTTCCACCTGTAATTCCAAATGCCTGCATCGATTCCGGCAGTTGGTTAGGCACTTCAGATTCCTTTCTAAGTCGTTGCAATGCGTTGATCATGCCATTGCGGCTTCCAAATCGTGCACCGGCTTCATCGGCCCGGAACTCACGTCGTCTTGAAAACCAAAATACAATCGTGGAGGCAAGAATCGCCAAAACGATCTCGGCTGCAATGGTTGTAAGGAAATAGCCAATTCCAAACCCTCTTTCATTTTTGAGAACAACGCGGTCTACAACAAAGCCGATCACCCGCGCCAGGAACATCACAAACGTGTTGACGACACCCTGGATCAGGGCGAGGGTAATCATATCGCCGTTGGCAACGTGGCCAATTTCATGGCCCAGTACCGCTTCAATTTCATCCTGATCAAATCGCTGAAGCATTCCCTGGCTAATAGCAACCAACGCTTTATTTCGGTTTGAACCGGTTGCGAAAGCGTTTGCCTGTTGAGCTTCAAAAACCCCAACTTCCGGCATACCGATTCCGGCATCTTTTGCCTGCCGTTCAATAGTTCGTACCAACCACTCCTCGCGGGAGTTTTGCGGATTTTCTACAATCTGAACTCCCATCGACCATTTTGCCATTTTTTTGGACAGAAGCAGGGATACAAACGATCCGCCCATCCCAAAAATAAAACAAAAGATCAGGAGAGCTTGCAGGTTCAATCCGGTTCCGTCCAGGTAAGATCCAACTCCTAAAAGGGAGAGGGTAATACTTGCAACGATGATAATTGCCAGGTTAGTGGCAAGGAATAAGAGAACTCGTTTCATAGTCAATTTCTTAGTTAAATAAGGGTTTGAAAACTCCCCTCTTGAGAGGGGACAGATGGCGTAGCGTTGAGCGGAGCCATCAGGGGTGTGTTCACGTCCGTGGTATAATCACGATAACACACCCCTCGTCATTCTGCTAAACGCAGTCTGACTTTTCCCCTCTCGAGAGGGGAGGTAAAAAATCTACAACAATCGTGCCGCATCTTTGGCAAAGTAGGTGGCGATCAGGTCGGCGCCGGCTCGTTTGAAACCGATCAACGCTTCCATCATCGCTTCTTCTTCGTTTAGCCAGCCGTTGGCTGCGGCCGCTTTGATCATCGCATATTCACCGGAAACGTTGTACACGGATACCGGAATTTGCACCGCTTCTTTTACGGCGCGAAGTACATCAAGATACGGTAATCCTGGTTTTACCATTACAATATCGGCACCTTCCTGCTGATCGATAACCGCTTCTTTTACCGCTTCTGTAACGTTTGCTGGGTCCATTTGATATGTTTTCTTATCGCCAAATCCGGGAGCTGAATCGAGCGCATCCCGAAACGGGCCGTAATAGCTCGATGCATATTTTGCGCTGTATGCCATAATTCCGGTGTTATAAAATCCGGCATCTTCAAGAGCTTCACGCATCAACAAAATTCTGCCGTCCATCATATCCGAGGGAGCCACAAAATCGGCTCCGGCCTCTGCATGGCTCACCGCCATTTTGGCAAGCAACTCCGCGCTTTCGTCATTGAGAATCTGCCCGTCCTCAACAATTCCGTCATGACCATAACTGCTGTACGGATCGAGAGCTACATCTGTCATTACAATCAAATCCGGAAATTCTTTTTTGATGGCGCGAACGGTCTGTTGCATCAGTCCATCGGCATTCAGCGCTTCAGTTCCCTCATTATCTTTCTTCTCATCAGGAACCTTGGCAAACAGAAGCACCGACTGAATTCCAAGCGATTGAATCTCCTCAACCTCTTTCAGCAGAAGATCAATCGTAAAGCGATAGTAATCCGGCATGGAAGCAATCTCCTCTTTTTTTCCTTCGCCTTCCATCACAAAAAGAGGGGCGATGAAATCATCAGCAGACAGATGGTTTTCGGCGACCATTTTGCGTACTGCATCGGATGACCGGAGCCTGCGCGGGCGTGAATATGGATATTCGAAATTACTCATGTTTGTAGATTTAATGTGATTTTTAAAAGTGTTTGAACATACATTTTAACTCGTTCCGAAGCTTCTGCTTCTCATCATTAGAAACTGGAATAGAAGCAGAGCTTCGTCCTTTATGATCCGAAGGAGACCTTCGGCTCAAGTAAAGAAATCCCAGATATTGCCATCAACAGAGGGCACAAGCGAGACGCTTGCGCCATCATCCTACTAAGGGGAAAATAAAATACATCTGCTAAATGAAGACTCCGTTAATTCTCGGGGGCTTCTTCTATCATCTGTTGCCGGGCGGCTTGAAATTCATCACCTTCATTCCATTTCATCATCTCATCCTGATTGAGAATATCGAAACTGACTCGGAAGAACAGCCGCACATCCTGAACTAATCCTGTTGGATCCCAATATTCATTGATCTCATCATTCACAGAGTGGTAATTAGCGGTATCCACGCTGTCTATGGTTTCGCTCCAATCTTCCGGTTTGTCAATATAATCCTGACCCGGGTTTGGAAAAATGGCGGGAACTCCTTTTTTAGCAAGTGAGAAATGATCAGACCGGTAAAAATATCCCTGCTCTGGGTGTGGGTCAGGTTTCACTGTTCGGCCGGCTTCTTCGGCATATTCTTCGAAGACGGGTGTAATAGAATTTCGTCCGTAGCCAACCAAAACCACATCTTCCGTCGGGCCGTAGACTTGCATGCCATCCATATTAAAATTGGCGGAGATTTTTCCGGGATGAACCGTCGGATTATTTGCCCAGTATTTGGATCCCAGTAATCCCATCTCCTCAGCGCTCACAAACAAAAACAGGGCACTTCGCCGCATCTCGGGTTCTACTTCTTTATACGCTTTTGCAAGATTCAGGAGCGTGCTGATTCCAGCAGCATTGTCAATCGCACCATTGTTGATGGAATCACCATCAACCGGTGTCGTAATTCCGAGATGGTCGAGATGGGCTGTGAACACAATGTACTCGTCCATCAAATCCGGGTCACTTCCTTCAATTTCTCCCACCACATTTTCAGAAGACATATTGCTGTAATTGGCCTCTAAATCCACATCAGCTGTAATTCCATCAAGCGGAACCGGTTGGAACTCGGGATCATCGGCGGCTTCAAGCATTTCATTCAGATCATATCCTGCTGCTTCAAACAGTTCGGCACTTGTGGATTCGGTCAGCCAGCTATCAAAGGTCGTCATGTTAGAAGCTTCTCCTTCGGCGCTTTTCAGATAGAATTGTTCTCCACTCCAGCTGTTGGAAACCACATTCCATCCATATCCAGCGGTGGGTGTTGTGTGAATGATGATTGCCCCGAGCGCTCCCATCTCGGCTGCTTTTTCAAATTTGTAACTCCATCGTCCATAATAAAGCCGACCTTCCCCGCCGAAGAGATTTTCATCATACGACGGATCGCTGTTTTTAAAGACCAACACCTTACCTTCCACATCAGCATCTTTGTAATCATCCCAGTTAAACTCCGGCGCTTGTATTCCATAACCTACGTAGAGAAGTTCGGCGTCATTTACATCTACCTGCTCCTCTTGGTTAGATGGCCATGCAACAAAATCTGTACGGAACTCCAGATCGTTCAGAACCTGTCCATTTTGTTTGAGGACAAAAGAAGCTGATGAAGGATCAACTGTTTGCCCCAACAGCGGAAATTCCTGTACGTACGAGCCATCATCCATGCCCGGCTCCACGCCAATACTCTCAAGTTCGTTAACGAGATAGTTGACCGTTTTTTCCTCTCCCTCAGATGCGGTGGCACGTCCTTCATATTCATTAGAAGAAAGAGTTTCGATATGGTTCATCAGTGTCTCTTGTGTGATGGTTTGGGCGGCTTCCTCAATATTTGGAGAGGATTGACAACCAGCTAAGAAAAAAGACAGAATTAAGGTGGTGGCTAAATATTTTTTCATGCGGAAAAGTGATTTTGTTCAGTTTGATGAAAAATAAGAGTTTCATCCGCAACGTGACAATAAAAAGGATTAATGTAAATCAACAAGCGAAGAGACATTGTATTTTTTCATAATTGGATTGAATGTTGATATTCTATTGTGGTTTTGAATATTTCAGAAAATATTAATTGCAAGAAAAATACAATGTCTTTCACATCACCATCTCTCATAAAAACATTTTTTACAGGCCTGCTAATTTTGTAAGCTTTAAGTAGAAATGATGAATTACTACCAACATAAAACTATATTGATCACCGGCGCTGCCAGTGGAATTGGTAAACTTTTTGCTGAGCGAGTTTCAGAGATTGAAGGTGTCAGGCTGATTTTATGGGATCTGAACTCAGAGGCACTGTATGAAACGACCGATCGCTTGAAGGAAAACTGTAAAGTTGATAAATCCATCATCGATATTACCGATGCCAACCGTGTGGAGCTGGAAGCAGAGCGGTTGATAAAACAAAAATTGGTACCCGACCTGATACTCAACTGTGCCGGAATAGTAGCCGGTAAACTTTTCCATGAACATCGGTATCAAGAAATTGATAAAACGATCCGAGTGAATGTAAACGGCAGCATGTACGTAGCTCGTGCATTTCTTAATAAGATGATTGAACGCGGGTCGGGACACATTGTGAATATGGCATCGGCATCGGGCTACATCGGGAATCCAAAAATGAGCGTCTATGCGGCCAGCAAGTGGGCGGTGTTGGGGTGGACCGAATCGCTCTATCTTGAGATGAAACAGAATCGAACCGGAATTGATATCACTGCGGTAATTCCCAGTTATATTGATACGGGAATGTTTGAGGGAGTGAAAGCTCCACTTTTGACTCCAATTCTCACAACAGAAGATATCGTCGACCGAATGCTGAAAGGAATTGCAAAGCGAAAGCGATCGATTAAAGCTCCTTTTATGGTGCGATTCACTCCATTTCTAAAAGGGATTCTGCCGGCAACACTTTTCGACTGGATAGCTGGCCGTGTTTTTGGAGTGTATGAAACAATGGACTCATTTAAAGGACGAGAAACCAAATGACGGATATCGAACAAGTTGTCGCCAACCAAAAAAAGTGTTTCAGGGAGGGAAGAACCCGGAGTTTTGAGGCTCGGAAAGAGGGGCTTGAGAAGCTAAAAATTCTCGTTTCCGAAAACGAAAAGGAGCTGTGCAACGCCATTAAGAAAGATTTCGGGAAACCCTATTTTGAATCCTTTTCAACAGAGATCTATACCATTCTTCATGAGATCGATTTCCATCTGAAGAATCTGCAAAAGTGGATGGAACCGGAGTCGGTCGGCGGACCGATGGTTTCCTTCCCATCAAAAAGTGTGATTTATAAACAACCGCTCGGAACAGTACTGATTATTGGTGCCTGGAATTACCCGATTCATCTTACACTCATGCCATTGATCGGTGCAATTTCTGCCGGGAATACTTCTGTTTTAAAACCTTCTGAGATAGCCCCTGAAACGTCTTCTGTTCTCAAAACATTAATTTCTGATTTTTTTGATCCGGGTATAATCACTGTGGTGGAAGGTGCGGTGAACACAACGACCGAACTCCTCAACCAATCTTTCGATAAAATCTTTTTTACAGGAAGTACCCGCGTTGGAAAAATTGTAATGAAAGCCGCGGCTGAGCAACTGATTCCGGTCACGCTGGAGTTGGGCGGAAAGAGTCCGGCGATTGTTCATCATGATGCAGATATCGAGGTAAGTGCCCGGCGAATCTGGTGGGGCAAAACCATCAATGCAGGTCAGACTTGTGTGGCCCCGGATTTTGTGACGGTTCACGAATCCGTTCGGGATGAATTCATAGATCAATCAAAAAAAGTGCTGTCTGAGTTTTTCAGGGATGATTATCAGCCGGGCGAGAACTACACGAAAATTGTCAATGAATCCCATTTTGAGCGTCTTGTCAATCTTCTGGAGAATAGTGATGTGATTTTCGGAGGCATTCATAAAAAAGAAACTCTTTTTATTGAACCGTCAATTATTAAGGCTGATTGGAATTCGGAGATCATGAAGGAGGAAATTTTTGGCCCTTTAATGCCTGTATTAACGTATTCTGATCCATCTGAACTGATTGAAAAATTGAGAGATAAACCATCACCACTTGCTCTTTATCTGTTTACAAAAGACAGTGTATTTGAAGAGCAGATTATAGAAAAAGTGCCCTTTGGCGGTGGGTGTGTGAATGAAACGGTTCAGCATCTGGGAAATCCCAATTTGCCGTTTGGGGGAGTTGGGAACAGCGGAATGGGATCGTATCACGGCAAATACAGTTTTGATACATTCAGCCGAAATCAATCGGTGATGAAAAAAACGTTCTGGCCCGATCCCGACTTTCGATATCCGCCGTATGATGATACCATCGTTTCCTGGTTTAAGAGGATATTTTCGTGATAAACTTTTTAAGTATGTTGCAACGTTTCTATATTCCTGTTGCAACATGCATAAATTTTAAGAGTTATGAGCACTTCAAAAGAGAAAAAGAAAACAGAGTGGTTTGGGATGAAGTTAACACCTGAAGAGAAGGGAAAAATACGTTCTCTTGCCAAAAGATGGGGTGTGAGCCAAAAGCAGGTTGTGCTTGAATTGATAGAAAAAGAGGTAGAAAGAGAACCCATTGAAACAAAGCCTGACTCATTATTAGAACTTAACAAAGACTTATATGGAGTTGGAGTTGGTCCGGGAGATGTTTCAACAAATTCCAAATATATGGAAGGATTTGGTAAGTGAGCATATTTATTGATACAGGACCTTTATATGCATTTTTTGATCGAAGAGATCAATATAACCGGTGGACAGGAGAACAGTTCGCAAATATTACAGAGCCGCTCATTACTTGCGAAGCTGTAATCGCTGAAACCGTATTTTTAATGTTGGGGAGTGGAATCTCTCCAGACAACTTATTTGAATTCACACAACGTGATCACCTGCAAATTTTACCAGTACTGAGTAAGGTAAAAGGATTAGAAAGAGTCAGAGAAATTATTTCTAAATATAGCAACCTTCCTGCCTCTGTTGCTGATGCTTCTCTTTTGTACTTGGCAGAAAGTGAACGAGAATCCAAAATTTTTACATTGGATCATCATTTTACAATCTATCGAACTAAGAAAGATAAGCCGGTTTCACTGATAAGTCCTTTTTGAGCTCTTTTATAGATAAAGCTTTTTAAGAATTTGGAGATTCCGGGTCAAGCCCGGAAGGAGAATCAATGAGACAATTATATGAAATCAAAAACCTACAAAGCACTTCTCGCTGAAGAGAAAGAGGGAGAGTTCATTCAGTCGATCAAAAAGCTGAATACAGGTGATCTGCCGAATAACGATGTATTGATCCGCGTGCATTATTCCTCCCTCAATTATAAAGATGCACTTTCTGCCACGGGACATAAAGGAATCACAAAAAAATACCCATTTACTCCCGGAATTGATGCGGCTGGAATTGTGGAAGAAAGTCAGGATGATCGGTTTAAATCCGGAGATGAAGTTATTGTAACCAGTTACGATTTGGGAATGAACACTCCGGGCGGGTTTGGTCAGTATATCTCGGTTCCGGGGGATTGGATTGTACCGCTGCCTGATGGGTTGACACTGAAAGAGAGTATGATGATCGGTACGTCCGGGTTAACCGCCGCAATTGGGGTGGAAAAAATTTTGGGTCAACATGTGAAACGTAAAAGTGGAAAGGTGTTGGTGACCGGAGCAACCGGAGCTGTTGGATCTTTTGGAGTTGCCCTGTTTGCATATTTGGGATTTGATGTGATCGCAGCTACGGGAAAACTGGATCAAGCCGATTTTTTGAAAAGATTGGGAGGTGCTAAGGTGATCCATCGGGACGAAGTTTCGGATGTAGAGTCAAAACCGATGCTCTCCTCAAAATGGGTTGCTGCATTGGATACGGTTGGAGGATCTATGTTAGATGCCGTTTTACGTCAAACAGCTCACAACGGCGTGGTGGCTTGCTGCGGAAATGTATTGGGACACAAATTACACACAAATATTTATCCTTTCATCTTGAGGGGTGTTAGCTTAATGGGTATTGATTCGGGAATTGCTTTGATGCAAGACCGTATGAGAATTTGGAACAAATTAGCGGATGAGTGGAAACCTGAGGTTTTAGACAAATTATACATAGAAGAGCCGCTTGAAAATCTGCCCGAAGAGATTCAGCGTATTCAAAAAGGAGAGCAGGTGGGTAAGGTAGTTGTAAATCTTTAAGGTTGATACGATTAGCTCCCACTGTCTCAAAGAGTCTTATCGTGTGTACACATCTTCTACATTATTCAAGTATATACCAAGAACTTATAGAGTCGTGAAGGCATGATAGCCTATATCATGAGATCCTCCATGCGTTCGCTCCACTCTTAGTCGGGATGACACACAGGGGTAAGAAGCGGCGGGCATAAGGACTGTATTTGGAAAAAACTTGCGTACTGCCCGCCGCCGATACCCACCACACCTTGTCATCCGACCGAAAACCCCGATGCGATTTTCTGTCGGGGTTCAGTGGAGGATCTCATGAAAACTATTGATCATTCATTTGGGTAGACTTATAGATAAACTTGTGTGCACACGGGAAGTCGGACGCTCCTTCGAAGACATAAAAAAACCAGGCAAATACGTCAATATTTGCCTGGTCCGGAGTAGAAAATTAGGATGGTTTTCTACATATGAATAAGATGTTTTGTCTTAAAGAGAAAATCCTGCCAGAATGTAAAATTGTTCGGTATCAGGATTAAGAACCACGGCACCGCTTATTGGCAGTGAGAAAGAGTCCGTAATTTCGATCTCTTTAGAGGCACCTACACCCACGTTAACGATTGCAAAATCGCCATCAGTTGAGTGCCATCCGTCACCCCCGCCAACAAATACGGGACCATAACCAAGCTCGAAATAGGTATCACCGCCGGCTGATCCGGCTCCTGCTGCTTCATTTAAAATATAGTTTGCTGATATTGAGAAATCGCCAGATGAAAATCCGCCGTTCAGTTCAAAGGCATGACTTTCTCCATCAAAGTAAAGAGAACCGGGATAGTAGTAATCCGTGATTCCAAGGCTCAGCCCGAAATCAAAACTGTAAGAGGCGTAAAGGTCCATCTCCTGGAAGCCGTTGCTGGAAACTCCTCCGCCCGCTATTCCGTCAATTCCTTGTGATCCCCACGCGCCAAGAGTAAATCCACCCGCGGTGAAATCTACATAGGGCTGAATGGAAGGGCCGGAATACGCAACACCACGCCATACATACGTGCTGTAGAAGTCAACTCCGGGTGTAAGTTCCTGAGCTTGAGCGTGGTTAACGGCAACGGTGCTGCCGATGATGACAGTAAGTACAACAGTTAATAAAAGAGATTTTAATAGTTTCGTTAATTTCATAATTGTAAGTATTAAAAAGATTATTAGAGATAGATTAGTTGAGTTAGCCAGAAAATTTTGAAACAGAATAATCTGGATTCAGATAAGAAATAATTTTAAAGTCCTGCTCTCAACGCGGAGAACAGGACCTCAAATTGTTATTACCTATTGATAATTAATCTGAAAAAGCACCCAGTTGTGATGTTTTAACAGGTGAGAAATCAGGATAGGCCTGGTTGCCGTGTTCAGAAATATCAAGTCCGTCGGATTCAATCTCCTTGGATACCCGAACACCTACGGTTGCTTTAATCGCCCCGAATACAATGAGGGTGAAGACAAATGTGAAAGCAACAATGCTCAGGGTACCTAACAACTGAACACCAAAACTTACATCCGGCGAAAAGATACCGACAGCAACAGTACCCCAGATACCGCAAACACCGTGAACGGAAATTGCACCGACAGGATCGTCAATTTTAAGTTTGTCGAACATAAGGATTGACAACACAACAATAATCCCTGCAATGGCGCCAATAATAACGGCATCCATCAATGAGACTGCATCCGCACCGGCTGTAATTCCTACCAGGCCGGCAAGAATACCGTTGAGTGCCATAGGGGCATCGAGTGACTTCATAACAACCTGAGTGGTTACCATAGAAGCCAATGCTCCGGCACATGCTGCCAATGCGGTTGTTACAAATACGTAAGAAACGGTTGATGGATCTGCATTCAACACAGAACCACCGTTGAATCCAAACCAGCCCAGCCAGAGAATAAATACACCCACAGTGGCAAGTGGAATGTTATGGGCGGGTATTCCATGAATTTTTCCGTCTTCATATTTACCGGTTCGTGCACCTAATAAGATTACACAAGCAAGTCCGGCTGCGCCGCCTACGCCGTGAACAAGGGTAGAGCCCGCAAAGTCATAAAAACCGAGAGAATCTAACCAGCCGCCGCCCCATACCCAGCTTCCTGTAACAGGATAACTGAATGCAAGCAGTAAAACACCAAACATCATAAAAGAGGGTAATTTAATACGTCCCGTTACACAACCGGAAACGATTGTAGCCGCGGTAGCTGCAAACATAGCCTGGAAGATAAAATCTGTCCATATCGTCATATCCATGCCGTATGCTGGAGTGAGCATAGAGACCGGATCTGAGGGGTCAAATCCGATTCCAAAACCTCCGAATCCGAAGATTCCGTTGAAATCCCCCGGATACATAATTTGGAAACCCACAAAGGCGTAGAGCAAAATGCCAACGGTTACAATAAAGACGTTTTTATAGATAACGTTTACCGCATTTTTCGCTTGAGTAAGACCGCTTTCAACGGTTGCAAATCCCAGGTGCATCATGAGTACCATGAAAGCAGCAATCAGGATCCAGAGATTATCAATCGTAAACTTGATAAAGTCTGTAGATGCCTGGAACTCCTCCATAGAGGTGTATTCGTTCCCATTCGTTTGAATTACTGTTGTAGTTGCTGCTTCTTCAGCAGGTATAGACTCCGTTTCAAACACGTCAAATGCTGAAGCGCTGAGAAGCAGAACCAGTAAAGTGAATATTATTCCATATCGTAGCTTCATTCTATAAATAAAACTTTAATTAAGGTTGATTTAGTTAACAAGTTAAAGCTAAGCCGTTTTGGCTTGATTTAAATTAGTTAGGAAAAAGAAAGATTCAAATAGGTTAATTAAGTCTAATAGCAATTTTAACATAATTATAATAGACAGACTTGAGAATAGAATAAAAATTATTTATGGAACCGCTTCCGTAGTTTGTTGTGACAATTGTGGATAAATGGTTGATAATTCTCCCTGATCATTCCTAAAGCATTAATTTTTATAGATTATCTAAGGATGTGGAGAAGTTGATAAATCCTCTTTTTTTGAGAAAATCGAAAAATGTAGAGAATGGCAGAAAAGACCGTTGACCTTATATCGAAATTTGCCTCATTTATTTAATTATTCTGTAATCCTCACAAAATTAATTTAATCAGAATCGGATTTTCTGTGCGCGAACGCTTCGTCAATCAAAATAACATCAGGGTCGAATTGAATGACAGTCTGTAAGATTTGCGTGCAATATTTTGATTTATGACTTTAAAGGGGCAGCGATGTGAGGGGGGTTAATCTTTTCTCTTTAGTATAGTAAAGTAGTGTAGTTCTGAAGGCGGGTAGTCATTGATACTACTGAAATCCACATATAGCTTTTAGGGACTGCCGGTCACAAAATTTGTTCAAATAAGTAAACAAACATAGGGCGTATGGAAATAAAGCGGTAACTATAGTATGTTAATCATCAATTTAAAACAGAAAACGGAGGACGTGTGATGCATCGAATTCTAATTGGATTTGTAATAATACTATTTGCATGGATTGAGCCGATACAGGCACAAACAGAGATTCCCTCGCCTGAAAAGCAGATCATGGCTGCTGTTAGCCCGGCACCAGCTGATATGAAGGATGGAGCCACAGTGTTGGGGTATAATGTTGATGGCGAATTGACAACATTACGTGAAGGTACAAACGAATTGATCTGCATTTCGGATGACCCCAACGCCGATCGATTTCATGTAGCCTGCTATTTTAAAGAGATGGAACCCTTTATGGAACGAGGACGCGAACTTCGTGCCCGGGGCCTGGAGAGAGAAGAGATCATGGAGATTCGAAAACAGGAAATTGAATCAGGTGAAATTCCCTGGCCGCAGAAACCGATGGCGCTGTATTCACTTTCAGGATCTGAAAATGGTTTTAATTATTCAACCGGCCAGTTGAAGTCCGCCAGTCCGTTGTATGTAGTTTACATACCGTTTGCAACCGAGGAGACTACCGGTATTGCAACTAAACCGGCCAGCGAGGGAGCGCCCTGGCTGATGAATCCCGGAGAACCCTGGGCACATATTATGATTAGTACGGGGCGGACGCTGGGAGATGAATCATCAGATGATTAGATCATTAGATTTGATATGACCGAACTCGACTTTTGAAAAGCATCATTTAAAAAATAAAGATGAAAGAAAACAATCGAATGACACGTGCTGCAAAAACCCGACGAGAATTCATTTCCGACCTCTCCAAAGCATCCGCCGGTGGATTGTTATTGAGTACTCCATTCAGACATACATCTTCTAAAAAAATGTGGACGGTTGGTGAAATTATGGATCTCTTTATTAAGGAAGCCACCGGTGAGCCATTGCCGGAGACGGTTGATACTCTCAAGGCCGGAAACCGGGACACAGAAGTGACGGGTATCATTACAACCATGTTTGCAACAGTTCCGGTTATAGAATACGCCATTGAGACCGGTGCAAACTTTATCATCCCACACGAACCCACCTTTTATAATCATTTAGATGAAACGGATTGGCTGGAGGACGATGACACATTCCAGTACAAATCTAAGCTTCTGGAGGATAACGGGATTGCCATCTGGCGAAATCACGATTATATCCACCGGCATAACCCCGATGGTGTGTACAGTGGTATTCTCGATAAGCTGATGTGGAAGCCATACGTCAAGGATGATTCGAATTCCAGGATTATTGAGATTCCCGAAATTCGATTGTCGGAGTTAATCAACCATGTAAAAGGAAGGCTTGGGATTGATACGGTGCGTTACATGGGAGATCCGGATCAAATCTGTCGAAAAGTTCTTCTCTTGCCTGGTGCCATGGGAGGGGAAAATCATATTCGATTGACCAGTGAACTTAATCCCGATGTACTTATGATAGGTGAAGCCCAGGAATGGACGACTCCCGAATATATCCGCGACAGGAGTGCATCAGGGAAAGAAACGTCCCTCATCGTACTGGGACATGCCGATAGTGAGGATCCCGGGTCTATCTATATGAAAGACTGGCTGCTGAAAAATGTGCCGGGAGTTGAGGTGATGCATGTGCATTCGGGGAATCCATTTATGTATAGATAAATCAGTGTTAGAATGCTTTTTGAAAAAGTTGAATGTAAACAAAGAAAAACCCCTGTAAGTTTGTATCTAATTGTCCTACAGGGGTAATTTTTGGGATAAACTCCTCAAAAAAGTAATGTTGTTTCTTCGACTAAAGCAGTTGATTATTTTTATTCGTTGGGCATTAATTGCTCATAGTCCTCTACAGATCCATTATTAAGGCAGCATTCTATGATCTTCTTGCCGAGATCGTCCAGCTCAGGTGTCAGGAATTGGTTAAGCATTCTGTGGAAGAACTCAAGCAGAATTTCTGCACCGGCATCATATCCCTCTTCCTGAACTTCTCTTTGCAGTTCAACTTGCAGTAACCATTCCGGAATTGTACGCCCTTCAAACGTCATATATTTCAGGGCATAACCAAGCACGTTACATCTGGCAGGTGTTATTTGATGATCCGTGAAAGTAGCATTTCCTTTTCTTGCCAAATATTCACGAACGACCCACTGAGACATAAAGCCTACTTTCCAGGCGCCAATGTTTTGATTTGGAGTGAGGATATACTCTACATTTGGCGTTTCTACAATTTGTTTAAGCAGAAGATTGGCTTGTTTTACCTTCTTGCCGGTAGCAAAAGGCCAGTAACTGCCTACACCTTCACTGCTGATTCCCTCCGTTTGAATAATGCTTGGATTTGCATATCCACGCGGAGCTACAAGACGCCATAGCCATGCAAGTGCGGGAGGAAGTACGTGCATAAGACCCACAATACCATAATTGGGTTCTTTAGCGGTACAGGGCGGAGTACGCATGCCAATACTTCGAATGTCAATACTAACCGGTTCTTTAACGATATTCGGTACAATGTCCCTGGGCAAGATAACTCTTGGATTGGGGCAAGGTTTTCCGGGCTCATCATAGGTGTGATCCCATATCATCGCCCTGCCTCCCGGTACCGATTGGATATTTAAGAAAAGCAGTGGTTTTGGCGGTACAGCCGTCAATTTTTCCAGAGCGGGATCTGTGCCATACTCTTTGATATGATCCACACGGACAAACCAGCCCTCTTCAGCATCTTCCAGCCCCAGTTTCCCGTCCTCTTTCTGCAGCGATGGGTGACAGAGCGCCATGTCATCGGCTACCGGCATTAAATCACAGGTTTGCGATAGCTCCAGATACCGCTTGTCATCTTTATATAAATTATCCCCCAATAATAACCGTCCGTCAGATAAACGATGAGGCTGCTGCAGCATTTCACTTTTACCGCCGCCGCTTGCACCCTCATGCATAAAGGTAACCACATTATCATAAGGAGTTTTTACCTGTACGGAAGAACAGTGAGCCGTAACCCATCCCTCTTCCTCGCCCTGACCAATCAACATTCCATACACACCTTTTTTAGCACTGGGCCCGGGGTATAAATTATAGGCGAACATCTCGTAGTTACCAGGCTGCCGGTTGTGTATTACCACTTGCTTGCCTTCGAAATGTGTATGTCTGAATGGCGGAGCAGTGTAGATAAAGGCAGTTGGTTTAAATTCTTCATCAAGCTCATCTGGATTCACGATGCCCTGCAATAGCGCCAATCCCAGGCCAAAGAAACCTGCGTTTGCAGGAATTACAGCTGCGGCCTTGTATCCCATACCGGCTTTTCCGGCATTAAAGAAAAACAGGGCAAGATCTTGAGTTTTCAACCACTCAAAAGTTTCATCGCGCAACTCTTCAAAATCGTAGTCAAACCGATCTTCAAATTTGGTTTTATCTGTGGGAAAATCATCGGCAATGACCATACAATTAGGGTCTCTCCGACGCATATAGGCTTCTGTATAATTTGCGGCAATTCCGTTTTTAACTCTGTGAACGATCGCCTCCTTTTTTCTTTCTCCGTCTGGGAGATCATAGGATACTTCTTTCGACAGTCCATCTTCTCCATCTACAGAAAGATTGACAAGATCGCCAATGGTTTTTGCAACAGTTACACTGGGTGCTTCATTTAATAATTCCTTGAACTTGGCATGAAGGTTAGAGTCAAGAACGGTCTCTGCAGGTAAATTCATAGGTTAAAAATTTTATAACGAGTTATTTGATAGAATCTATAAGATAAGGTAGTTCGGTTTGATACAAAAACATACAGGCATTTGTTTATAATAACTTAACCGCAGGTAATTAGGAATAAATCGATCTCTCAGAGAAACAAAAAACCCCTGTAAGATCATAAATCAAAGCCTCACAGGGGTTTAGGTATGTGTGGGACCGGGCGGAATCGAACCGCTGACACATAGCAGCTAATTTTATTACAATCAAATAAGCTAATTTTCATACATTTGAATAAGCTAATTTTAAAACTAATATTAGAATTAAATTTTTAATGGCTTCTCCACAAGAAAAACTTGCAGAATCACTTGAAAAGCTTAAAGAGCTTCAGGTTGAAAATGGAATAGCTGCCATACGATCTAAAGAACTATCTCAAACACATCGGGAGAGATTATTGAGAAATGGATTCATAAGACGGGTTATGAAAGGATGGTATATCCCAACGGATCCAAGTGAAGGACCTGGAAGCAGCACTTCATGGTATACATCTTTTTGGGGGTTTTGTGCAAAATACTTAGCACATCGTTTCGATAATAAGTGGTGTATAGCTCCTGAACAATCTCTTTCATATTGGGTTGGTAACAGAAAAGTACCTTCACAGCTCATTGTACGATCCCCAAAAGCAAGAAATAAACCGACTACGCTACTACATGATACCTCAATCTTAGATATCAGGGCAGAACTGCCTTCAAAGGATGAAATTGAGCAGATCGATGGATTAAATCTTTATTCAGTTGCTTTTGGACTCATTGCTTGTTCGCCTCGCTTTTTTAGAAATGAACCAATAGATGCAAAGGCAGCTTTAGAAATGATACGTGATTCATCTGAAATACTACGTCCACTACTTGAGGGAGGGCATAGTACAATTGCGGGAAGAATAGCAGGGGCTTTTCGAAACATCGGTCGGGATAGAATTGCAGATGAAATTATCAAAACAATGGAGTCTGCTGGTTATGAAATCAGAGAAAGTGATCCATTCAATAGAAAAACTGATATTGCAAAAATAGACAGAAAAAATTCGCCGTATGTAAATAGAATGAACTTGATGTGGGAAGAAATGCGAGAAGAGGTTGAAAAAGTATTCCCTGATTCACCTGGAATTCCTAAAAATGCTGATAAGTATTTGAAAGAAGTTGAAGATCTGTTTGTAACAGATGCCTATCATTCTCTTTCTATAGAAGGATACAGAGTAACTTCTGAATTGATAGAACGAGTTCGAACAGGAGATTGGGGCCCTGAAAATATTGAACAAGACAGAGAACACAGGAATGCTATGGCAGCACGTGGTTATTGGCAAGCATTTCAACCAGTGAAAGCGTGTGTTAAAAAAGTATTAGAGGGTAAAAATGCAGGCAAAGTTGTAGATGAAGACCATGGCAATTGGTATCGTGAATTATTCGCTCCAAGTGTGACGGCGGGAATCATAAAAGCGACTGATCTTGCCGGTTATCGTTCTGATCAAGTATGGATACAGAACTCTATGCATGTACCACCCCGAAGTGAAGCCGTTCGGGATATGATGCCTGCTTTTTTTGACTTATTGAAAAAAGAGGAAAGTGCTTCGGTTCGGGTTGTATTAGGGCATTTCATATTTGTATACATACATCCGTATATGGATGGAAATGGACGTATGGCAAGATTTTTAATGAATGTGATGCTTGCATCAGGCGGGTATCCGTGGACGGTCTTGCCGGTAGAGGAGCGAGATGAATATATGCAATCACTTGAGGAAGCCAGTACATCCAATAATATTTCAAGGTTCGCAAAATTTATTGCTCATCACGTAGAGGAAGGGATGAAAGGGAATCCTGTAGCTAAAGTTCAAAGCAAATAGATTAAAACATTTCTATTCGCGCACAGAAAATTCACTTGAAAAAGTGTGGGTAAAACATTCTATAGTGTCCCATACGTGTCCCAAAATGGAAATGGAATCGAATTTAATCAAAAATAATAAAGCCCTGAAAGCTCATAAGTATATGGCTATCAGGGCTTTATATATGCGTGGGACCGGGCGGAATCGAACCGCCGACACACGGATTTTCAGTCCGCATATCATTAGTTCTCATTAATTACCATTAGCAACTCTAAATACTTGGTTTATAGCCGTTTAAGGCGTATTAAGGCCAATTGGTACTCCCATTAAATACCACTATATTATCACCGGTGCTAATTAGTCGAGTACCCAAATCGTACCCAAATTTTAGATGATTTATGCCAAAAACCAAGCTTACTCATCAGTCAATTAAAGGATTGTCAACTCCGGAGAAACCTACAGAATACTACGATACAAAAGAAACGGGCTTAATACTAAGGTTATCAAAAGCCGGAACTAAAACATTTGCATACAGATATCAGATCGGGGACAAAAAAAGACGAATGACACTGGGTAAGTTCCCAGCTATAAGTTTAGCGGAGGCAAGGCAAAGAGTTCAGAAAATCAAAGTTCAAGTTAACGACGGAATAGATCCACAGGTAGAAAAGAAAAGAAAAAAGAGAAAAAGGGCTGAGAAGAAGATAACATTGCTCTATGCGGTTAATGAATATAAGAAGCGACACCTACCGAAATTGAAACAGTCAACCCAAGATGATTATGAAAATCGGATTAAACATATTGTAAAGGGGCAGGGTGAGGGTATTACAAAATCAAGAGGCCTACCTTCGGATTTGGAATTGAAAGATATTAAGCGGGCTGAAATTTTAGAACTCTTAGAAGGCATTGCCAAGACAGCTCCTACACAGGCTCAACGTGTGCAGGCAATCATATCTGGTGTTTACAGTTTCTCTATTGACCGTGGTTGGATTGACTTTAATGTGGCCAGAAATATAAATTTTAAGCCTCGCAAAAGAAAGAAGAAAAAGAAGTGGCAAAACATTGCATTTGACGATGAACAAATACGACTTTTATGGAAAAATTTTTGTGAATACAATCAACCAGTTGGAGCTTGGTTTAAATTACTTATGATATTAGGCCAGAGAGCTGGCGAAACCAGGAAAATGGAATGGAAGCATATTAACTGGAAGAAAAATGAGTGGTATATACCAGGGCCAAATGCAAAAAATGATCGTAACCACTTTGTACCACTAAATGAGAGGGCCTTAAATGTACTTGAAGAAATGAGAAAGCATACCGGTAAAAAAGAGTTTGTTTTCTTAAGTCCGGTAAAAAAAGATAGGCCCATCGGCCATCAGCAAAAAGCAGCTGAAAGAATAAGTGAGCGATCAGGTGTGAAGGATTTTAATATTCACTCATTACGTACTACTGTTTTGACGAGAATGGCAGCCTTGGGTATTTCCCAGCATGTAGTATCAAAGTACTATAATCATACAACGACACGGTACGGCGAGTAAAATTACGGCTATTTATGACAGGTATAATTACAGTCAAGAGAAGCGTGAAGCAGCAGAAAAATGGGGATTAGAACTCAATAGAATTATAAATGGAGGTAAATAAGTGGAATATAATAAAAGGCATCACTTTGTAGAAAGCATAACTGAAAGGCTTTGCAGAGTACCAAAGTAAATTTATTGAACATTACAACAATTCAGAGAATAAAATTAAAGCAACTTCAGAGCTAAATTCGATAAAAAAAGGTCTTAAAATTCTTTCATATCATCAGAATGACGTTTTAGATAAATTGGATGCAGTAGAAGAGATTACTTAATTATGAGATAAAGAGCATTTCTAAAAACGATATAACTAAATAGTAATTTCAGAAAAGGGAGAAACTTATCAAAATGGAATAGCAAAAAACTAACAGAACTAAAGTTTGATTTGGTAGATAGAATCAATAAAGATATAGATGAAGGAATGTTGACTTTAAAGCCCAGAAGAGCTTACGAACTTTGGAATTGATAATCACGGAAAATTTTATCAAAATATCTGACAGCAGGAGCAATACAGAGCAGAAAGTGCTATGATTTTTTAGATTCAATTTATCATGAAGCGAGTAAAAAGAAATAAGAATTTCAATATTTGACGTAGTTTTGACAAGTATTCTTGAAGAAATTTATATGCAAGAATTTCCTCAGGAACTTCAGTACTGTAAAGGACCAAGTAGCTGCAAATTACGTAGCATGAGTGCAGCTATAGGAAATCCGGCATTCAAAAAAAATAAATGGAAAGCACCAGAAGGTTTTTATAAGCGTGCAACCGAAATTAAAAGGGACAATCCCAATTTTGGCCAGGAAGGAATATATGAAGAGCTAATGGATGAGTTTTACAGTGATCCCTCAGATGAAGACGATAAACCTTCATTTCCAACGGTTCGAAGAAGACTAAAAGAAAGGCATATATTCTAAAAAAATCACAATTATTCACTATTCATCATCGAATATCACAACTTTAATGCCAATACTGAAAATCCTTTTTTTGTTATCAATGGCTATTTCTGGGAGTTTGTAAACGCAATCAGTTAGTTATAAACTCTAAAAAATAGTTATGAGTAATATTGATTTACTTTCCCCAAAGGAAGCATCAGAAAGATTAAGCATACCAATCTCTACTTTATACAGGTGGATTTCAGAAGGTAAGTTTCCGCGTCCTATCAAAATCGGACCTCGCAGAACGGCCTTTAAAATTGAAGACATCATAGAGTGGAGAGAAAACCAAGAGGAAGCCAAAAGTATTTTGCACCGGGAAGATGATTAAGAGATTGATGCAAAGTACAAGATCTCTTTTAAAAAATCGGTTTCTTCAATCAATGCCATAAATCCGGTTCAAAATTACTTTTGTATTGTTATCAAGAATTGTCAGAAGTCTTGAATTGAAGTCGGCACCATGCAGATATATAATATGGGTGTTAATGATTCAACATAACCCATTACGATATGGACGAAATAATTGTCACGAAGCGAGAAACACTCTTAGAATTAATCTCCGAAGTGGTACGAGAGGAATTGGAAACTCACATGGAAAAAGTGGAAGTTTCTGATGGTAAAAATGAAGTACTCACAAATAAACAAGCAATGAAGCACCTCCACGTGAGCCGATCAACACTTCAAAGATGGAGAAAGAGCGGAAAGCTTCCTTATCGAAAAGTTGAAGGGAAAATACTTTATACAAAATCCGATTTGAACGAACTCCTGGAATACGCCGCTGTTTGAAAGTGGAATCAAAACAGATCTCCATTGAATAAACTTCGTCGGCCGATAAACTTACCTGGTTTGAAATCATAAAAGATAAATCACTAAAAAATCTATCCTCCCCGCCTACCTTTCCTCATCCAACCCCTATTAACAGTTGATTTGATCAAATACTCACTAAACCGGGGATATACAAGCGACTTATACCATTAATAAGAAATTTAAGCCGCTTAGAAGCGAAATTTGAAACCCGCCATTAAATTTAGAGTTCAAACCCGCTTATATAACCTCAAAAGGCATATCTGTGCCCGATAATAGATATTCCTTTACAGATTCAATGTTCTTATAAATAAAATGAAACGAAGAGAGAGTGCCACTATTGAAATCAGGAATCCCAGATAAATAGATCAAAGCTACTTTAGTATAAAAGAGATCTCTTGTAACTACCGGCCAAGATAGCACGAAGATTTATTATTGATTTGTGTCTGGCACAAGGGAAAAAGCCATCATGCTTGCGAGACTATCAATACAGTAACGTACAATCAAAGCTGAAGGTCCAACTCACTGTGGATGTTTAAACTGCGAGCTCCCAGAACGTTTAACCCCAATCAAAAAGCGTTAATTATTCGTCTATAATTGAGTCATTAAGTGCAAATCCTAAACCTAAATTATTTAACCGGGTTTTCCGATGGGGGAATCAATGGCCCAATTATCAAAAAGACATCTAACCAAAGGCACTTTTTTAACTGTAAGTCATTGATATTACTTATTTAATTATGGTTAGATTTTTGGTTAGAAATGGGTTAGAATAGGGTTATGAAGGTTAGAAATGGGTTAGAAAATTAGAAAGTATCTAACCCTATTTCTAACCAAGAATTATTCAATAAAAACAAACACTTATGGAAAAGGTTAGAAAGGTTAGAAACTCAAACACCCCCAAGTCAAACCCCCCAAAAATCACCATTTCAAAATATATGTGTAAAATATGTGTATTAAATTATTAATGATTTCCGGGTATTTTACCAAATATATTTAACCTTAGATAAGTGGCTTTTTGGACTTTTAGAGTTTAAAATTGAAGCCAGCAAGGAGTGCCGCTACATGGGTGTCTCAAAAAGTTTATTCTTATCTCTGACCCTGTATTTTCTACTTTCTTAGCGCCTACAGTGATCCCCCTCGTAGTGTACCTCTATGAATGCACTATGGGATGTTTATGATCGTCGCTTTGAATGATTAACAGGTCTTTATTTTTCAAATAATTGCTATCAAGCTCTACACAAAACCGTGATAAGCAGCATTTTAGGTCAAAGAGAGAATGAGCAGAATTTTTTTGATAATTAATTTTAAAAATATTGGAGTGGTTGTTGCTTCTCGGGCCTGTTTTAGAGGGAAAGTGAATAGAAATTCAAATTTTGAACGTGTTCGTAGTTGTAAAATCGTACTGTTAAGTAGCCGGAAGGGAGGTTCGCCAATCAACAGGTATTTTTTTGATTTTTAAACGATCATACCCGGTGACGCCACTGTTGGTTAAAAAGTTGAATATTGGTTGAATAGCGGCAAAAGAACGCCAATTAATAAAATTTTGACTGGCTTTCCGTAGAGATAAACCGGAAGCCATTGCAAGCTTCGTCCAAAAAATTCAGATTATTGCTCAAATTATTTCCTTCACCCGTGGATGACTGGTTGTATGAAACAACGTCGGCGTTAATGGTCCTGAAAAGTTACTTTTTAAAAAGGTTTCTTTTGCTTTAGAAGGGCCATCGTGTGTTGTTTTACCGTGAAAATTGGCCAATTTTTAAAATTTTAGGAGGGATTTTGTTCTATACATTCATAAAAAACCTAAAAAACTTTAGAGTTTAGAGTGGTTGACTGCAGTACAATTGCATTGATTTCATAAAAATGGATGGCAGTTCAAGCCGATTTGCCATCAAAGGTAAATAAGCCAGGAATGAAAACCGGAAAATTAGTGATAGAGAGCTAATAGAGTTGAACGTGAACACATTATAAACCACAGATATTGGATAAAACAATTCACTTATCGTAAAAAGACAACTACGTTTTTTGAATTTTCTACAACTACTAATATCAAACACTCTATGAGATTTTGATTTTGTAAATCAAAAAAGATAGATCGTAAAAAAAATCTATCCTCCCCGCCCACCTTTCATCATTCAACACCTATCAACAGTTGATTTGATCAAATACTCACTAAACCGTGGATATATAAGAAAGCTATACCACTGAAAAGAAATTTAAGCCGCTTAGAATCGAAATTTGAAACCCACTTTTTTGAGTTTAGCAGAAAATGCGGTTATGAGCCGTCAGCGTAGGTTTGCAGTGGATATGACAATTTTTTTGAAAATTCGAGGATTGTATAATTGATATTCAGATACAAGTAGTAGCTATGGCTGAATATTTTGCTCCGAGCAGTAGAGAAGCGAGGTTCGGTAAAAAATCAAAAAAATATGGTCTCCATATCAAAAAAGAAATTCAGCGAGCTTGCATGCGTGGGATAAAAATTAAATAATTGGCTTCGCCCGGCCGGATTATGGGGAGCTTATTGAAAGTATAGCAATCAATCGATTCCTCTGGGTGGATGAAGAACGTTGAAGCCTTCAGAATTTAAATTTCGAGACCACAGTTCAATGTGGCCGCCAACGCTACTTACGGTTAAGCTTTGTCCGCGTGTGGATTAAAACCAATTGGACTTCAACGAGATTACAAATTGTTGAAAATCGACAATTATTTGATTTTTAATCGCAACACAAATCAAAGTATCTTCTGATATTTTGATTTTGACATCAAAAAAGATTGAAGGCTAAAAAGCAATATTCCAACCCACATTTTCCTTTGTAAACGGAATTTTCTTCCATACAATACCATCCGTTGACCAGAGCAATGTTGTGGTAATGAAACGAATATCTATGAACAGAGGTCTCTGTAAACGGGAATTGTTCCGGGGTCTTTACATTCGCGGATACGTTGGCCGTTTCAAGGGTAGCTGACACCTGTAAGCGAACCGGTCGTGTAAACGATCTACAGAGATATGCAGAACGGACAGGCTACTCTACTGAACGTGTTACTGAGAAGGATGCCCACCTGACTTCCAGGCAACGTAAAAGTAAAATGGAAAGGTTTAACTACAAAAGAGACACAAAATTCTCTATGGACCGAACATGAACGGGCAGACGATATGTATGCCCAGGGATACATTTGTAAACAGCATCCATTACGCCATTGAAATGAATCATATAGACTTGAAACCATCCGTTTTTCAACAATTTGCCAAACCTAAATTATTTAACCGGGTTTTCCGATGGGGGAATCAATGGCCCAATTATCAAAAAGACATCTAACAAAACGGTATTTATGAGATGTAAGTTACTGTTTTTATTTATTTATTTAACGTTAGATTTTACGTTAGAAATGGGTTAGAAAAGGGTTAGATACGTTAGAAAAGGGTTAGAAAATTCGGAAGCGTCTAACGTACTTTCTAACGTTAAATTATTCAGTAAAAACAGGTACTTATGCAATTTGTTAGAATGTTAGAAACTCAAACACCCCCAAGTCAAACCCCCCAAAAATCACCATTTCAAAATGTATGTGTAAAATATGTGTATTAAATAATTTATGATTTTCGGGTGCTTTACTAAATATATTTAACCATAGATAAGTGACTTTTTGGACTTTTAGAGTTTAAAATTGAAGCCAGAATAGGAGTGCCGCTACATGTGTGTCTCAAAAAGTTAATTCTTATCTCTGACCCTGTATTTTCTACTTTCTTAGCGCCTACAGTGATCCCCCTCGTAGTGTACCTCTATGAATGCACTATGGGATGTTTACGATCATCGGTTTCAATGATTAATAGGTTTTTATTTTTTAAGTAATTGATATCAAGCACTACATAAAGCCGTGATAAACAGCTTTTTGAACCAAAGAGAGAAGGAGCCGAAATTTTTTTGAATATAAATTTTCAAAAATTTTGGAATGGTTGTAGTCTCTCGGACCCGTTTTCGAGGGACGTTGTGTTAAAATTCAAATTTTTAACGTGTTCGCAGTTGTAAAATCGTACTGTTAAGTAGCCGGAAGGGAGGTTCACCAATCAATAGGTATTTTTTTGATTTTTAAACGGTCCTACCCGGTAACGCCACTGTTGGTTAAATAGTTGAATATTGGTTGAATTGCGACAAATGAACACCAATTAATAACATTTTGACTGGCTTTCCGCAGGGATCAACCGGAAGCCATTGCAAGCTATGTCCAAAAAATTCAGATTATTGCTCAAATTATTTCCTTCACCCGTGGATGACTGGTTGTATGAAACAACGTCGGCGTTAATGGTCCGGAAAAGTTACTTTTTAAAAAGTTGCTTTTTGCTTTAGAAGAGCCTTCTTGCGCTGTTTTACCGTGATAGTTGGCCAATTTTTAAATTTTTTGAGAGGGTTTGTTCTATTCATTCGTCAAAAACCTAAAAAACTAAAGAACGATGTGTAGTAATTCGTGATCGTCCGAATAGACAGCAAAAGCGACCTTTAAAATTTAAACTTTTGTCCGTAGAAGGCGAATTGCCAACCAATGTTAACAATTCGATCCTGAAAACTTAATAATTGATGACTGATGGGTATATGGATCGAAGTTGATCTTTTTAAAGCTCAAAATTAATAGATAAAAAAATTGATTATCGGTATATGTTGGCTGTAATTATTAGGTTTTTGAACGCTACAAAAATCAAATTGACTTCTGTCTTTTTGATATCGAAATCAAAAAAAGAGGCACCTTTCTAAAACGCGAATTGAACCAATACCTCTGAATTCGCGGCGATGTTGATCGGAATGAATATGCATTCATCTACACCGGCGGCCGGTTCAAGGGAAGGCCGGTAAGCGGACAGGTAGTGTATAAAGAGTTTAAGCGGTATGCAGAACTGGCTGGCCACTCTACTCAACGAGTTACAGAGAAGTATGCACATCTAACTTCGAAGCACCTAAAAAGCAAAATGGAAAGGCTTACTACAAAAAAAGGCAGTGGTTGAAACCGATGTACTTTTCAGTTGGTGATCTCATTTGCTAATAACGACAAAATAAAATATTCTGCGAAACAAAGCGACAACCTACCTGTCGTGAGAATTATACGTTATAACACCAATATTCTTACTATTAATTTCAGATATGGGAAAATATAAAGAAGGATTCAGACGGTTATCAATTTCCTTTGGAGTTCTGGGTGTACTTGTTTGGATTATTATTTTTGCTAAAGGAGGGGAATTTGGGAGATTTAGAAAAGTTCGGGCTTGGGAATGGATACTTTAGTAGTCCTTACTTTTTTTGCCTACTTAATCCCGTACTATTTTGTCAAAGGTATTTACTGGATTTTGTCTGGATTTAGTCAAAAAACCAATAAATTATGAATAAGTTTATCGAAACAGATTGTGAAGTGATTAGAATAACTTTTGTTAATGAGGATAAACAAGATGAACCTCTTGAACGCTATATTTTGGCACAAGATTTAAAAACAGCCATCAATATTTTTAAAGCTTATTCAAAGGATTGGGAAAATCCAATTTTAATTAATAAAGCAGAATTTGTTTCCACGATGGCGCTTTGTGACGTTCAGAGAATATCTGATAAATTCAACAAGAATTCTGAATATTGGTAAGGAACAAGCGCATCAACTGGAAACTCAGATTTGCCGTTAGTTTCTAATGTTGCTTGTTTTGAAATATTTAGCGCGTTAATTAACTCATACTTTCTGCGGCCTAAGTGCACTGGAACGTTAGGTAAATCAGATTATTACCTCATATGATATTTAAAGTTACAAGATTTTGATCTCGTAGATATCAAATATGAAATCTCAATTCTGAAACGTCAATTAAACTTCATTTCTGATGAGTTTAAGAGACAAAGAGAACAAAGTAAAAGAGCTACAGACAAAGAAATAGAAGAATCAGATTTTGATCCAAATAATCCAAGTGATGAAGCATATTATTGGTATTTAGTGGGTGAACATAGACATCTAATAGAAGTGATGTTGACCACGCATTTTGATCAATCCGTTTATAGTCTCTTTATGGTCATTGTATGAGACAGCTATAAAAGAGCTTGCAGATTTAATAAAAGGAAAAGAGAGTATTAAAAAATCTTGGTTTGATATTAATGGAAAGCATTTGACCGCTAAAATTAAAAATTACTTTGAAAAGATTTAGATTTCCCAATCAATTTTACACCGACGTTTATTAATAATCAAAAACGATTGTCAATCTTAGAAAATGGTGTAGCTCATCATAATAGTAGATTAAATTCGATCGAAAAGATTTTAGCTGATCGTTTGGAAGGTAGTGAGATAGAGGGTATTGAATTATCAGAAATTGGAGATATTTTTGTAATAAAACCAGATTTTGCGAGACGATCATTTGATATCATAGAAAATCACTTAAACAGCATAATGAAGGATTATGAAAAAAAATATACATAGACGTTAAACTTCCGAATTAAGTGGGCTGAATCTCGCCATTTCACCACAGTTATTGGTTTTTTAGTTTGTCGACTATTATTTAACAAGTTAACATTTTTTGTGCGCTGCTTATTTTCAAGACCATTATACCCTTTAAACAAATTATTATTTTCTTAAAATGCTTTGGTCCGAAATTTTAACATCGAGTATTGTAGCTACTGTTGTAAGTGGAATTATTAGCTGGATTGGAAAAAGATATCTTGATAAAAAATTGGAAATAGAAAAAGCAAATCACACAAAGAAGTTGGAAGATTTAAAGGCAGAGAATCAAAAAGTTTTAGAAAATTATCGAGCTCGATTGAAGAACTCTGAAATATACTTTAATCGACAACTTACTGCATGTGATGAAATCCACGCTTTATGTCAAAGTATGCTTCCTAAAAATAAGTTTCCAAATATGGAGTGGGACGATGCACTGGAAGATATGGCATTAGAAATGGAGAGAATTGAAACAGAAGCTCAAAAATTATACACAAAATTCTATTCTGTGTTACCAGATTCTATTCTTACGAAACTAAATGCATCTATTAGATACGCCGGAAGATGCAAAGTTTGAAACAGAAGTGGGTAAAGTTTCTACGACAGGAATTAAACTTGTTGAAGCAACTTTTAATGAATTGCATGAAGCAGCTGTAAACTCGAAAGAACTTTTAGATGGTCAAAGACATAGAATTATTGATCCTCCATCTAAAAAAGTAACCGAAATTTAAATCTTACAAGGTGGATTAAAAATGGCAGATCATCGAAAATGTAGTTGGGTTGGTAAAAGGGGGACCGAATACACTTATTATATTTGGAAACTACCAGCCTCGATAGGTGATAATCAATTTGGAAATTATATTTCATTCCAAGAAAAACTCCGAAGGTAAATGGGTTCCAATATACATTGGACAAGGGGACTTATCTGAAAGAGTAAATCCAGACTATCATCATAAAGTGCATGTATTAAAAAAAAGGTGCAACTCATATTCATATGCACCTCAACAAGAATGAATCCGATAGAGAACTTGAAGAAGAAAATTTATTAGATCGATACAAAAATGCTTTAAAACCCACAGTTGCAACGAACAAAGTAAATAGTCATGGTATAACGTTTTCAAGGCTTACTTGGTCGCTACACGCCGTCTCAAAATTCGTAGACTTATAGAAATTTCGAGTTATATTTACGTTACTTCCTAATAAGACCAAGCTGGTTATCCGCAGGCCGTCGTACAGTTTCATTCGGTCATAATTTCAATCATACTTCTCAATTTGATATACTTTGAAGCCAAGAAAAATATTGAGGTAGTTGAAAGGTTTAGAAATTTAGTAGAAGAATTTTGGAATCTGGAGGCTAATCTCAGAGAACACCAGAGAAAAATGAGACGTCATGAAGATTTTTCAGATGAAGAAATCGCATTATTCGAAAGACTACAGGAAATAAGAGAAGAGATTGCTAAATCTACTCCAAAACTTATTCGACTTGCCAGCCAAAATGGCATCCCCGCCAATTTACAATCTTATCCTGCTCCAATGGTTGGAGGTCCTGTTATAACTGTAAATATCTTTAATGCCATTTTAAATGATGACTCACACTAGGAGTTGATAACCAAAGAATTTTAGATACTATTAACACCTTAATTGGCCAGCTTGAAGAAAGAGTAGATAGAGAATTCAAAAAACTGATCAATCCTTTCTTCTGGCTTGGGTTGATAATTGAAAAAATTCTCAGATTTCCATTTTGGTTACTTTCAAAAACTGGTTTCGATGTAAACAAGATTGAAGATCATTTTTGGGGTAAATTTTTCAAGGTATTAGAAGTACTTATTATTCTTTATATAGCAATTCGACTTGGTGTTTCAGATGAGATAATTTCGGAAGTCTTTTCTTTTATTAAATAATCAACATGCATAATATCAAGACGCATTAACTGGGACCCAGACCAGATTCCGATTTATAGGGTTTAATTGATTTAAACTTTTAGCCGTTTATTAACTTATAATCTCCGCACCTGTTCTATGCCGCACCGTCATAGCAATTTTCATCACTTTGATCATGAGTCCATTTAAAAAAAATCTTGCAAATATAGACAAAGGGGATTTAGATCTTTTAATTAAAAGGGAAATATCGGAAGATGAATCTTTGGAGTTCAAAAAAACTTTGGCAAGCAACAAAGGAAATGATCCTTGGATTGATGGTAAAAGACAAGGTTGGCAAGAAGGCGTTATCCAAATTAATAAAAGAGATTATTGCGCTTGCTAACACGACAGGTGGATATCTCGTGCTTGGAATTGAAGAAAAAGGAAAGGTTAGACCAAGGGCAAACAAAATTAATCCTATCCCAAGAATCAAAGCTTTATCGGAAAAACTTAAATTGCAAATTAGGGATTATGTAGAACCAACCATTAATAATATTAGATTTAAAGAAGTCGAAACTGAGGATGAAAAAGGTGTTTTAATTATAAGGGTTGAAAAATCTAACCTGGCCCCTCACAGATCGCTAATCGATAAGGAATGTTATATTAGGAGAAATGATCGCTCAGAAAAAATGACTATGAGAGAAATTAAAGATTTGACTATTCTTCGAATAAGATCCCAGCAAGAAATAGAAAATGAATTCAAAAACGAGAGAAGAACTCTTTCTTAAAAAATTTAAAACCGGCACACTTCCATATCGCTATCACAAAGAACTTAATAATGAGCGAATTGGTGTAAGGTTCACCTTCATACCAATTTCAGATCGTTTGTTAGTTGAGTAACTTATATGACAAGATTGCAATTGAAGGACTTTCAATCAAACATTGGCTCTTAAACTAAATGATAGAAAAGAGGAAACGACTTTTCCTTTCATCCAAATAGGAAACAGCCGATCCTTAGAGGAGTCAGATTTTATGGTGACATTTTTAACTTAGATGTGTTAGAAAATGGAATAATTGAAGCAACTACTATAATCAATGAAACTACGCATGATGAGCCTGTTTTATTTATTCACTGGTATCTCGGATTCGTTTTATAGAGCTCTTATGCATGGCAATCAATTTAAGACATATGAGCAGCTTGTATAATGTTGAGTTCGCCATTGAACCAGAAATTATAACTGCTACAAAAAATTTTAAAGTACAATTATTTCCAAGCGGATTTAATAGCAAAAAAATAGTCGAAGAGTCAAATATCAAACTTCCCAGATATTCCTTCGCTGATGCTAATGAAATTGAGGCCCTTGTCTCTTTAATGATTACAGATTTTTATCATATAACTGGTACTCATTTTTACCTACTATTTCAGTAATTAAATGAATTTGCTATAGGGTATCATGAAGTAGTGTCTACGATTGGTAGCAAGACCTGTACATGGTGGTTTTGCTACATAAACCCAAGATTTAACCCATTTCTTTATAACACAGAACTTTTATAGGTTCCAACGATGAAGAAAAATGAAGAATTTTTTAAAGAAGGTAGATGACGATAACACACCGAATTGACGATTTTCTTTTTGAGTTATTTCCGGGGACGGAATCAGATACAGAAAAGCTCACCGATGCCATCAAGAGATATTACACCATTGGGCCTTTTGAACCGTCTGTTGAAGTGGATGAGGATCTCATTCACATCACGATTGACACAGAGCGAATCGAGACAGATAAAGATCGGTTCAAAAAGCTTGTATCGCTGGCTGAAAATGAGAAGTATGATGAAGCGAAAGAACTGGCGTTGGAGTTGATTGAACAGGCTCCGAATATCTCTGAATACCACCGCATTTTGGGACAGATCTATTCCGAGACCGGGGAGCAGGAAGAAGCGGTGAACTCACTCATCGATGCGTTGAAATGGAATCCAAAGAATGAGTGGGCGCTTTTGATGATGGGCAACATCTATGCAAAGTTTAAAAATGATGTGGATACGGCTCTTACCTTTTACGAGCAGATCCTCACCTTTAAACCGGACGATCACCTGGCGTTAAATAATATCGGTGCACAGCTATTGCAGGCGGACCAGGTGGATGAAGCGGCCAACTATTTCCGGAAAGCCCATGAGGTAAAACCGGACTATCCCAATACACTGTTTGCACTGGGTACCATTGAAGAAGAGAAGGGCAATAACTTTGAAGCTTTTGAGTATGCCATCGAATCGATCAAGAAGAATCCAAAACAGGATGAACTCTACAAGCGAAGTGTGAATTTGGCGCTGCAAGCATCACAGCAATACGCTTCTGCAACGGATACCCAATCCATCGTTGATGACTTTATTTCGGAGTTGGAGTACAAAACGGAAAAAGAGATCAAGAAAGTGGAAGATGACAGCATATCAACGGCTGCTAAGATTGAATATGCTGAAGTCCACGACCGGCCGTATCATTTGATCAAATACAAGCCCGGCCAAACCGGAGTGAATCATCTGATCATTCATGAGCTTACTCACCTTGAATTGGCAGAGGAAGCCAGGGAAGAGGGGACGAACATGCTGTTCACCTCCAAGCCTTCGTTAAAAGCGAATTTCATGCAGCGCTTCAAGAAAGAGATCGATAAGCTGAAAAAGAAAGGTGTACCCGAACGAAATGTGGAACGGTATTTCGGTTCCATTTATGACGGGATGAATACACAAGTGTTCAATACACCCATCGACCTGTTTATAGAAGACCGGATCTATAAACGGTTTGAAAATCTTCGGCCTGTTCAGTTCATATCTATGTTTTCGATGGTTCAGGAAGGGATTGAAGCCACCACGACACCGGATGTCATAAAAAACGCACCCTCCGAAATTCTTTCAAAGTCCATTATTTACAGTCTTGTAAACGCACTTCATCTGAAAGAGTTATTCGGTGTTGATCTGATCAAAGATCACAAACCCAAAAAGTCTGAGGTTCAAAAAGCAAAAGAGTTCTACAACGAATATAAAGAGTACCGGCACAACAAAAAGCCTGCTGAGGAATACGAACTGGTTCAGTTTTGGGCGGACGATCTTAACCTTTCATCCTTTTTTGAGTTGGTAGAAGAATCGGAGACGGAAAGGCAGACAGCCGACTCCGTTCTGGACGATATTGAACAAGACCCGTATGGCCTGGACTTGGACGATCCGGGGCTGAGCGGAAGATGAAACAGTTCCTGGAAGCCCATTCGGATAAAGATGTGAACCAGGCAGTGGCCATGTATATGGTAGGGGCGTTACAGTACTTCAAGGATATGCCCAAACCGGAAGTGAAGGAGATTGCACAAGAGATTGCGATGATGGGAATGACGGGAATAGATCCCAAAAAAGACGGCTATCACATTCCATCTATCGAAGGCAGCAGTTTTTCGGGCTATAAGACACTGGCCTATTACTATGTAAGCTGGGCCATTGCGATACCGGAGATGTTATCTCAACTGCAATATGCCGTTTGATAAGGAGTATGAGTTGGCGAAGAAGATGATTGAGCAATAGATGTACGTATTGGTTTCAAGCCTAATATAATTTTCTTATTTAGTGTGAAAGCTAAAAGAGGATAAGACAGTTCGATATCATGTAAATTCTAAAATCATAAACCGGTTTATGAACCAAAGAGAACGGCTAAAAGATCTTTCATCAAATTTTAAGCTCGAAACACTTGAGCAATTTTTCCGGGATGCCAGCATGGATTACAGGCCGGAACCGGAAAACCTGACTCGAGAAGTGGAGCCCGATCCGGAGTTCATTCAATCCATTGAAAAACTTGGAGAGATTGAATTTGAGGATGGGCGTCGATTGGTTGTGGTTTCTTCATTGCTAACAGGGGAAATTACAGACAAAACCAGTAAGAAAAAGCAGTTCGATATCGGGTGGAAGTTCCTGAAGAAACGGTTTTATGATGCCGGGATTTTCATCTTCCGGGACGATCGTGGCCACTTTCGGTTCAGCCTGATTGTTACCAAATATACGGGGAACAAACGAACGCACACCCCTTTCCGCCGCTATACGTATTATGTACATCCCGGAAAGCCCAACAAAACGTTTATTAACCAGATTGGGAAGGCGGACTTTTCTTCCATTGATTCGATTCTGAAAGCATTTTCCATTGATGCGGTTTCGGATGACTTTTACAATGCCTTCAAACCCAAGTTCAATGAGATTTCTTCAAGTGTGCAGGGTACGGATGATGCTAACCTGAAAGAGGACTTTGCCCTGTTGTTTGTGATACGGGTGATTTTTATCGGATTTGTGCAAAAGCGGGGATGGCTTAAAAAGAATGAGTTTTTGCAGCAGTTTTGGAAGGAATATCAAGAAACTGGTACTGAGGAGAATACACTTTACAAAAACTGGCTGGTACCCCTCTTTTTTGAGGCGTTAAACACTCAACCGGGTCATCAGGTGAAATACCGGAATAACGATTTTTCGGAAGAGACACAGCGGATTTTACAGATGGCTCCGTATTTGAATGGTGAGCTGTTCAAGGAGAAGAAAGGATATGACGATCAGGGATTGTGGATACCGGATGCTCAAATCGGGGAGTTCATTGACTTCCTGTTTCAGTACAATTTTACCATCGAGGAAAACACCTTTTATGATGAGGAGCTGGAGCTGAACCCGGAATTTCTGGGAATTATTTTTGAACGGCTGGTGAACAAGGAAGACGGGGCGGTTTATACTCCCAGAACCGAAGTGGATTTTATGTGCCGTATGGGTCTGGTGAAGTGGCTGCAGAAAAATAGTTCAGCTGATACCAACGACTTGTATCATCTGTTTTTCCGGGATCGTGGACAAGATCCTGAATTTGATGAAGATCAAAAGCAGGGCGATTTTACCACGGCACAAATTCAGAGAGTTGGTGGATCTGCTCAGCAATGTAACGGTGTGTGATCCGGCTGCCGGTTCGGGAGCGTTTGAAGTGGGGATGCTGCATGTGCTCCATGATATTTTGGATAATCTATACCACCGGCATAATGCACCCAAAGATCTGCCTGAATGGGATGATTTTGAGCAAAAGAAATCCATTATTGCCCGTTCGCTGTACGGGGTGGAAGTGAAGGAATGGGCGGTTTGGATTAACCAGCTCCGGCTGTGGCTCACCCTGTTTATTGATATGCCGGATGATTACAAGAATTCATTGCAACCGCTGTTACCCAGCCTGAATTTTAAGGTCCGCCAGGGCGACTCGCTGGTGCAGCGCATTGGCAACAAGTTGTTCCCTGGTTCAGGGGCACGCCCATCTCTCCAAAAATATAAAACGCAAGATCACCGAGCTGAAAAAGGCCAAGGTGGATTTCTTTTACAACAAGGGCGGTTCGTATGACGACTTGCGCGGAAAAGAGAACGATATTTTCCGGGCTATTTTGGATGAGGAAATTGTAGCTAAACGGAAAGAACTGCGGGGTTTTGCCAATCCCAGGGGCGTACAAGGAAATTTACTGGGCGATTCAGGTCCCGCTCAGTCGAACATAGACCTGGATGAGAAGGAAAAAGAAAAACTGAAAGCTGAGATCACAGAACTGGAAGACCAGAAGAAGGCCCTGGGCGAAAACCATCCGCTGATCTGGAATATTGAGTTTGCCGAGATCTTTTTTGACCGGGGTGGTTTTGATGTGGTGATCGGGAATCCGCCGTATGTACGGCAGGAAGGTATTGGAGACCCAATGGGAAATTTGGAGCCCAAAGATTATAAGAACCAGTTGGAAGCTGCTGTCCGGGGTGATTTTCCAAAGTATTTTACTTCCGGGATTAAGATTAGCGGACGGTCTGATTTGTACACCTATTTCTACATTCGTTCCCTACGGCTGTTGAATGAGAAAGGGAGAGCTGATCTTTATCTGCTCCAACTCCTGGCTGGATGTGGGCTATGGCGACTGGTTGCAACGATTCCTGCTGCGCATGACCGAAGTGGACGGCATTGTGGACAACCACGCCAAGCGAAGTTTTGCCAGCGCCGATGTAAATACGGTGATTACCTTTATGGGCGCACCCAAACAACGCAAAGACTGGATGGAAGGAACCGTTCCGTTCATTGCCTTTAAGAAGCCCTTTGAAGAAGTGATCATTGCCGACCACCTGCTCACCATAGAACACGCTAAGCAAACCATAGCCAACGATCAATTTCGCGTATTCCCGGTGCCCAAAAAGCGCTTGGTGGAAGAAGGCTCCGAGTTTAACAGCCCGGAAGACAAAAAAATGCTGGAGGGAACCTATGTGGGAGATAAATGGGGTGGCAAATACCTGCGGGCCCCGGATATCTTTTTTACGATTTTAGAAAAAGGGGAAGGCAAATTAGAGAAATTGAAGGAGATTGCTGATATAGAATTTGGAATAAAGACAGGTGCTAACGATTTCTTTTACTTAACGAAAGAAGAGGCAGAATACCATAAAATAGAAGAAGATTACCTCAAACCAGCGATTCTGAAAACTGATGAAATTAAGATTCCAATTTTGTCTAAAAATGATTTTGATGGGTATTTCTTTTGGTGTTCTAAGGAGAAAGATGATTTACAAGGTACAAATGCACTAAAGTACATTAACTGGGGTGAACAGCAACCCAATCGAAATCAAACAAGGTAATAGAAAAGGAGAATTTTATGATGGCTTTCATGAGGTAGCAAGTGTACAAAGTAGAAGTAATTGGTATGATATAGCAAAAAGAATCCCGCACCGGTTTGGTGGATTATTGCACATAATGAACGGTCTATCGCCTTTTACAATGAAGATTATGTGTGCAGTGATAATTTCTTTGAGATTACTCCATATAAATATCCGCCAGAGACATTAGCTCTATATTTATCATCAACCGTAGCTTGTTTTTATAAAGAACTACTTGGACGATCAAATTTTGGTGGTGGATTATTAAAAACCCAAAAGCCAGACTTACAGAAGATTGATGTTGTTAAGGATTTAAAAATTGATAAATCTATTCAATTTGCCTCAAATATAGTTGAATCAATCTTCAAAGAATGCGGCATCAATCCCGAATCCGAGGTTCCCATTTCTGAGCAAGAGCCCAATCCGCTGCCCGACCGCGCCGAGTTAGACAACATCGTCTTCGACGCCCTCGGCCTCACCGAAGAAGAACGTAAAGAAGTGTACCGGGCTGTGTGCCAGTTGGTGTGGAATAGGGTTAGTAAGGCGAGGAGTGTTTAATTAAATGAAGAGATTATGAAAACGACCTATTTCACGACTTTTCAACTTGGTAACAAAGATCAAGCCATTAGAAAATTATTCTGAATTATATAAAATCATCAGAAACTGGCTTGAAAAACCAATTCGAGGTTTCAAGCTTCCAGAAAAATACAATTTTATAAAAGAGAATATTGATTATGAAAATAATGGACATCGTCTTTCAACGATGTATGATAGTTCTACAGATTTTGGAAAATATTTAGCAATAAAATATGAGCATCCGGATAGTTCAGAAGACAGACATAAAGTGGAGAACCGAAATAATTATCGGCGACAAGATAAGGGAGACGGACAGTTCGTCTCGCATAGCAGTTCGGATATCTTACGGTGGATCTTCTCCACATTTTCGCCCGGTAAGAACGGTATAATAGTCGTCCAAGTATCAGTCAATAGTACTTTTAAATGAAATCGGTGCTTTTGAGTCACTACCGTTAATTGATGGGCATTTAAGACTTCCTGAAAGTGATATACAACAATTTGTGCATTTACTTTCTGATGAAAACAGATACCTACCAATTTTATTTATTAGTAAAGATTCAGAGACAAATCAACCAATCAGTTGATATTGATAAATTAACCTCCATGTGTTCAGGGTTGGCTTATATATTGTTGGCAGATAATAAAAATGTGACATGGAAGTTAGACGCCTTCCTTGGTGCAACTCACAACTGTTTTGATGGTGCAATAAGAATCTATTGGCCGAAATTTAAGGTCTCAGATAATCGTTTTTCACATCCATTATGGACAAGTGATAAAATTGAAAATATAAACCAAAGACCTGGTGGCTTTGAGTCCTATATTTTCAATATACTTTGCGACCATTCATCAAGTAGATTTGTGCATGAAGCACTTACTTGGGAAGGTGCAAATAGAGTCTTTAGAAAAATAGAGATTGAAGAATTAAAGAAGGCAGGGAATAAGGATGAATGGATTGACCTTCTTGAAGATGAGAACGCGGATCTAACTGCTCGGGTTAACGGGTTTGAGAATGAAAATGATGCTTTGCGACAGGAGAACTTTCAATTAAAGTCTCAAGTTAATCAGTTTAAGTATCAATTAAATGAAAAAGATACTACTGGAAATTTATCGGAAGAACTTGAGGAGTTCGAAAGTGTTCATGCAAATTATAAATCACTTTAATGACAAATATTCTGAGTTTATTGAAATTCCAAAGAATATAACTAGTAAACGAACATTTTGAAGATTTAGATTCTCTATTTGCCGCTTTGAAATGGTTGACACTGACCTATCGTCAAGCAAGATTAGGTAGAATTAAGTATTTCTGATTTCAATCATAATTGCATGGAAAGTTCTGCGATTTCTTATGAGGCAAATCAATCTGATATAACAATTGGGACAATTTCCTGATGAATATAAAATGAACTATAATGGTAAAAAGGCAGTCTGCTCAAAGAGCATATCGGACAAGGATCATCTAAACAACCGAGATATACAATACGAATTGCTTTCTTTTTTGATGAAAAATATGAAAAGGTTGTTGTTGGATATATGGGGCAACATCAAAAAACGAGGGCAACTTAAAAACATGAGGAAATCGTGCCAAACAGACCACATCTATACTTTCGGGGAGAGCAGTTATTAGAGGGGCGTTTTAGTTATCGCAGCAGATACACGACCCCAATAGTAACAAAGACGATAATCCAGATCCGGATTATCGTCCCATGCAGAATGTGTTCAGGCAGAGTTTGGCAAGTTTTACGCGAAAAAGAAATCTGAGAAGAGAGCGAAGAAACCCGGACATTCGGCTTCCCCATAAGGATTACATTCAGTTGAATTTTTATGGTGTCTACGATAATGCCAAATTTGAAAAAACGTATCGAGATAATTTTGGAATAAGTCCTGTTACCTTTTGGAATTTTAATCGCTCTGGGCTCTTTATCATAGAATCACCAAATCGTTTTGAAAGGTTTATCAGAGATGTCCAAACATTTATTGATGCAGATGATCCATTAGAAAACACTGGTAGTTACTCAGGTGCAATTCGGTTTATTGAATCTTTTGATGGTTATTCGACAGAAGAAATCATGCAATTAAGTGGAGCCCATCGACATGTAGTTATTGACGTCTTTAAAACGCTTCGTTTATCCAATCAATTTTTTGTACCGGTTCGTGAACGGTTGCAAGAGTATTTAGAAGAACGAGATATCTCATATGAGTTTAATGCAACTGCAGAGATTCTCTTGAACTTACTGACCCAACTCAGGAAATATTGATTGAGATTGCTAATAATTTCGATATTATTCAGAGCATATCCTCTCATGATGCCGGAGTTATTCGCCCTTCAAGGTTTGGGGAACCTATACGTGAATTCGGTTTTTCAGTGAATGAAACAGGCATTGATGAGCTACCTATTATTGGCATCCTTGACTCTGGTGTAAGTGATCAAACCCCATTGGCACCGTTATTGATTCAGACAACTCCCAATTTTGATCTGACAAATACGGATCCATTTACTGATGAAATAGATCATGGCACAGGAGTGGCTGCTATAGCTGCTTTAGGTACAAAGCCATACCCTGAATTTCTTGGAGAATTTGAAGCCGATGCCCAGAATTCTTCCTATTAAGATAATTCATACTAACCATACACCCATATCTCAAAAAGGGATTCTTGAAGCCATTCGAAGGGCAAACCGAGAGTCTGGTGTACGTATTATGGTATTGGCTGTATCTTGGGACGATCACAAGAGAACGCACGAAAAACCATCAGAATATACATTTGCTCTTGATCAATTGGCAAATGAACTGGACATCCTCATTTTTATATCCACCGGAAATCGAAATGATATACTACGTGGAGTGAATGGATTTCTCAATTACCCGGATCACTTTCTTGATGAAGAATCAAATCTGAATACTCCTGCCGAAAGCATGAATAATATTACGGTAGGAGCAATAGCCGATAATTTATCTGGAGAAGGATTATCAGGGATTTTCAATTGACAGAAGTTATCCTGCAGTATACAGTAAAAAGTTCCATTATAACTGGGCAGATGAACATCTAAAAGAAAGTATTATAAACCTGAAACTAACTAAGCCGGACATTTTAATGCCTGGAGGTGATTATCCTGGTGAAGGTTTTACAGACAGAACAGATCCAGAACTTTTCGGTTTTAAAGTGGTCTCATCAGAAACGGGAGAATATTTCGAAAAAAATGCCCGGTACAAGTTACGCCGCTCCACTTGCAGCTAATCTTGCTGCACGATTAATGCAACAATATCCGGATATCACAAACATTCAAACAATCAAAGCCTTGATTCTAAACTCTTCACGTGAAATAAGGTTTGGTCCTGATTTTGATAATGTACATAAACGTATAAGAAATGCAGTATGCGGTTTGGGTGTACCTGATGAATCCATATGTCTCCATTCAGATAATCACAGAGCAACGTTTATCATTGAGGGTTCAATACGACCTGAAAAGATGGAGGTATTTGAACTAAAGCTCCCTGAATATCTTCTTGAAGCTGATAGAGACATGGGATTGCTAAAGATTCATGCCACTCTATGTTTTAAATTCAATCCCGTTTCTGAAAATCAACTTGCTTATTGTCCTGTACATTTTGCTTTTGGTTTCTTTAAGAATATACCTGTTGATGATATTCAAAACGGAAAACTTAGTGAAACGAAACTAAAGCAAGGATGGACGGAAGATTACTATTTTGCAAAAGGCATTTTAAGTAATACTCAAAAAGTTGATTTCTCAATCAGCAAACCGGATTTAGTAACAGAGGAAAATACGGTTAGAATAGGAGTGCACAGCAAGCTTCATAAATATCTCGATGGAGGGCGTAAGACTGAAAATACACGAGAACACTCCTACTCGCTTGTGATCAGTATTGAAGAAACGACCAGAGAGGAGGTACGGATCAACAACTTATATGATGAATTGGTAGCAATAAATGAACTTGAAGCAATTGGAGAAATTGAAATTGAACTTGAGGCTGAAACCTAATCAGAAACAGATTGTTGTTTCTTTTCCTTTTAATTGTGTTTATCCAATATTGAGTCTTAATAATGGGGTTAAGATGGGTTGTTTTTTGTTTTAGGTCGAACAAGCTATTCTTAATTGCACCAATTAATGTCCGCTGAATACTTGTAATAAGAAAGGCCATCTGCAAGTTCTACAATCTCCTCAAGCCTTCTTCGCGATCAAGTGAAAAAGGGCCTGCATTCAGCGTTTTATCAATTAATTGTTTGATTTTGTTTTTATCTGGTAATTCTAATTTCAGTTTTACATCGAAACGACGAATTAAAGCGGAATCAATAATATGGGAATGGTTTGTTGCAGCTATGAGAACCACATTTTGAGGCAGATAATCGAACAGTTGCAAAAAGGTATTGACAACCCTTTTCATTTCAGCATGATCTTGGTTTGCATCTCTCAATTTTCCAAGCGTATCAAACTCATCAAAAAATAATACACGCTCATTTCGGGCAGCTTTTTGAACAGTCTGAGTTTACTGGTTTCGCCCAATTTAGAAGATACGATTGCTCCGACATTCACTACATACATGGGGCGATTTAATCTTCCGGCCAACACATAAGCAGCTAATGTTTTTCCACAACCTGATGGGCCGTGCAGAAACACCTTGTTGGAAACAGGTAGTTCATATTTTTTTAAATACTAAAATTTTCCTGTTCTTTTATGAATAGTTTTAATGACTCACTGACATAATTATCACTGATAAGATCATCAAAAGTATATCTTGAACTTAATTTTTCAAGAATGAGATCTTTTAAAGACTGATCCTCAATGGGTACAGATTCTGCAATTCTGCTTTTGAAAAGACAGGTCCGGCAGTTCACCGCCTGTTTTTGCCAACTCTGCTTAAGAATGGATTGAAGTTCCAAAGCAAAATTATGCTTATTGATCTTTTTGGAATAATCAATCAATCCCTGCACTTTTTCCTTAAGACGCTTTTCATCGTTTTGCAGAGCGTAACGGGTAATTTCTTTTATGTAGTCGTATTGGCTCATGATTCCAATCGATATTTATATGAGCAGAGTGATAATTTTATTTCGATGATGTTGCTAAATAATAAAAATAGGCAGTGACAGCCTTATGACACCTTAGACCGTATATTTAAAATGTAACATTTTTTTTGAATGAACCATTATTTTATCATAGATGAAACGCAAAGCCACAATGTGCAATTCAGTTCGTGTAATGGCAAAAAAGGTTAAATGACCGTAAAATGAAACAGCTGAAAAGTTCAAATCAGATTATGGGTGAGCGCAAAATTTAGCATTTGGCATCATACTATCACTTTAAAACATTTATAATGTCTTCATCTTCATAATATACTGTTTTTAAAAAAAGAACCTTTACAACAAAATTGCATGACCATGGGGTTATTCTTTTATTCCAGCCTCTGTTTAAATTGACCTGACAAAAACAAATGCCTACCAAAGCTTTTATCACCAACAGTAAAACACAAGCCAGGACTTTAAAGAAAAGACTACATGAATTAATCAGTCACAGTGCTGAACTGAAATTTCTTGTCGGCTTTTTCTATTTCTCAGGGTGGAGAGAATTATACAGTGCTCTAAAAGAGAAAGAGGATCTGACGATTAAGCTTTTGGTTGGGCTACAAATCGACCATTTGCTGGGAAAAATGGTTGAGGTGGAAACAGAGGATGGAGAAAAGTCCAATAGGGAAATTGCCGACCGACTGATGGAATCTTTTTCCAAAGCTTTGAATGATGAGGAACTGGATCACGAAGAATTTTACAAGCAGGTGGATTTCTTTATCGGTCTGCTGGAAAGCGGCCGCTTGCAGATTCGAAAAACACAGGAGCCAAACCATGCTAAGCTCTATTTCTTTAAATATGATGATGCGTCTAAAACGCTGATCGAATCCAGTTTTATCACCGGCAGCAGTAACCTCACCAGAGCAGGTATGCAAGAGCAGAATGAATTCAATGTAGAGCTGCGCGATTTGGGAGCAAGCGAGGCCGAAGCCTATTTTGATGAACTTTGGGATACGGCCATTCGAATTACAGAAGATGATGCCACAAAAGAGTATTTGATACAACTTATCAAAAATCGTACCCAGGCGGCGACCGTTTCCCCATTTGAAGCATACATCATGGTGCTTCAAACATACCTGGAGCTGATGGATCAGAAGAAGATAAAGCCCCAGATCAAGGATCTTCTCGAAAAGCAGGGGTACATAGAATATACCTACCAGACGGATGCCGTGAAGCAAGCACTGACGATCATTGATCAATATCACGGAGCCATTATTGCAGATGTTGTTGGTTTAGGGAAATCTGTGATTGCAAGCCTGGTGGCAAAAAGTCTTGGAAAAAGGGGAATGATTATTTGTCCACCCGGATTGATGGGCGACCCCAAAGCTAAAACATCCGGCTGGCACAAATACACCCAGGATTTCAAGCTCTATGATTGGGAAGTCCATTCCGCCGGTAATCTGGAAGCGGCTTCGAACTATCTGAATGAATGGGGGGAGGATATAGAAATCGTCATTATTGATGAGGCGCACCGTTTTCGGAATCAGGACACGCAGGATTATGAATATCTCAGCACCATTTGCCAGGGACGTATTGTATTGTTGTTAACGGCAACGCCATTTAACAACAGCCCGGCTGATATTTTCGCTCTTCTTAAACTGTTCATTGTTCCGGGTAAATCGGGCATTACTCTGGAAGATAATCTCGAAGCAAGGTTTTCACACTATGAGTCTGTTTTCAGGAAGCTCTCTTACATCACAAAGAACTATAATTCAAATGATCCGGATAAGAGAAGTAAAGCCGAACGAACCTATGAACAACTATTTGGAACGTTACCTATTGATCTCAACAGGGTAAAGCAACGGTCGAAAGAACTGGCTGATGAAATACGCAATGTGTTAGAACCGGTTTTGATACGCCGGAACCGGCTGGATTTAAAAAATGATCCTGTGTACAAGAAGGAAGTGATGAATCTTTCTAACACGGAAAATCCCAAAGAGCTGTTCTACGAGTTAACAAAAGAGCAGTCGGCCTTTTATGATGAAATTCAACAGGATTACTTTGGAGATGGAGCGGCATTTAAGGGAGCCATCTATCAGCCCTTTATGTATGAAAATAAAGTAGATGAAGAGGACTTAGACGAAGAAGGGAACCGGTCATTCCAGCAACAACGCAACTTGTATGAATTTATGAGACGATTGCTGGTAAAACGTTTTGAGAGTTCGTTTGGCTCGTTTAGGCAAAGCATTTCCAACTTTATTCAAGTGCATCAGGCTGTTTTGAAGTTTATAGAGCGGTCAGGGAAATATATACTGGACAGAAAAATTATTGAAAAGGTGTACAATGGCTCAGAGGAAGAAATTGAAGAAGCGTTAGAGAAATTTAAGGAATCATTGGATGAAGACCGGCATCCAAGACATGATAAGGTTTATGAAGTAGAAGAATTTGAATTCAAGGATCAATTCTTATCTGATATTAAATCAGACATTGAATTATTGGAGGAGGTCAAAGGAAAGGTTGAACGATTAAACCTTGCTACCAATGATCCAAAGGCTCACCGGGTTATTGAAGAAATAAAAAAGATCATCCATGAAACTCCGAAGCCGGGTGAACCCAAAAGAAAAGTAATCTTATTCACCGAGTATGTGGACACGGTTAAACATCTGAGAACTTTTTTTGAAAAAGAGTTTAAAGACGAGCTGTTTGTAGTGGATGGCAGTCTGGGGAAAAACAAGGCAGAAGAATTGCTGAATAACTTTGATGCCAGCAGAAAAAAAAGTAAACAGGAAGATAAGTACAGTGTCTTGCTAACCAGTGATATTCTTTCGGAAGGCCAGAATCTTAACCGGGCTGGTGCTATCATTAATTACGATATTCCCTGGAATCCAACGAGGGTAATTCAACGGGTGGGAAGAATTAACCGTATCGGGGAGAAGGTGTTTGAAAATCTGAGAATTTATAATTTTTTCCCAACCGAACAGGGGGCGACGGTTGTAAAGAGCCGGGAGATTGCCGCTAATAAGATGTATTTGATTCATAATACACTGGGTGAAGACGTTAAAGTTTTTGATGCAGATGAAGAACCGTCACCATCAGAACTTTTTAACCGGGTAAACAGACACCCTGATGAGAGTGAGGAAATAGCTCCGATTACACAGATAAGACTGAAGTATGACGAAATTAAAAAACACCATGCAGACATTGTCGAGAGAGTCGAAAAATTACCTTACCGTATAAAAACCGCCAAGCAATTCGACAAAAATGAATTACTTGTTTTTAGAAAAAAAAGATTAAGTCTTTTTATCAGTCATATAGCCGATACAGAAGCAGAAAAAATTGTGCCGGAAACGATCTATTCTCTTTTAGATGCCATTCCTCATATTGAATGTGGCAACGATGAGCCAACCCTGCCGTTAAGCCCACGCTTCTGGACATGCTATGAATCTGTAAAAGCTCACAAAATGGACTACACATCAACTCATTCAGAAATTTCTTTTGAGGTAAAAGCCATCAACGTTTTGAAAGCTGCACTGCATCATTTTAAGCAGGAATTTCAACCTGAGATTCCATTTATACGAACCCTGATTAAAGATTTAACGCAATATCGTTCCCTTCCAAAATTTACTCTTCGAAGGATAGCAAATGTTGATTTCGAAAAAGACAAAAAGAAAGCAATTAGTGATCTTAAAATTGCTTTAAAAAGCACTAAGAAACGTTTCGGGGAAGATTACCTGGAAAAACTCGAATCGAGAATTGGGGATATGAAGAGTGAGATTATTATTGCGGTTGAGAATGTTAGAAATTAAAATCAAGAATTCCTCTCAAAAAATGCGTATTCCCTTCCACTTGATGTAGTGTATTTGCCTTGGTTATGTTTCATATCTAAAGAACATGAATTAAAACTCATAAATTAGATATAAAATATAACTATAGGAGCTTTTTATTATGTTTTGTATCTTAAAAGTGATTTAATAACTCATTATACAGATATAAAACATAATTACCATTCTGAATGGTATGGGAACACGAATGAAAAATATCTCAACAAAATCGAGTACACTGCTACGGTATTTGGCAAAGAACAAGATACGTTGCTTTGAAGTATCCGATGCGAAACAGGCACTTCCCGAATCATCGGATAACACGTTGATCAAGTTGCTTTCCGATATGGTACAGCGGGGATTGTTAATGAGGATTAAAAATGGAGTGTATTGCGTCATCCCCTATGAGGAAGATCCGGAACAATATATGCCCGAGTGGCATCTGCTGCCTGAATATTTAATATCCGGGGGTGAGTATTACATTGGATATTATTCCGCGATGGAAATCCATAACCTGATTACCCAGCCTTCATTAAAAGAACAAGTGGTCGTCTCGAAACAGGTGAAGCCGAGCATCCAAAACGTAAAAGATGTGACGTTTCAGTTTATCTATCACAACGAAAAGCATTTCTTTGGCAAGAAAAAGATGTGGATAAATTCCTACGATAAAGTTTGGTGCTCTGACCTTGAGAAGACCCTGATCGACTGCTTGTACAAACCGGATTATGCCGGTGGCATTGTAGAAGTGGCTCGCGGCCTGTATAGATCAAAAGACAACATCGATTATGAAAAACTGCTGGAGTACGTCATTACATTTGATACGCAGGTTGTGATCAAACGCCTGGGCTTTTTATTGGAATTGTTTGAAATAGACACCGACATTATTCCAAAGCTACAGGAGCTGAAAACGGCTTCCTATACTGTTTTAGATACCGAACTTCCCAAGACCGGAAAAATGCACAGCCGCTGGAGTATTCGTCAGAACCTGGATACCGAAACCATTACATCCGCTATAACCACATGATTGTACCTGCAGAAATTCAACAACAGGCCCGTGAGGTCGGAGTACGTGATACGCAAATGGAAAAGGATTACATCTTGTCCTGGATTTTGCAGGGAGTAGCTCATCACGAGCATCTGCGGACTGCTTTGGTGTTCAAAGGAGGGACTGTTTTAAAGAAGTTTTATTTTGAGGACTACCGCTTTTCTGAAGATCTGGATTTTACACTGAATAATTCTGAGGTGACCAATGAGCAAATATTTGAGGGGTTTCACGAGGTATTTGAATACATAAAAGAGGAAGCCAATATTCCATTGGAGCTTATTGATGACAATGAACATGAGGATGGCGGCATCAATTTCTACATCAGCTATACGGGGCCGCTCGGCGGAAAGGGAAAGCAAAAAAGTGTGAAGGTAGATATATCGAGAAGTGAGCTTATCTGTTTTGATCCCGTTACCAAACCGGCCATTGGGCTTTACAGCGATCAGGATGAATTCGAGCTGCTGTGTTATCCACTAAAAGAGATATTAATCGAAAAGATGAGATCGGTGATGCAGCGCATGCAGCCCCGCGACTTTTACGACATTTGGTACTTATTGGAAATTGAACAGATGGATCTGGAATTTTTATTGCCTGAATTTTCGCAGAAGTGCGAGCACAAAGGTCTCCATTCTGCCGATTTTGAAGATGCTTTACAAAAACGCCTCCCACTCTACCAGGCCCGCTGGACTGGCTCAATCAGTGATCAAATTCAGGAACTACCCGAGTTTGAACAGGTGGAAAGAGAAGTTCAACGCCATTTTAGAAATATTGAGTTTTAGGCGAAGGTGACGACCAAGATCACGACTAAGATGGCGACCAAGTTTACGACCAAGATAGTGACCAAGCTACTGACCAAGGTAGTGACCAAGCTGCTGTCCAAGAGTTGCAGGTGTTTGAACTCTGTAAACTGCTACACTCCCGAAAGGAGATCTTAGAATGCATTGGTTCAGGGTTTCAAACATTCCTCTCCAAAAAATGCGTATTCCCTTCCACCCGATGTAGCGTATTCGCCCTGGTAATACACTTTGGCCCAAACCGGTTTTTGATCTTATCCACAGCTTTTGTCCTGGCTACTTTATCCTCATCATCCTGGAAGAATACATTCAGTTGATTGGTCTTGTCGATCTTATGCGTTCCAAGACCGATGTTTCGAATTTCCATGCCGTGCTGGCTTGCTTTCTCAATGGCCGGAGATACTTTCTCCATCAGTGCAGCGTACACGTAGTCATCAATATTCGTATGAGCCTCGGTACCAAACCGAAATCCTACTCCCGGTTTGTCTGGTTCGTTGAATCCAAACATCCCTGAATAGGAGTTGGCCCGGATGCCGTAGGCTCTCATCCGGTAGCAGATCTGCTGGACGGCAATGGCGTATTCTCCTTTGATCCGTTCAACATCCGTAGAACCTTCCGAAAAGGTGTGGCCATAGCTAACCCCTTGTTTGGGTTTGTAGTCCTCGGAGATCTCTTCCAGTACACGTCCCTGGTCTTTGCCGGTAATGGTTTGATAGAGCATCTTTCCGAAGTTGGCACCAAACAGGCGGGTGAAGGTATGAATGTTGCCACGCTCCGCAACATCTCCAATGGTTTTGTACCCTTCGGCCAGGATATGTTCATGTCGTCGTCGGCCCACGCCCCAAACCTCGTCCAGATCCAGCGGCCAGATTTGGGTTCGTTCATCATCATCGGTCAAGATCAATGTTCGTCCCTTCGGTTTATTCAAACTGCTGGATAGCTTGGCGTAGGTCTTGGAACGGGCAATCCCCACAGCCCCGACCAGGTTCGTCACTTCGTAAATTCGCTCCTGAAGCCGCCGGGCAAACTCATCAATCTCTTTTCGGGATCTGTCTTTCAGGAAATCGACCTCCATAAAGTATTCATCCATGCTGTAGCGCTCTACCACCGGCGCGAACTCCTTGAAGATGAAATGAACCTGCTTGGAGATGGCGGTGTATGCGTCATAATCCACCTGAAGCATGCAGACGTGCGGACAGAGCTGCCACGCTTCATAGGCACTCATTCCGGTCTTGATGCCAAAGCTTCGGGCTTCGTAGCTGGCCGTGGCTACAATGCCTTTCACCTGCCCGTTCTCTTTTCTCCATCCACCGATAATCAGCGGCAGTCCGTACAGACTCTTACGAAGCTGTTCGACCTGTGCGTAGAAACATGCGAAATCAAAGTGAAGATACAGACGCTCTTTTCGGGATTTGTGTTGGTGCTCCGGGTAGATGGTATTGTAGAGCGTAATCCGGTGGACATCGTGCTCAGGTTGGTAGCTGTGGTTCTTGTTTTTCTTCATAAATATTCTCGAAACCTATTGATATGTGTAATATATGTGTGTAGGTTGCTTTGACCAAAAAGATTTACGGTCATGAATGAATTTCCTCTTGTAGAAATGCTGGCTCTATTTACCCGCTATGAGGCCAACCCGGATGCCGACTGGCGGTTGCCCTATCGAAGGGATCTGCTGCGCGTGCGCTCCTGCCACAGCAAAGAGCAGGGAGGCGTTCGTAAATCCTTCTACACCATTGATACCAAACAGGGAGAGAGGTTCGATCTGGTCTTTAATGAACAGGAACTGCTGTGGTCACTGAATAAAGCCAATGGCTATGAGGACAAAGCCATCGACCGTGTACTGGCACTTGTGGACCGGCATAAGCACAAGCCGTCCAGGGCACACCGCGTCATTCCCTACCGGTTTGAACTGCTGCCGGAAGAGCTGGCCAAGAAAACCTATGACGGCACTGAAAAACCGTTGATACGCAGAATGCAGCCGTACCGGTTCCGATCTGGAAAGATACCTTCCACACAAGTATTTGGAATTCCAACGATTCACATGGAAAACACGATGATTACCAAAGAGCTAAACTATGTGGTGGAAACCGATCAGCACCGGTTTTTTCACCTGGTCTACATCCTGGATGAGATGGACTGGCGGTTTATGCAGGAGGTGGATGAGGAGTTCTTCTTTGTTCGCTAACCAAACAGATCTGCTTTCTGAGTGAGGCTTTGTCATTATTCCTCACATTGCCGACAGCTTTGCTCACAATATACTCATCGATTGCATCATCGGGATACGGACGCAGGAAATCCGTAAGATAGTCCGGGTCTTGATTGTCCGGATTCAGCCAGTCATCGAATTCCGATGGGTGCAGGATTACCGGCATACGATCATGGATGTCTTCCATCACTTTATTCGGCTTGGTCGTAATGATCGAGTAGGATTTGTTCGAGGCTTTATCTTCCGGGGCTAAATCGGAAAATATTCCGGCAAATCCCATGAACTTCTCTTTCGTAGGATAGATATAGTGAGGGGTCTTGTTTCCTTTCTTCCCAGCCCACTCGTAGAACCCACTGGCCGGAACGATGCACCGGCTTTTGATAAAAGGCTTTTTCCACATGGGCTTCTCTAATAAAGAGTCATCTCGTGTATTGATCGGCAGGAAAGGCTTCTTCCCCGGTTTCGGCTTCCACCCCATAAATCCCCAGTGCATGGTATCCAGGATTCGCTTTCCGTTCTCATCGACAAACGCCACCGGCATTTCGTGAGTGGGAGCAACATTATAGTTGCCGTAGGGTTCATCCTGTTCACTTGTTATGGCACCGCTGTCAACGGCATTTAAGAACTCTTCGATTTCCTGTGCTTTTCTGTAGGTAAGTAGTGTATCGCCGACACATAGGTTTTACTTTTTTATTGAGTCTAATAATTGAGATATATGTGAAAAAAAAAACAAACGTTTAAGGGCTGCGGTTCAAATCTTTACACTGTTTATTTTTAAATGCCTCCAAAAATTATCGCCATTGCTTCTATCGTTTTCATTTGGCTCATAGTTCAAAACATATTGGACTTCAAAATTTTTGGAATCTCTATCATTTACTGCAATGCAGGAATCTAAATCAAAGTATGCAATGGCTGATGTCAACAGTGTCATACCACGATCAATAATTTCTTGACGGTTAATGCCTTTTGAAGATGTAAAGACGTAGCCAAAATTAGGCTTTGAATCAGATAGCATAATACCATAAGCTGTATTTTTATCATTTGATTCATTTTTGTTTTTATCAATAATATTGTTGAATTGTGTCCCAAATTGAACTCTTTCATTTAAATTTAACGCCACAAATTTCTTGCTGCATTAACATATAATTATCGCGTGCATCTTCAGGATCAAATGCTTGAAGTGTATCTTTCTGAGCCCTGATCTATAATTTGGTAATCTTTCAGTGAGCGAATTAATCACATTTTCAGTTAGCTCCATATTTGCTTCATTCTCCTTTTTCCAGTCAATAAATTCTATCCACTTTGATGGTACGACAGTTAAATCGTCGATTGAGGCGACATCACTAAAGGATTGATTATGAGAAATATAATGTTGAAAAAATTTTCGCTCGTATCCGATATAGTTTCTCGTATTTTCGTACAAAGAGCTTCTCGATTCTAAGTAATTTTTTAAATCTGTGAATGTTCTTAATTCTGAAACCAAGTTTAAAAAGTCATTTACTGAAAAATATAGAATAGGAATTCCATCTTGAGCATTTGGAAGTTTTTCTGAAATTAAAAAGTGATCGTTAAATAGTTCTGCAATGACTATTACATATTTTATTTCTATTGATTTTGGATCAAAATTTACTTTACCTCTTATGTCATGGTCACACCAGAACTTTTCATTTGCAATAGTTTTTAAAGCACCTTTAGCTTGTTTTACAGCTTTTTTACTACTCTTTTTAACCCAGCTTTTTAGTTTTTTTCCAGATTTAGAATCCGGATCTTCTTGAGCTTTCATTGAAATAAGAATTGCTTCTTCTTTCATAATGATCAAATGATCACATACTTCTTTCTCAATACCCTTTTTTAAATATTTCGGGCTATGATAAACACACTCACGACTTAACGGTAACGATGAAAATTGTGCTACAAATTTTTCAGCCCAATCAGTTCTTGACATTTTTCTCTATTGTGTATTAATGTAAAGGATTACGGTCAGCGGTTGTGCCGCCGGGTGATCAATGTTGAAGTAAGAAAAAAACCTAAACCGGTCTGCACGAAAGTCGTTAACTTCCATTGCGAGTTTTCCCCACTGGTTATTCAGTTTCCCCGGATCTTCGATTTTTTCAACTCTCAGTCCAGCCTTTTAATAATTTTCTCACGTATACCGAAGCAATTTTGTTTTTGTTGATGCCGTTTAGAATTCTTTCTTCATCATCAGTAACTAAATTCTTCCCTTGGCCGCTTTTGCAATTCTCCAATCAAGTGGAGGGTATAGTCCCCTTTCAAAACGGACAGGATGCAAATAGAGGTTTTGATTCCAGCACCCCATGAGTCAATTATATCCAACAGTCTTTGATTTCTTTACAGTTATTTCTGAGGATCTGGAAGAATTTCCAACTGTGTCAACCACGATGATGTCCGAGATTGGAATGGGAGGTGTGCGTTTTTTTGCAGACTCTATACTTTTGTACTCTTCCATCTTTACCAATATATCTTTCGACAAGCTATCGATTTCAATTGAGTACCGCTTATCGATATCCCAGATGCTTCGTTTGTAAGGTTGATTACGGTCATTGATGGCAGTTAACATATAATGCTACGACAAATAGGTTGTTGCTTCGTGTGTTGCAGAATTTATTATTCATATTATTGGCAAATGTAGAGTCTTTCAAGGCAAGTCACACCAAATTGTATATTTGAAGGAATTGTCGTGTAATATCAAAAATGATCTATAAGGAATTTGGATTTTTTGGTTCATGCATATGAGAACACGAATATGTAGAACCGATAAGTGTTTGATAACACAATGAGTCTTTCCAGGCGTCGTGATGGATAATCACAACCCTCGATTATTTTAAAGCAATTTCTCTTTGAAAGTCACTGACTGGTTAACAAATCAAATAAAAAATTTATTTGAGGCGGTTTGAACCGGAACGAATCCCTGGGACTGTCGGCTGAAATTTCAATATCGAAATTCTGCACATCTTCGAATAGAAAGTAACTTTTCAAACTAAGACCAACAGAACATGAAACTCGTAATTACGACAGAAGATGAATTGAAAGCACTGATCAAAGAAGCCACAGGTGAAATTTTAAAAGATGTATTACCTGGCATCATCCGTAAGGCATCAATGAAAGAGTGGTTAACAACGGATGACGTGATGGAATACCTTCGGTGCAGCAGGCGCCACGTTCAACATCTAAGAGATTCAAACCAGATTACATTTACTCAAAATGGTCGCACAATACGATATCATATAGATGATGTGCTCGAATATTTGAATAGAGGAAAAGTGCCAAAAAGAGATTGCTGAGTTGGGTCCCTGATATTCTTGAGTATATTTGGGCTGATTAATTTTGTACCCAATGAGTACCCAAATCTTAAAATTCTCAAATATATTAGCAGAAAAAGAAAACCCCTGTAAGATCATAAATCAATGCCTCACAGGGGTTTAAGTATGTGTGGGACCGGGCGGAATCGAACCGCCGACACACGGATTTTCAGTCCGTTGCTCTACCGACTGAGCTACAGTCCCTCACAGAGCCATCAAATATAAGGGCTTTAAAAACCGAACACAATCTGTTTTGAGTGAAAAGTGAAAAGGCAAAAGTGAAAAGAAGCGTTTGAGAGAATTTATAATGTGTAGCGATATAATATCTATTTGTCTGCACCGATCTTATGTAAACTTACTTACTTTTGCCTTTTCACTTTTCACTTCTGCCTTTAATATGAATATCCTTCAAACGCATCTGGATCGTTCGGCGGCCGTTCCAGTGGTTCTCTTCAAGGACGTAGGCGATGTCGATTTTGTCCCGGTCACAATTTCGCAACTTGGGTTCAAATGCGTGCATATTAAAACCGATACAGTCAAAAACGGGTGACTTGCCCTGGCGAATTTTCATCTTTAGGTGCCCGTTTCCAACGATAGTTGGCACTCCTTCGATGCATACATCTTCGCTCACAAAAATAGGCCGCATATTTCCGGGGCCAAACGGTTCAAACTGGGTGAGAAGTTTCCAGAATTTCATATCTACCTTGGAGAGATCGAGGTCGCTTGAAATTTCAAGCTCGGGAGTGAAATCTTTGTCAGACAGGTTCGAACCTGCAATTTTATTCATCCGTTTACGGAACTCGTCCAGGTTTTCTTTATCCATGGTCAGTCCCGCGGCAAATTCGTGACCCCCAAATTGCTCAAGCAGATCTTCGCACTCTTTCAGCGCATCATAGATATTAAACCCTTTGATGGATCTTGCCGATCCTTTGATTTTTCCCTCCACAGTACTGAGCATAATCGCAGGGCGATAGTGGGCATCCACCAGCCGGGATGCTACGATACCAATCACACCAAGATGCCAGCCCGGATCATGGAGAACCATGGCCGAAAGATCATCAAGATTGAAACTATTTTCGAGCATCTCCATCGCCTGGTCCATCGTTTTAGAATCGGTGTTTCTCCGCATTTTATTGATGGATTCCAATTCATTGGCATATCTTTTAGCCGAGGTTTCTTCTTCGGCAATCATCAGTTCCACGGCAGTAGTTGCATCCCCCATCCTGCCGGCTGCGTTAATTCGCGGACCAATAGAAAATACGATACTGGAAGTAGTGACAGAGCTGGCCGGAATTTTTATCCTGTCGAGCAAGGCTTTAATGCCAATGCGTGGTTCTGTGTTGATGAGGTTCAGTCCCTTTCTCATTAAAATGCGGTTCTCGTCGATAATGGGAACAATGTCTGATGCGATGGAGATTGCAACGAGATCCAGGTATTTATTGGGTAGTTTTTTTGGGAGGCCCAGTTTTTCAACTGTACCCTGAACCAATTTGTATCCTACACCGGCTCCGGATAATCCGTCAAATGGGTAATTGCAATCTGTTCGTTTGGGATCTAAAACCGCAACTGCATCGGGCAGCTCATCCCCAACGGTATGGTGATCGCAGATGATGAGATCAACTCCTTTTTGCCGGGCATATTTGGCTTCTTCAATAGCGGTGATACCACAGTCAACGGAGACAATCAGGTCGGCATTTTTTTCAAGAGAAAACTGAATGCCCTCCGGGTTGATGCCGTACCCCTCTTTAAAGCGATGGGGAATATAATAATACACATCCAGCCCGAAACTTTTTAAAAAAGTGAAGAGAAGGCTGACGGCCGTGGTGCCGTCTACATCATAATCGCCGTAAATAACAACGGTTTCGTGATTGCGGATGGCTGCAGATAGTCGACACGCACCAGCCTCCATATCTTTCATCAAAAAAGGATCATGGAGTTTTACCTTTTCAGGTCTGAAAAACGTTTTAGCTTTTTCGTAGGTGTCAATTCCCCGAATGCTTAATAAGATGGGCAATTTCCGGTGGAATGTTCAGTTCGTCTTGAATATCGTTGGCAGAGTTCCCCCCTTGGGGTTCGGAATAGACCCATCGGTAAGACATGATTATGTTCCTGTTTTATTATCATTTAACAGGTATGAGAGCTTCACCCCAAACATACCCAAGCTTTATTTTCCTGAATGTCTAATTTTGTAAATCAGGCGGCATCGAATCAATCTCTTCTATACAAATACGATTATAAAGAAGAGAAAGACAAATGTGAAGAGGAGATTTTTACCAGTTTAACATAGACGTCCGAAGTCTGCCAAAATATTGCTATTGTTAATTCCCCGAATCAATATAAGAAGCGTTGATTTGTACCTGTTTAGCGGTTTGAGTCAAACAACCTGAAAGAACCCGTGCTTTTTCGGTTTCGGTGCCCGAGGCCTCGGGATGGGATAAGATCAATTCCCTTCGAAAACCTCTACTCGTGACTCTCTGGCAGGAGCTATCGCACTCTGCCTGGTCGGTAAACACATGAGAAGTTACCCCGAAATTTTAAGTTTAAGTATGCTAAAGATATAAATAACAGTAGTTTAATACATTTAACAAGTGGAAATGGTGATTTTGGGAAAATAACCGACCTTGAATAGTTGGCGGGAAAAAGGACAACGAGAGAACCGTGAGAAGAATCCTTTCATACCGGCGAGGAGCGAAATTTAAGGGCTGAAAGCCTGATGGACCATTGAAAGGATTCCACGGTGAACTCGTGTCCGCCGCCAAGTATTCACAGTCTTGATCTTTTCGTTCTTTTGTATCAAGACAAAAGGACATACAACATGCAATAAGTTTACACTTACAATAATGGGGTAAGTCCTCGATAAACACATAAACACATACGTTGATTTTGTCCTGAAAGAGTTTGAAAATTTCTTCATCTAAAGACATTGGCTGATCTTTCGGTTACATTCCCTGCAGAAAAAAGTTATGATGTAGGTTAAAATATTTTAAGCCTTCGTCTCAACATGTTTAAACGGAATAAGGGTCTGTGCTGGTAAAGGAAAATCGGAAACATATTCTGGTAACGGGAACTCATCGCTCGGGTACAACATGGGTAGGGCGGACACTTTCCAAGACAAAAAATGTAGAGTTGGTTTATGAACCCTTCAACCCGGAAACAACACGGTACAATTTTGAATACAAATTCGATCACTGGTTTGAGCACGTTCCCACTTCACAGAATTACAGGGAAATTAAAAGAGAGTTCGATCGGTATATACCCAATACCGCATTCCAATATCCGGCAAAAATTTGCAGGGAATCGGGGTATAACTGGAAAACCCCGCTTATCTATCTAAAATATCTTCTGTTGAGTGGAAATCGTCCCCGCTATTTGTTGAAAGACCCGATTGCGCTTTTATCGGCGGGATGGTTATATGAGCGGTACCAGCTAAAAGTGATCTGCATGATTCGAAATCCCCTTGCATTTGCAGGAAGCTTAAAAAAACAGGGGTGGGATTTTGACTTCAAAAATTTTCTCAACCAGGAAAAACTGATCAATACCCGTTTGGAACCATTCAAGAAAGAGATCGAGAAAACGGATGCAGAAGGCGATTTCATTGACCGGATCAGTCTGTTATGGAATGTGCTGAACTTTGTGATTTTGGATTACCGGGAAACATATCCCGAGTGGCTTTTCATGAAGCATGAAAAACTTGCTCAAGATCCGATTGAAAACTTCCGAAAAATGTTCACCTACCTGGACCTGGAATTCAGCGAAGAAATTGAACAGTATATAAGGGAGTTTACATCGAAGCAGAATCCTGCAGAAGCTGAATCGAACGATTATCAGCCCAGAGATTCGAAGCAAACGATTCATACATGGAAAAACCGGCTGACAGATGATGAAGCTAAGCGGGTAAAAGAAAAAACTGCAAAAATCTATCGCAAACTTTATACAGCCGAAGAGAGTTAAAAGCTGCCAAAATGGTAGGAAAGATTGTCCCGGGTCGGTTCCCAGCCGAGTGAAATCCCGATATCGAAACTCATGTTGCTCAAACGAAATCTCGATCGAATTCCGGCACCGAAAATAGTCCTTGAGTTTGAGGTACGAATGGTATGATCTAAATCAGCAGCTGTCTGAGAAAACAGAACCAGGTAAATATTGGATAGATAGAGAGGCAAGAGCAATCCTCCCTCATCGGGATAGATAATGGGAATGGTATAGCGGGTATTCAGGAAACCGATATTGTTGGCACCGGGAAATGGAAACTCTGAGAAATGATCAATAAAACGAGAGGATACTCCAAATACAGGAACGTCGGTTTGCGAATACAGCTCAGCGGAAATTCGCAAAGATTGATTCCAGCGCTTCAGTGGAGAAAGAAATGTAATTGCGCCAACATTGAGCCCGCGCCGGCGAGAGAGAGTTCCGTCAACCGAAACCTGGTCTGTTTCAATCATAAATTCATCTTTGTTCAATGCCTGCCGACCCTCTACAAAGAAAGCCCATCCTGCATTGGGCTGAATGTCACGGGTAAAATGACGTAGTTTCCAGTTGAAAATGGTTTTGAACCCGAGAGTATGGCGGGTTCCAAAATCAGAAACAGGTTGCCATGATTGATCCGGGTTCAGAAAGCGGATCTGAGAAACAGAATATCGCGGTTCAAAAAAGAGAGATGTAAACCGGGTGTTTGATTCGAGCATGAGTGGAATAGGGATGCTGAATGAGGCTCCACGGGATTCCTGCAGCAACTCCTGGTATGATTCATCCTCACCATCGTCCGTTTGGAACTGGGTGAAAATCGGGCTGTTAAATAGCTCAACTTTAAACCCGGGATAAAATCCTTTGTAGTTATAGGATGTATTAAACCAGAGCCGTTCTGCTAAATAACTCACGTCAAGCGAGTAAGCTTGCGAGCTCATCACATCTCCGCTTTCAAATGTTAATCCGGGCCGGTGGTATCCATTCTGTTCTTCATAGGTGGGAAGCCAAAGCCGGGGTTTGAGCCAGGCCCAACCGGTTGAGTACGACTCGGGTTTCCAGGCAGAGGTATCGACTGCCATTTTCCGGTTCATTAACGGACGAGAAAGGCTTTCCCGAATTGACGAATCGAATTGCCACCGATCGGCCGGAACCTGTTCCCAAACGGCATCATCTGCATCGAACAATTGAAGCGTTTGCTCATTTTCATCCTGCATGATGTAGGCGATCTGCTGTCCATCGGGAGAATACGAAGCCTCAAATACATTGAATTGACTATTGGTGATTTGATGAACTTGACCACCTTTCAGATCGTACTGATACAGGTTCATGGTTCCGGTATGATCGCTCACAAACAGTAGTTTCTGTTCGGTGGGATGCCACGACAGATCAAAAACAGAACCTTCTTCAAAAACAATATCGGGTTTAGCATCGAGAATCCTCGTCTTATCGAGATCTTCAAACCAAATTCCCTGGGTGCTTTTTATTCGCCCGATGATGGCTGCAGAGACAGGTTTGTGAGGATTGGGAGCCACCTGAACAAGGGTGGAGTGCTCTGGCCTGGAGTACTTTTTCATAATCTCACCATCGTTTGGGTTGATCCGTACGAGATTCATCTGGTTGGCTTCTGTTTGAAGAGCAAGGATATTCCCATCAAAAAAAGCCGGAGAAAAAAGTCTCGATTTTTGGGTGATGCGTTCCGAATCTCCAGTTGAGAGTTCAAGGATATGAAGATCTCCCTGATAGAGGTTGTCGTAGAGAAGATTTGTGTGATAGCGAGAATAGACCGCAATACTTTTATCTTCCGAAAGTGAATACAGAAAATCGTCGGTGATGGATACTTCCTTCAGTAGTTCTAATGACTTGGAATTAAGATCGTACGTATAAAAGCCGGAGGCCCGGTTGCATCCTCTTCCATAAAAAATAAGAGTATGATTGTTCAGCCATTTTGGGCGTTGAAGCCGTTTACAAGTGGCGGTAAATGGAATCTCTTTTGACAGCGTATCAGTGCTGTTACCGATCTTTTTGAGGCGGTCATCTTCATTCTGTTTTTTTTGCTCGTTGAACTGATCGTAAAGTTGGCCCGGCCAAAAATCTGTTTCATGTTTTAAGGCTAACCCAAAACCTAAAAAAGGGTATTTATAATGATATTCAATTGCGTTTTTCATGGAATCCTGTCCGTAGGAATCCAGCAGCCAGTTTACAAATTCATATCCGCCAATGTAGTGCCGGTTAAACGGCGGCGTATAGGTTGAACTGTGAACCAACTGCCCCATCGACCACGGGTTGGAAGAATGTAAAACAGACCGAAATTGATTGCGGAAATAGGGATGGTGTCCCCGTCCTGCCTGCGGTATTTGATTGTGAGTTTCATACTCTACGGCAATTCCCTCAATCAAACCGATTGGAGCGGCGCCGTGAGTAGCTCGCCTGATGTCGGGAGAAAAGATGGAGAGGATACTGGTTACCGATGATGGATTTTCGTTGAAATGCATGGCGTGAACCAACTCGTGGGGAAGAACCAGTTCCAGCCACCCGCCCGACTTAGGATTCATCGTTTTGCTGATGATGGGGGAGAGTTCAACCTCTGACCGGAAATTTATTGGAGAGACGAACCCGTTCGAGTTGTCATTTTCAGGGTTGAGGATAAAGGGAAATCGATTCATCGTTCCGCCAACCAGGTTTTTTATATCTGAATATTCGCTCTCTAAAATGGCCATTGAACGATAAGCTTCCTGCTGATATCGTTTAGGGTAGATAAGCCTGAATCGGTCGGTGTTGAGCTCCATCCACTCCTGGCCTGGCACCCTGTACTGGGTATTGTACATTTGTGCCTGCGCTGGCAGTACAACAAAAAGTGAAATGAAACCGAAAAGAAAAAACCTGACCATGGAATAAAGTTAATAAAAGAGCATCCAATACAGGTAAATTAAGGCAAATAGTGTAAGAAAAATAATGCCGCTCACGCTCAGCCAGTAGAGCCATGGTTTAGGCCTGAACTGCTCTTCAACTTCAGGTTGATGAATGAGTTTGTGATTCATAAATGCTAATACCGGCGCTGTGAGAAATGACATGGTTGTGGCGAGATCGATCAGAAAACCGAAATTGATCCCCAAGAAAAATCAATAGCAAAAGCGAGCCGGCACTAACCCCGATAAGAAGATACCGGTAACGGATTTCTGTTGATTGATTGTCGTCCTTTTTTAAGACCGACACAAATTCATTAACTACGCGCGGGTATGTATCTGTTACCGTAAGTGTTGTACTAAACATGGTTGTGAAGGCACAGGCGGCAATCAGTACAAAAGCCCAATCGCCCAGTGCCGAGGTGTAAAGTTCAATCAGTTGATTTGAGAATCCGGCTGCGCTGGCAGCGTATTCCTCTCCTGAACCGTACATAACCATTGCGCCAAGTGTTAAAAAACAGAGTGCGATAATGGCCGTGCCGATGTAACCGAGATTAAAGTCGAACTGCACTTCGCCGAGTTGTGGTTTGTACTTGGTTTCCTTCATTCGCTCCAGTGTCCAGATTGATTGCCAGGCTGCGGCATCAATAGGAATGGGCATCCAGCCCATCAGGGCAATCAAAAAAGCAACCCCGGATACGGTCCAGATCTCGGGTGCAATAGCTTTAGGTTTTGGTGTGTAACCGATGTTTACAAACGCCAAAATCATGGCAATTACTGTTGAAATGGCCAAAATTACCATCAATACTTTAATGGCCTTATCTAATAATGCATATGTGTTTCGAAATAGATAAATGACGCACAAAACGAGAATGATGGCACACCATACCGTAACGGATAGTTCAATTCCGGTGAGGCTGGTTGCCAGGCTTGCTGTTACAATTGTAACTGCCGCATGAACCGCAAACATTGTTGAAACTGTAAAGATGATGAAAATCCATAGTGCCAGGGAGCTCATTTTGGCATATCCCCGGATCAAATTTTTGCGTGTGGCAAGAGCGTACCGCGGGCCAAACTCCAGAAACGGATATTTAAAAATATTTGCTAAAAGTACCGCCCATACAAGAGCAAAACCATATTCGGCGCCGGCACGGGTTGACTGAACAAGATGTGAAACACCTATTGCAGCGGCAGCCATAATTAACCCGGGGCCCAAACTGTTTTTAATTCCCTGAAGAGTAGATTTACTCATTTTGTCTTTTAGTTGTACTTATTTCTTTTCATTCACGTAGAGTAAGAAATTTTTATCAGAGTCAGTAAAACCTCTTGTTTTCACATTTAGCGACTTTATTTTTGTACGTATATTTTAAGTGGAACCTTAAGACTCAGAAATTCTTTATTTTTATAGAAGACTCATCGAAATATTAAGTAGGAGACAAAAGGATGGTAAGCGAAAAAACAATACACGAGCTGATTAATAAAAACGCTGAAAATTACGTAACAATAACTCTTCCAACTCACGAAAAAGGAGAAGAATCAAAGCAAGATCCCATTCGGTTCAAAAATTTACTGTCTAACGCTGAAAATAAATTAGAAGAACGAAATTTAAAAAAAGAAGATGTCCAGCAGATGCTTAAACCGGCGAAAGAACTGCTGGATAAGCCATTGTTTTGGTCTCATCTTAAAAAAGGACTTGTGGTTTATATAACTGAAGATTCATATGACCTCTATCATCTACCCTACGAAGTAGATGAACGGGTGTTTGTGAATGATCATTTTATGATAACCCCGTTGCTGCCCATGACCAGTATGGACGGTTCATTTGTGGTATTGGCAGCGAGCCGAAAGAATGTACGTTTACTGCGCTGCACCCGAAATTCCGTTCATGATATCACTCCGGATAACATTGAAACATCTGTGACCGATTATCTTGAAGTGGATCCTCAAAAGCAGCTTCAGTTTCATACCGGGGCGAGGGGGCAATCTGCTATGTATTTCGGGCATAATGCCAACGAAGAGGACAAAATGGTAGTTGTTGAAGCGTTTTACCGCGAAATTGAGAAAGAGATATCTAACGTAGTGAATGAAACGGGCGACCCGTTAATTCTGGTCGGACTTACGGAAAATACCGGGCTTTATAAAAAGGTGAATCACTACAATCGATTAATTGAAAATACAGTTTCTCACAACCCCGATGACCTTTCCGATAAAGAACTGCGGGATAAAGGCTGGGATGTAGTGAAAGAGCACTTTTTATCTGAGATGTACAGATCTCTTGAAAATTTCTCTGAGTATGGAGAAGACCGCGTATCCAATAATCTGAGTGAGATTATTGAATCAACTGTGATGGGGAAATCTCAAACCATATTTATTTCACGAGGAGAAACCAAGTGGGGTAAGTATGATGAAGAGAACCACACCGTTCACTACAGCGGTGAGCCGAATGGCGAGGATGTAGAACTCCTGAACTGGCTGTCCATCACCGGTTATAAAACAGGCAGCAAAGTGTATGTGCTTCCCAAAGAAGAGATGCCCATTCACTCAACCGTAGCTGCAGAATTCAGATTCTAAGGTATTGTTGATCCCTAAAAAGGCACACTTCTAATGTAAAGGAGTGTGCCTTTTAATTTTTTTTGGCTGAAAACAATTCGTTTAGGAAAAACAGTTTCAGTAGTTTTAAAAGAGACCCGGATTAAATGAAAAAACTCAGGGGTATACACTACTAACCAAATTAACTATCAAATAAATATACATGCTTGTATTAGTCATCAATTGCGGAAGTTCATCCGTAAAATACGACCTGATTGAAGTTGAAGAGAGAGAAGAACTTTGCCATGGAATAATTGAACGCATTGGCGCAGTTACATCCATCGTAAAACATGAACCGGCAACCGGCAACCGGATTAAAGACACAAAAGTAATTTCCAACCATGGAGAGGCACTAAAAGAGATCCTGGATTACCTGTTGAGCCCGGAAGCTGATATTATCTCTTCGCCATCTGATATTAAAGCTGTGGGGCACCGGGTTGTTCATGGCGGCGAAATGTTTAAGGATTCTGTATTGATTGACAAGGAAGTAAAATATGCCATCAAACAGGCGTTTGACCTGGCTCCCCTTCATAATCCGCCTAACTTGAAAGGAATTCAGGCTGCCCAGGAAAAATTGCCGGACATTCCGCATGTAGCTGTATTTGATACGGCTTTTCATCAGTCTATTCCGCCTGAAGCTTACATGTATGGTATTCCAAACCGGTTGTACCGCCGCCATAAAATCCGGCGCTATGGATTTCATGGAACCTCTCATTATTATGTGAGCCGGCAGTATTACAAACAGATTGAAAAGGCAAAAGAGAAGACCAAAGTAATTACCTGCCACCTTGGTAACGGGGCATCAATTGCGGCGATTGAAGGAGGACAGTCAAAAGATACATCGATGGGTTTTACGCCGTTGTCTGGACTGGTGATGGGAACCCGAAGCGGGGATCTGGATCCATCAATTTTGTTCTACATTGTGGAAAAAGAGGAGCTTCCGCTGAATAGTCTGCATGCTATGCTGAACCGCCACAGCGGACTGTTAGGCCTGAGTGGATTTGCCAGCGATATGCGGGATTTGATATCTGAAGCAGAACGGGGAGACCGGCGCTGCCAACAGGCAATTGATGTGTTTTGCTACAACATCAAAAAATATATCGGTACCTATTTTGCCACGCTGAATGGTTGTGATGCCATCATCTTTACGGCTGGAATCGGAGAGAACTCTTCATTGATCAGGGAAAAATCGCTCGAAAATCTCGAGTCACTTGGTATTGAGGTCGACTCAAACCGGAATAATTCAGTAAAACCGGGGGAGATCGAAAAAATAAGTTCAGATACTTCGAAAACAGATGTGTATGTAATACCCACAAACGAAGAATTGGTTATTGCGATTGACGCGGCAAAAATTGCAGAAGCGAGCGACCAAAGTCCGTGGGTTTGAACCGAATGTGTAGACTTCCGAAGTCTGTATACTTGTTTTTATAAGAAAGGAGATATTAAAGCTCTAAAGCCTTTGATAAAGTCTCGCGAGACTTCGGAAGTCTTGGCTGGGAAGAGCTTAGTTACCTTCTTCATTAGAAGATCCCTGATTCTGCGGCTGTTGCGGAACAGCTGATTCTGTTTCAGACGGAACCGAAAAATCTTGTTGTTCAACCGGTTCACCAAAATTAGACTGCTGTTGAATCGTGCTCTGATTCGTTTCCTCGCTGTCAATGGCAAAATTAGCAAGTACACTTAATCCGAGAAAAAGCCCTGCGAGAATTGCAGTGGTTTTCGATAAAAGATCGGCTGTTCGTCTTGCTCCCATCGAAGAGCCGCCGGCCATTCCGGCAGCCAGTCCACCCGACAATCCCTCTTTTTGGCCGGGTTGTAATAAGATTACTACAATCAGTAAAATACAGATTAAAGTAATCAGCGATATGATAATTCCGTATAGCATAAAATAAAGTTTTCAGTTTGTTGCAAAGAGTGTAAAAATATCACTATTTATACTTTTAACAAAGTGGTAAAGATATAACAAATTGGAACCCTTTTAATTGTTCTGAATTGGTACAGATTAGTGAAATAAAATGAACGAGGAAACAACTCAATCCATTCAAGACATTTTATCGAATATCTATCTGGATTTCGGCAATCTCATTGAGTCAGTATTCATTATTCTGGTTTTGATAGCCATTCGGTTTATTGTTATTCGAATTGTGCGTCGGCAAACTGACGACGATTCAATTCGATATAAGTGGCGCAAGAATTTAACCTACTTCTTAAGTTTTCTTGGGTTTCTGCTGATCGGCCGGATCTGGTTCCAGGGGATGGCTTCTGTAGCCACGTTTTTGGGATTGCTCTCAGCAGGTTTGGCCATTGCCCTGCGAGACCCGGTAACAGATATGGCGGGATGGCTCTTTTTGATTTGGCGAAAACCATTTGTGGTGGGAGATCGGATCGAAATTGGCGACCGTAAAGGAGACGTGATTGATATTCGATTCTTCAAATTTACGATCCTGGAAATTGGGAATTGGACCAAATCCGATCAAAGTACCGGCCGTGTAATTCATATTCCAAATCATTACATACTGCAAAATTCTGTAGCCAACTACACCAGCGATTTCAATTTTATTTGGAATGAAATTGAGATTGTAGTGACATTTGAAAGCAACTGGAGAAAAGCGAAAGAGATACTCACTGAGATTGTAAACAGCCACTCTGAAGACTATGTAGCTGATGCCGAGCAGCAGATTCGACGAGCCAAAAAATCATACTTGATACAGTACAAAAACCTGACTCCGATCGTCTATACCGAGGTTGTGGAAGTAGGGGTGAAACTCACAATTCGCCATCTGTCGCATGCAAGAAGACGCCGCGGACTCAACCAACTGATTTGGGAGGATATTCTGGACAAGCTATTGGCTGAGCCGGATATTGATTTTGCATATAATACACTGCGTATCTATCAAAACCAGATTGAGGGTAAGCCGGATCTTCAGCCTAAATCTTCATCTACTTCGGAATCGGCTGAATGATCTCCGCACTGTTGTTCGTAGGGTCATTCACTTTTTTACTTACACGAAGCACAGAAAGGTCGGTAAGCATAAACAGATTATCCGCCTCTTCAAGAAGTTCAGAAATATCCATACCTACGTCGAGCCACTGAAGAGCCGTCGGGCGATCGAACATTAAAGGCATTCGGGGAGACATTGGCTGAACAAGGGTGTTGGCTTCGGTAGTAATGAGACTCACAAACGGTTCATCGTCGTCGTAATATAGTCCAGCTACCGACATTACAGCATTATTCAACAACCGGACGAAAAAGGGATGATTTTTTTCCTGGTCATCTTTCCAGACAAAAAAACCACTAAGCGATATAATAGATCGCTTAACATTATCTTTTTTAAGTTCCTCAAGAACCTTCTCTTTTTTTACAGTGGTTTGTTCTGCCCGGCTTGCCCCCATCTTTCCCCAACGAATTCGATTAATATCGGGCTCTCCTTCATTCAGAGAGATAACCGGAAGTTGATGACCCGGAGAGAGATTGTAGTGAGGTTCAAACAATGCCTCTTTATTTGTTTCTATATTGTAATACTCTTCAACCTCTTCTTTGGATGCAAAAAATGCGACTCTTTTAGCCATTGTGTATCAGTTTTTACGGTGTTCTTATTAGTAAGAGTATACAAAATTTTTGTGTTCGGGAATGATCTGTAACAACACCAATTTTTTCAGGTTAAATAGTGTCTTCGCGCGCCTTGAATTTGACGTTTTCTTAGGACACTATGAGTTTTCTTACAAGCACTAATTAAGAAGTCTATGCTATTTTGTATATACAATTATGGGTGTTCAATAATTCCGTTTAACAGGTTGAACTCATATCATTTTACAAAAAAAGAGTTTAGTAAAACAAAGAGTTTCAAAAAATGAGTTGGAATGCATTCTTCTGAGATTTATTTTCAGAGAGCAGCAGTGGCCGGCTTAAAATAAGTTGGTGGCAAGTTTAGTTTAATCGCAGTAGTAAAGGCGATACCTTGTTAAAAAATATAGCAGGCACAATTGGTAATTTATAGAAATTGTGGGCTGTTTCTGTAGTGATGGTTATAAGATGCAGATGTAATATGCGTTTATAAACCTATAGATTGACGCGTTTACCGGTTAACCAAAAAAGTGTCACGTTTTCTTAAAGAAAATTTAACCGGTAAACGCATTGCATACGTTTATTTGAAGGCTGATAGAAGAGTATTTTTACGAATGTCGGTGAGTTATTCACCTGTTATTGTGATGTGATTTAAGATGAATATTGTCTGACAATGTATGTTTTTGGGCATTTCTTGAAATCCAGGTTGATCGTAGTGAATACTCTTATTTGATCATCAGTCGTTGGGCAGGTTTGCTGCCGTTTGTTAATTGAAATGTTGATCAAAATTGAAGAGGTACCACATTGTCGTTTAATCAATTTCGACTGAGTTCTGATATCTTGAAGGGGTTGAATGATGTAAAACTTGAAAGCCCCTCATCTTTACAAAAGAAAATATTCAAAGCAGTACAAGAGAAGAAAGATCTTGTCATAAATACAACAAAAGAGGAGAGCCCGGAGGTAGGCTATCTGATTTCCTTATTAAATGAGATAGCGAAATCAGAACGCAGGCAGGGTACTCGTGCTATTGTTGTAACAGCCGATAAAGAACGGGCCAAAACGCTTGATGAATGGATCTGGGCGATCGGTTATCATGCATCTATAGAGAGTGCATGTATAACAGATGATGGTGACCCTGATGAGCAGCTCGATGCTTTGATGAAGGGGCCTGTTGTGGTTGTTGCCACACCGGAGCGCCTTACCAATGTTCTTGAAAAGGGACGCATGATTTTTCGTGAAGTTCAGCAGTTAATCATTGACCAGGCCGAATTAATTGACGATTGGGATTCAATTGAAGCAATCTCAAACCGCGTTATTGGGAACTGCCAGCGAATCTTCACTGCAGCTAAAGACAGCAAAGAACTGCGCGAAGCTGAAAAGCAGATGCTCAATGATCCTGAACTGGTAACACTTGCCAAGAAAAAGTCATCTGCGCCGAAGGCAGCTTCAAACGGGCAAGAAGAACCAAAAATTACAAAAGATCTTACGCAGTACTACATCAATGTTCCACCGCGATCTAAGATCTCTACACTGATGGCTCACCTCGATAAACACAAGCCTGATTCTGACTCGGCCGTAATTTTTACAGCTTCACGTAAAACGGCAGACAGGCTCTACAAAATTCTTCGAAAGAGTAATAAGCGGGCTGTCAGTATCCACGACAAGACCGATAAAGATACATTTAATGAGCGGTTTGGACGATTTAAATCCGGAAATGTTCAGCATTTGATTGTTGGGCAGATGTCTGCCGGTGACATTCCGATCGAACACACTTCACAGGTAATCAATTATGATGTACCGGAAGATGTAAACGAATACAAATTACGAGCCGAGCTTATAGGAGATGGAAAAGCAACGAGAATCATCAGTCTTGTATCCAAACAAGATCGGAGTGATATTAAAACGATTTGCAAATCACTTGGATATGCACCCGAGGAAGTACCTTTACCAAAAAGTGTAAAGGACAAACTTTCGTCTCGCGGAAAATCGAAATCCAAAAACAAACGGGGCGGACATGGAAAAGGTCGCGGAGGATCAAAAAAGAAAAAGAAACGATCGGCACGAAAACTCCACGAACTGCCCAAGCCCACGTTCGATCAGCTTGAGGGCGGGCGAACCGGTAAGAAGAAGAAAAAGAAAGAGAAGAAGGGGTTTATCGGATTTCTGAAGAACCTGTTTGATTAGGAATCCTGCATATCTTCAAATGCCTGTTCTACTTTTGGAGCGGGTTCTGTAAAAAGACTGACGATCCACGTTGCGAAGAGTGCTGCAGTAAATCCCGGGATGAGCTCATATAAGGAGTCTTTCAACACAGGTATGTAATACCAGCCAATGGTTACGAGCGTCCCTGAAATCATTCCGGCAAAGATTCCCGCCCGGGTGGTGCCTTTCCAGTAGAGAGCCAGGATAGACGTTGGCCCGATGGCTGCTCCCAATCCGGCCCAGGCAAATAGCACAAGCCAAAAAACAAGTTCCTCAGCAAGAAATCCAAACAGTAATGAAAGTACGACTAATAGAAAAACAATGGATCGGCTGTAAAGCACAAGGCGTTTCTGCGGAATGATTTCGTTCTTTTTGATAATTTTATCGTACAGATCCCGTACCACACTTGAAGCGGCTACAAGTAACTGCGAATCGGCGGTAGACATGATGGCAGCAAATATAGATGCCAGTACAATTCCAAAAAGAACGGGATGGAGATGTTGCTGAGCTAAAAACGGGAAGAGATTTTCGGTATCGCTGGCGGGAAGCATCTCAACTTCAGGGAAAAATACACGTCCGGCTAAACCGATGAAAACCGCACCCCAGGCCATAAATACATTCCAAACAGTTCCGATAATGGCGGCAAAGCGAAGCTGCCTGGAATCATCGATCGACATGTAACGCGCCAGGATATGAGGATTTCCGGGCGAACCCAATCCAATTCCTAAAAAACCAATAGCTGCACCGGCTGAAATGGCAAATGGATCAACATATGCAATATCCAATGCAGATAGTTGTATGAGCAACTGTGAGAGTCCGCCGGTATCGTAAATCGCTATAACCGGGAGTGCAACCAATGCAAAGATCATAAGGATGGCCTGGAGCATATCAGTGAGGCTTACAGCAAGAAATCCGCCAACAATTGTATATGCAAGTACTATAACGGCTGTAATGAAAATACCGGTATTTTGTTCTAACCCAAATCCGGAGGCGAAGGCTTTACCGCCGGCCACAAACTGAGCAGAGACGTAGCCGATCATAAAAAGAAGAAATATGACAACGATCGTGATGCGCAGATATCCATTTCGATCATCAAATCGTTCCGCAAAAAAATCGGGTACAGTAATGCAGTTTCTCTTTTCAGTAAAATTGCGCAGCCTGCGCGCATAGTAGAGAAAAAGAAATAGCTCAACAATAATATAGCCAACGACTGCCCAGATAGCCGAAGGGCCCCGGGAATATGCCATTCCGGTTACGCCAAGCAGAAGCCATGCACTTCGTCCCGATACAACAGCTGATAATGCTACAACGAATCGATTCATTTTCCTGCCGCCAATAAAATATTCGCTGATTCCTTTCGATGAGAAACGTGAGGAGTAGATTCCGATTCCTATCAAAAGAAGCAGGTAACCGGCAAATGCTGCAATGGCGTAGGGATCGAGTGCAATGGACAGAGACTGAGTTTCATCCATTGTGTTGAGATCTTTTATTTGCAAGGATCAATGCAACTGCAATAATCAAAACAGGCAGGACAAACATCACAAGGTAAAATGAATTCATAAACCATCTGCTGTTATACAATTCAACATAAATCTAATGAAAGCCGATTGATATAAAAAGGAGCCACGTTTATCGACTGCTGAATCTGTTAAAATCAGATGTTTGATGGTTGCAGGAAGAGACAGGATTTGTTAGTATAGTCTGAATAGAAACGGTTCCTGAAACATGCATGAATTATTGAGAATCGGGGACAAAAAGTGATATTTTCCATACCTGACTTTAAAAACTGACCAGATAAAAGTATGAAATTTAATGTATCAAGTAACGATCTGAATGAGGGACTCTCAGCAGTAATCGGAGCGGTTCCGACAAAAGCTACTCTCCCAATCCTCGAAACTATTTTGTTTGAAAGTGAAGATGGCCGATTGAAATTAACGGCTACCGATCTTGAGATCTCAATTATTGAATATATTGATGCAGATATTGAAGAGGATGGATCAGTTGCGATTCCGGCAAAGCGATTGCAGGAAACATTGCGTCAGCTTCCAAATATCCCGGTATTTTTTGAGGTAGATGAAGACCATAACGTTGAGTTTAAAACGGATAAAGGAAAATATAAATTGGTTGGAGAAGAGGCCGATGAATTTCCTGAAATTCCAAATATGGACGGTGGTACGAATCTTTCCACAGAGACTAAGCTTCTGCAAAATGCAATTGGAAAAACAATGTTTGCCGTTTCTACGGATGATCTCCGCCCCGCGATGATGGGAGTATTTTTTGATATCGGGGAAGAGGAAACAAAATTTGTGGCTACAGACGGCCATCGGCTGGTAAAATATGTGAACAGGAATTTTACTTCAGATACACCACTCTCTTTTATTGTACCGGATAAAGCATTGAATCTCATCTCAAAAGCGCTGGATGATAGTACAACGGATCTGACAATCTCCGATGATCATGCACAATTTAAGAGCGGTAGCACGATTGTTATTACAAGATTAATTAATGAGCAGTATCCCAATTACGAATCAGTCATTCCGAGAGATAATGACAAGAACTTGCTAATCGATAAAAACCAGATGCTGGCTACGGTTCGAAGGGTATCGGTTTTCTCAAGCAGCACTACGCGTCAGATCAGGCTTCAGCTACATAATGATAAAATTACTATTCGCGCAGAAGACCTGGATATGAGCAGCGAAGCGAAAGAAACAATTTCGTGTGATTATAGTTTTGATGAGATGGAAATTGGATTTAACGCAAAATACCTGGGTGACGTGCTGAGCAACGTTGACGGTGATGAAGCCAAATTTGAACTCTCTACTCCCAACCGCGCGGGTATTGTAAAACCGGCCGAGGAAGAAGAGGGCGAACAGATGCTGATGCTCGTGATGCCGGTGATGCTTAACAGCTACGCATAAACTCTGCAATGTCTCCCATAATTACACTTACAACCGACTTTGGAAACCAGGATCATTACGTAAGTGTAATGAAAGCGGTTATTCTGGATATTATACCGGATGTTCGCTTTATCGACATTTCCCATGAAATTCCACCACAGGATGTGATGGCCGGAGCCTGGGTGGTTCGCAACTCTGCACCCTATTTCCCGCCGGGAACCGTTCATCTTGTTGTCGTTGATCCGGGAGTGGGTACGGATCGTGCGCCTGTTGCTATCAAAATTAAAGATCAGCTATTTGTAGGCCCTGATAATGGAATATTTTCGCTGATTGGTGAAGAGTTTGGCTATGAAGCTGTTAAACTTGAAAACATAAAGTACTGGCGTCAAGATCAATCCTCCACATTTCACGGGCGTGATATTTTTGCCCCGGTGGCAGCACATATTGCAAACGGCGTTTCGCTTGATGAGTTAGGAGATCCTTTAGAAAAACTGGTAACCTATCGGTGGGCTATTCCCATTTCCGATAAAGACGGTATCCAGGGCTGGATTGTGCATATTGACCGGTTTGGGAATCTGGTTTCTAATATTCCCTCCTCTTTGATTAAAGAAACCATTGGCGATTCCCGCCTCAAAATCTACGTCGGCAATACTATTCTTGATGAGATTGTGCCCACCTTCGGAGCTGTGCCTGATGGTGAACCGGCAGCATACATTGGCAGTTCAGATAAACTGGAAATTGCCATCAACAAAGGAAATGCAAAACAGATGCTTGGTGTTGAGAAAGGTGCGCAAATATCGATCGTGGTTCAAAAATAAGATAAGACATTGTATTTTTCTTGCAATTGAGTGATCTATAAACAGGTATTAATATTTTACCAATCTGAGATTGTGAGTTAGCTCGAAAAAATACAATGTCTCCCAAACTGGCACAAGTGACGCTTCGCTTAACACTTGCGCCAGGCGGGGTTCAGAAATGAAGTAAGACATTGTAATTTTCTTACTAAGATAGCGCAAGCGTCCCGCTTGTGCTTGTTATAACGTTTATTGAGCACGAGCGAGACGCTCGCGCTATTAAGTTTGAGAGTGTGATGTGCCAAGAAAATACAATGTCTCAGAAAGTCCACTCCGTAACTATAGAACGTTGTTTGCGTATCGAAAAAAAGTGTTCAACCAATCTAATTGATGCATGAAATTTGAAGTTCGTTCTCCGCTTTACGATCAGGAATCTATAGGAATCCCCTCAGAAGTAGAAAACCTGTCTAAACCGTTTAATGGTACGGTCTGTTCAAGAAAGGGTGATGAATATACCATCAAGAACAATATTGTTGATCTGCTCCCAAAAGAGAAAGAATATACCCTTGCACAGAGCACGAATCACTGGAGTATCACAGCGTCTGTATATGAAGATTTGTGGCGGGTTCGATCTCTGTCGCTACTCACCGGCGAACAATTTCCCATTGAAAAGGAGAAAAAACTCCTGAATGAGTGGTTGAACCCTCAACCCGGAAAAACATATTTAGATGTGGGCTGTTCCACTGCGATGTACGCAAGAGCGTTGAAAAAAGCAGAGCCTGAGAGCCGTCTTGTAGCAATTGATTTTGCAGATGCAATGCTTGAAGAAGCCCGGCTGAAAGCTGAAGCCAATCAAACAGATCTGCTGCTCATACGGGCTGATGCACGCGAGATGCCCTTCTTTGCAAAAACATTTGACGGAATAGCAATGGGAGGTACACTTAATGAACTGGGGGATGAGTTAAAGGTACTGTTTGAGTGCCGCCGGGTTTTGAAAGATGAAGGAATCCTGTTTATGATGCATCTTATCAAATCGGAGACATGGTACGGATGGCTGTTCCAAAACTCTGCCGAGTGGAGCGGGCTAAAATTCTGGACGGTGGATGAGAGCAACGAATTGTTTAAACGCTCCGGTTTTAAAGTAGAAGATCAGTTTATCAAAGGGATTGTTTGTTTTACGAAATTGAAAACGGTTTAATAAGAACCTGGCAGAGTACTGAATCGAGAACCTGGCAGAGCGCTGAGCGGAGCGAAGTTCCTGCAAGAGTTCGGATTCACGCCTCCAATTCACCGCTTTAGATAACACTTTGCAACTCCTGGCAGAGTTCGACTATTTTTTTAAAAGGCCTCACATCTGGTGCAAGTTTGTAACTTGTACCAAAACTATTTTGCACAAATTACAAACTTGCGCGAGTAAAGCACCGGCACTCTTGCAGGTTGCTGAATGGAGAACCTGAAAGAGCACTGAGCAGAGCGAAGTTCCTTTCAGAGTTTGGGTTTCGATCTCAAAACGCAATCAAGTCTCAATCAGGTCTTGCAACTCTGCCAGGAATCCGAAAGGCGCGGATGCTCTGGCAGGTTGCTTGAATCACATCCGATCCGGTGCATCAATACCCAGGATTCCAAGTCCGTTTGCCAGCACTGTTGCCGTGGCTTTTGCCAACATCGTTCGGGCCTGCATGAGCTCGTCCTCCTCACCGATAATTCTGCAATCGTGGTAGAAAGATGTAAATGCAGAGGCAAGCTCATTCAGATACGTAATCAACCGGTGCGGTTCACGATGCTGGGCTGCCAGTGAGATCGCTTCGGGAAAGGCGATCAGTTTTTTGATGAGTGTGGTTTCTGATTCATGAGTGAGAACAGAGAGATCAATATCATCGTTGAATTTTGAGATCTCATCAATTTTTCGAAGGATTGATTGAATGCGTGCGTGTGCATATTGCAGGTAGAAGACGGGATTTTTTTCACCGGTTTCTTTCGCCGTTGTGATGTCGAATTCAAGATGAGTATTCGGGGATCTCATCAAAAAGAAAAAGCGGGTTACGTCTTCTCCCACTTCGTCCATTAATTCGTCGAGAGTAACAAAGTTGGCTTTCCGTGTACTCATCTTAAAAGGTTTGCCTTCTTTAACTAATGTGACAAACTGGTATACAAGCACTTCTACTTTCTCTTTATCATATCCCAAAACCTCGATCCCGCTCAGTACATCAGGGTACGTATCGATATGATCGGCTCCGAATACATCAATGCACAGATCAAATTTGCGATCGAGTTTGTTGGCGTGATAGGCAATATCCGGTAATCGGTAGGTGGGCTCACCGCTGCTTTTGATTAAAACCGTATCCTGGTCTTTCCCGAATTCAGTTGTTTTAAACCAAACGGCGCCGTCTTTATCGTACGCCAGATCTTTCTGTCGAAAGGTTTCAACTACCTCATCAATCGAGCCGTCTTCATAAAGCGTGTGCTCATTGAAGAAAGAATCCATCTCGATATTCATCCGCTTGAGCGTACTCTGAATCTCTTCGAAAATGACCGATTCTGCTTTTTCTTTAAATACGGTTTCAGTTTCTTCCTCAGCCAGTTGATCGGCATGTTCTTGAACAAGCTGTTTGGCAATATCTTTGATGTATTCCCCTTCATAACCACCTTCGGGAAATTCAGAATCTTCTCCAATCTCTTCCAGGTATCGGGCTTGAACACTCAGGCCCAGCATTCGCATCTGTCGGCCGGCATTGTTAAAATAGTACTCACGCTGTACATCCGCACCGGTCCATTCCAGAAGCCTGGAAACCGTATCTCCAAGAACAGCATTTCGACCGTGGCCCACTGTTAATGGTCCCGTTGGGTTTGCACTTACAAATTCCACCAGGCACTCAACTCCCATATTGTCACTCGTTTTTCCAAATTCAGAACCGGATTTCAGAATTTCGCCAAGCTCATCATACAGGTAATCCTCAGCAAAACGGAAATTGATAAATCCGGGGCCGGCGATCTCTACTGCTTTAATTTTTTTGGGATCGGATTCAAGGTGATCAATCAACTCTTCGGCTATTGCACGTGGATTTTTTTTGAGGATTTTGGGCAGAACCATCGCCACATTTGTAGCCGCATCCCCATGAGATGGATCTTTCGGCGTCTCAATCTTGATGTCGGGAACTTGATCTTCAGGCAAACCGAGCTTCAACAGTGCCTGCCTTATAATTTTTTGTAAATAGGTTTCCATGAATGGAAGAAAAAATGTTTGATTGTAAGTTAGATTCTCTGTTTAACAAGAGGGTAAATATACAGGTTTCGCAGGCTCATTTCTTGGGGATTCTTTATCTCCAGTTTAAGACCCACCCTAAATCCCTCCCTATGGCGAAAAGCACGCCACAAGGAGGGACTTTTAGTGTTCATTTTATAACAACTCCCCTTCCTTGTTTCGCATCTTTTGGCGGAATAGGGAAGGGGCTGGGGGAAGGGTTAAAAAAGCGTAGGCTGATCATCACCTGAAGAAGCCGTTTTTCGTGCAAAGGATGGATCAGTATGAAACAATTCAAGCATTTCCGGGGTGAAGCGTCTTCCGTACGCTCTTCGGCAAACTCCCTGCAGCGCCTTCTCCCCGTTGGATGTAATGGAGAGATACCCGTGTTCATCTTCGTGAATAAAACCAAACTGACGGATGTCGTTTACAATCAGGTAAGCCAGTTTTGCGGTTACGCCGATATTTTTTTCAACGAATTCACGATGGGGCGGCTCATCCTCTGTGGCAACGAGAATTCCAAGCAGGTTGAGTTCAGCTTCTGTGAGTGGATAGCCTTCGGAGTGTTTGGTGAGGAGGCTATCCCACGCGGCCTGGCTGTAATAGAGGCCAAACCACCATTTGGCATTTTTCAGAAGTTTATGAGTGACCGCACAGGCCAGGTATTTTCCGGGAGCGGCATGGCGGGGCTCACCCCGGTCGCGATACATGCTAACCATCGTAGCAAGATCCAGCTCTTGCAGGTTTGGCGGATATTTGAATATGAACTCGGATTTTTTTTGCATGATGCACTCCTCAGCCTTCTCTCAAGTTTACAAAAAATTGGCGGGGTTTGTTTAATAAATTAGTGAGAAGGCAAATCACAAAAGTGAAAAGTAAATGCAGTTCAAACCAGATTGCTACTCCTTCAAATAATCATCCCGCCCTGTCAGAACCGCCTGATTCCAGGTGCGTTTGGCGAGAAAGAATGCATAGGGATATCCGCTGGCGGATACTTTGTAGAAGGGGCCCGGTTTCGAATCTACAGCGGGGAAAAAAGCAAGCGATTTTGTTTCTCCGTTATCAAGTAAAAACTCCACGGTATATTGAGCTTCAGGCATGAAATGGTTTGCACCTTCATCGGGGAAACCGGCCGCTTCAAGGTTAGCCAGCATATTGGAGAGGGTGGATGTCTTTTGTTTATCCAACGAGTCGGACCCGGCAAACCATGTTTCATTTTCTCTCCGGATTGTAAATGAGCTGTCTGCCGGATAGGTAAACCGGATTTCTGTGATAGAACGCTCCGGAACATTCCAAACTGTAAGATCCCGCCAGTAATTAAAATTGGATTGAATGGACGATCGCCTCAACCCATTGACCAAAAAAACCTGGTTGTCTCCGGTAAGCCGTACATAAATATCTCCCGAGCTTCCGGGAAATTGCGATGAGCTGGCGATGAGCTGATCCAATTGTTGATCGTCCCGGTAAAGGGTGATTGTAGCGCTGGTACTGTCCACCCGGTAACGGGTGTGTTTAGCGGGGTCTCGTGTGACGAGTGCCTCTACCTCCATATTCTGGAACTCACGGAGAGCGGTTTTAATTTTTTGAGAATCCGCTTCGAACGTTTCATTATTGGCCCTAATCTGCCATGCCCCATTACTTTTTGAGAGCTCTACAAAAGCGGTATCGGCTGGGTGATCGATTGTAATTCGGTTAACCTGCGATGCTTCGGTTTCAACCAGATCGCCTTTAAAAATTTCACTTTCCCCGCTGCCGCTTAAAAATACCTGTAACAGAAGAAGAACCAGCGCGAAAGCAAATATCAAAGAAAGTGTTTTAGTTGCGTTTGTCATTGTTATACTCCCTCCTCCTTCCATTTCTGTCTTCTTGATTGAGCTGTTCGATATCGATAGAAACCGTAACCAATCACCAGGAATATGGGTAATAACACATTTAAATATTTCAAAAATGTTTTGGTCTGATCTGTAATCTGTGCCAGCGGCCTGCTGGTAACTGCTTTGGTTCTCAACTCCATCAGGCCGGATGCATCGGCCAGGTAATCCACCGCATTTATAAAAATATTGATGTTATCTTCCGGCATGTTTTGCTGCTGCTGTCCGGTTCCGTTGATTACAAAATCACCATCACCAAAAACTACAATTGATGTAGGACTGCTTGATGTGAGATTGGCTTGTATGGAATCATCATCTGCAAAAGCAGACGTGAACGTTCCCTCAATTAAAGCAGCAACGGGCAAATATGAGGCTTGGAAATCTTCAGCTGTAAACTGTTGCTGCGGACTCAGGTTTAAAAATTGCCGGGTTGTATCTGCCCTTTCAGAGCTTCGCGCAAGAACCGATAAGGTTTGATTTGTATCTGCCAGGGTAACATCGAGTGTAGAAACAAATGGAAAGAGTACAGACTCAATGCCCTGGCTAATCGGGTGATCTCCAAAGTTCGGAATCATCGGGATATATGGATAACGTACATTATTTACAACATTAAACCCTCTATCCCGGCTTTGAACCTGGATCTGGGCACTGCTAACATCCCTCAACAGATTTGCCTGAACCGGAATGTTGTAGGTGTTAAGGAGGCGGCTTAGTCCCGTGCCAATGGGTGATCCGATACCGCCCGCTTGCAGATTGGCATTTACTTTATTGATGGCAAAAACAGCCTTGCCGCCGCTCATAATATATTGATCAATCGCCAGCAGTTCCGAATCGGTCAGCATCTCTTCCGGCCCCACAATCATGAGCACTTCAATATCCGGTGGAACTCCGTTCGAATCTACATTATTCAGATCCACAACCTGGTAAAGTTGCTGTAGCTGATTCATGGTTTGTGTCATTGCTGCTTGGGTGGGCTCGCCGTGTCCCTGTAAAAACCCGATTTTGGGTTTACTTTCTCCAATCAGCTTCTGAATGATCAGAGCAATTTCATATTCAAGAGAGGTGTTGGGCTGAACCGCGGGTAAAGTTTCCTGTCGATTTTCATATTGAAAAACAGCACCCAGGTACGCCCTTCTTTGCGAGACTTGATCCCGTTCGCGAACATTCACCAGTAACGGTTGGATACCGGCCTGTTGAGCTTCCGCTTCGGTTTGATCGTTCTCGTTCGGGTTTACGAATCTATACTCAAGATTGCCACCGGAATAAGCTCTAAACTCATCCAGGAAGCTTCGGAATTCGTCTTTTACCAGGTCGAGGTTGGGGGGCAGATCTTCAGAAAAGTAAGCGGTAACAGTAATGGGATCTCCAATCTGTTCGGCAATTTGTTCACTGGCGGATGACAGTGTATAACGGTTGTCTTCCGTCAGATCAGCCCGCCAGATTAATTGATTTGCAAGAATACAAAGTACAATGGCTGTACCGATGATCAGGGCTGTTTGAATCAACCCCTCTTCTCTATTAATTAGAAAGCCTTCAAACAATGTCATCTCCACATCCTCTGTTTTAGTGAAACTGTTGACAATACAAAACCAACCACGATCAGCGAAACCATATAGGTAACACTTTCAAGTGTGACAACACCACGGGTAAGTGTTGAATAATGGTATTGCAGATCCATAAACTCAGCTATGCCTGAAAGAAACGGCGGCAGTACAGACGCTGAAATTCCGAATAGAATATGGAAGAAAACACCGATAAAGAGACTGAGGATCAGTGCAACAATTTGGTTCTTCGTCATACTGGATGCAAAAATTCCCACACTGGTGTAAACACCGCTTATGAGAATCAAAGCAAAATAACCGGCGAAAGTTGCTCCGTGGTCGATATTTCCAAGATTGGCTACGGTGATGTAGTAAGGAATTGTAAACAGGAGAGAGATAATTACCAGCAACCAGGAAGCCAGCCATTTACCGATTACAATTTGAAAATCGGTAACAGGTTTTGTGGCGAGTAGTTCCAGTGTGCCGGATCGTCGTTCCTCAGCCAGCATACGCATGGTAATGGCCGGGATGAAAAAGAAGAGTGTCCAAAAAGCAATTCCAAAAAAAGTATTGAGAGAAGCCTGTCCTACAAAAAACAGATCTCCCGAACCGCCAAGCCAGGTAAAAAACCCGCTTACCGCCAGGAATACAATCAAAATAATATAGGCCGTAAGTGAGTTAAAAAATGCGTTCACTTCCCGTTTGCAAATCGTCCAGATATGGCTCATACTCCCTCCGATTGAACAGTTAATTGTCGGAAAACATCTTCAAGGCTGGATTCTAATGGAGTCATCTGAAGCAATATCCATCCCTTTTCTACACAGAGCTGAAAAATCTCTTCCCTGGAATCCATATTGCCTTTCGTATCCACATGCCAGGTATCGTTTTCACCTTCATCAGCTGGTGCAACTTGTGCAACCGATTCTAAATTCAGAAGAGCTTCCTGAACGCCCTCGCCCTTCACTTGTAAGACCAATCGGTTTACGGCTGTTGAACGCGCTTTTAACTCTTCGGTTGATCCGTCAGCGACCAATTTTCCTTTGTTAATGATCAAAATGCGATCGCAGGTTGCTTCTACTTCTTTGAGAATATGCGAGCTGAGCATTACGGTTTTTTGCCTGCCAATCTCTTTAATCAGCGAACGGATCTCTACAATCTGATTGGGATCGAGTCCCGTGGTTGGCTCATCAAGAATTAAAACTTCAGGATCGTGGATGAGTGCCTGGGCTAAACCCACCCGTTGCCGGAATCCTTTGGAAAGTTCATTAATATCTTTGTGGCACTCCGGGCCTAATCCGCAGATATCCACCATCTGTTTGATGCGCCCGGGAATTTCCTGCTCGGGTACGTTTTGCAGTGAGGCCGACAGATGCAGGTAATCCACAATATTCATGTCGGTGTAGAGCGGATTATTCTCGGGAAGATACCCGATTCGGCGCCTCACTTCTTCGGAATGTTTTTTGGTCTCAAAACCGTCTAACTGAACAGATCCTTTGGTAGGGCTGATAAAGCACGAAATAATTTTCATAGTAGTGCTTTTACCTGCACCATTGGGACCCAGAAAACCCAGAATTTCACCGGTTTTCACCTGGAAAGAGATGTTGTCTACTGCATTTTGAGAACCGTAGGATTTAGTAAGATTCTCAACGGTTATACCCATGTTGTAATCTGTTTATTAATTTTTATGAATATGACCCATCAACAAACGCGAAAAATCTAAAAAGTATTATTTTTCAAATCAACCGTTGATGGACTTTTCAGTGCATAGTTTTTGTAAAAAAACTCATAATGTTCTGAAAAAATGTGAAGTGCGAGTGCAACGCAGAGATTCATATTTTTTTAGAGACACTATATAGCCGACAGGATTGATGATAATGATTCTGTCGGTAGAATCAGAAAACAAATAATCTGCTTTTTCTGAATAACAGGTTGAAAAATGTAGATGGAACATTTTCAAAAAAATTATGCTTGTATAAGGTGGCAATTAATCTGAAATAAACCACTATAACAGTTCTATGGAACCAGGTTTGGAAATTGATAATGCTTACGAACTTGTAGTAGGTAAACTGGAAACATGGTTGAGTACGGCCATTGAGATGCTGCCAAACTTAGCGTTGGCTCTCCTGGTACTGATTGTTTTTTATGTTGTAGGAAAGATGCTGCAAAAGTTTGTGCGCACTCTTCTGGAAAAAGCAACCACCAATAAAACCGTCATCGATCTGGCTGAGACGGTAATGTCGGTTATTATTATAGGTATTGGGCTCTTTTTTGCACTCAGTATTTTAAACCTTGATGGTACCGTTACAAGCCTGTTAGCCGGTGCTGGTATTATAGGTTTGGCTTTAGGTTTTGCATTTCAGGATATTGCGGCCAATTTCATCTCGGGTCTGTTGCTTACTATTCGTCATCCATTCGGAATCGGGGATATCATTCAGAGCAACGATTACTACGGAACGGTTCAGAAGTTGAATTTGCGAAACACCATCGTTAAAACACCACAGGGACAAATTGTTTACATACCCAACAAAGTAGTTTATGAGAACCCATTAACAAATTTCACGAAAAATTATGAGCGTCGTATTGATCTGGAATGCGGTATCTCTTATGGCGATGATTTGGAGAAAGTAAAGAAAGTAGCCACAGATGCTATTCAATCTATTGAACACAGAAATCAGAACCGCGATGTGGAATTCTACTTTAAAGAATTCGGTGCAAGTTCCATTAATTTTGTAGTTCGGTTTTGGGTTGATTTCAGAACCAATCCTGATTATTGGTCCCCCCAAAGCGATGCCATCATGGCCCTTAAAAAAGCTTTTGACGAAAACGACATTATGATTCCATTCCCAATCAGAACGCTCGATTTTGGAATCCGGGGCGGCGAAAAACTGAACACCATGCTGGATGACCAAAAGAAAGTTAGTGGTTCCTCAAACAGCAAATAGTTTTAGAGGGCTTTGCATTACTGCCCGTCTGCACGCTGTATGTGCGGGCTGACGGGTTGGGGACACCCATCAGCCGGTAAAAACAACCGACAGATGGGTATTTCAAAGCCTCCTTTTAATTTGTACTACCCGTTGCAGCTGTAGAATCTGACTTCTGTTGCAGCGAGGTGCGCAAATTAGCTGCCCAATTGGTTAGATTTTCCCGTTGCTGATCTGTTAAACGGGCATCCGAGTGAGTCCATGTGTATGATGGCAGCGGCATCTCTTCCTCTTCAACCATTTCTACCATCTCTTCCAGCAAGTGATCTGCATCTTCGGTAGAATATTCATTCCACAGGGATAAATTCATCTCATCTCTGCCCTCATCAATATGATCTTGCAGCCACCAGGCTACCGGCTGAATATTGGAGTACCAGGGATAGGTAGTTTCGTAAGAATGACAGTCGTAGCAGGCAGATCTAAAAATGGATTCAACATCAGAAGAGGGGTTGTGCGTTGCCAAAAAATCTGTATTCGTATTAAACTCAGGTACTGATTTGTCAACTCCAAAAAACTGGAGAATGATAAATATGAAGAGCAGGGTAAGTAGTATATATTTGAGTATAGATTTCATAATATCTCTCTGTTTCAAATAATGGTTTGGAATAAGTGTAATCTATCTATAGTAATTTAGTTTTCTTTCGGTTCTTTGCATAAAAAATTTGAGGAGTTACCCCATTTTTTAAGCAAATAATTAGCAATGACGATGAAATTTGTCTCGGTTTTTGAAACGTCCCGAACCGTCGGGACCAAGGAGTTTTTGCGATCAAAAGCCCCGAAGGGGCGTCATCAATAGCATAGGACGGAGTCCTATGTATTGGGAATCATAGGAATTGTGTAGCCCTGAAAGGGCGCAAGCTTTCCTCTGACAATCTCTTGGGCTTACGCCCTTTCAGGGCTGATCGAAAGAAATGCGTTATTTTTCATAGGGTTTCACCCCATGCTATTGATGACGCCCCTTCGGGGCTTATTATGTAGTCTTCTTTCAAACAAAGAGCATTTCCACTTGTTTAAAAAAGTATCCTTCTGATTTTATTGAACTTACAGTTCAAGAAGTAAAAATTTCGGGGTAACTTCTCAAAAAATTTCCCTCTACCTGCCCGGATATATTTTTTGAAATGGAATCGGCTTCAAAGAGTTAACAGCTTTTTATAATAACTCATATCCAGTTTGTCGAAGTTGTCCCACTTGAAAGATGGATAAGTATCCTCCAGCCTCGACAGGTCTAAATCCTCCCAATCATCCAGCAGTAAGACAGGGAAATATTGTGAGAAGTATTCAGTTAGTAAATTCTTTTTACAAATGGGCACGACCCGCAGATATAAACATTCCCAAAACCTGTAGGTGTCTATCCCGTTTCCCTCCGGACAAATTGCAAATTTATATCTGCTTAGTGAATGAATGTAATCTTCGAAATTTATTCTCGATTGAAATTCCACACCTTTCTCAGAGATTTTTTGATAGCATTCCACTCGTTTTTCTACATTTGTGTCAATACTGAAATTGAAATAGATCAGATTCTCTTTTTTTAATTGTTGATCTCTGACTTGATTAATAGCAGAGAGTTTACCGTGGGCAAACTGTGTGTTGGCAATTCCAATTGGCAGAGGCGTTACTTTTTCATGTGAGACATCCAGATTTTGAGCAAAAATCTTTTTTAGCTTGGGGAGATTCTCAAATAGCTTTAAATGATGTTTCTTGAAACCCGTGTCATACGTATGAAATACAAGCAGAAAAGGGTTTTCCATCCACTGTAACTTTTCAATCAGCAGGTCAAGTTTACACAGTGTATCCATATAACAAAAAATTCGAGAATCATTGTTAAAGGGAGCATTCAAATTCTCAAAATAGGTCCACTTATATTGTTTTCTCCAAAGCAGCGGGTTCTTCGATGCATCTTCTTTATCACCTAAAAAATGATCACACAACAGTTGAATTTTCTCCCCGGTAATGATGCCAGTTGATGGGTCGGGTATCGGTTTGAATAAGTATTTGATCTTTCTCTTTAATGAACTCATGATATTATCTTAAAAGTTGTGTCATGCCGAAAATGCATACGTATATATATAAATGGCCAATGTAAGATGGTAAACGATTAAAATCCCCACAAAAAATGTAGAGAAGTTACCCCGAAATTTTAAGTTTAAGTATTCTAAAGTATTAAATAACAGTAGTATAATACCTTTAACAAGTGGAAATGGTGATTTTGGGAAAATAACCGACCTTGAATAGTTGGCGGGAAAAAGGACAACGAGAGAACCGTGACAAGAATCCTTTCATACCGGCGAGGAGAGAAATTTAAGGGCTGAAAACCTGATGGACCATTGAAAGGATTCCACGGTGAACTCGTGTCCGCCGCCAAGTATTCACAGTCTTGATTTTTTCGTTCTTTTGTATCAAGACAAAAGGACATACAACATGCAATAAGTTTACACTTACATTAATGGGGTAAGTCCTCAAAAAATGTAATCTTGTCTTGCATCCAATACGTTAAAAGATTTTTTTACAAGTATAAATACTACAAAATTAGAATAGGTTACCATGGAGAAAAAACAAGCAGAAGCGTTGGATAAATCGAGTCGATCATCAAAAATGGAAAGAGAGAATCAGGAGAGCGGGGGTTGGTCACGGCGAGATTTTTTAAGAGGAAGTTTGGGCTCAGCCGGGATGCTTGCACTGTCTGGAACGGGATTATTCCAGGTACTCCAGGGATGCAGCTCTCAGGGCAGTAATACAGCATTCGCGGAACGGGCGGCTGAACTGATTAGCCAGATGACAATAGAAGAAAAAATATCCCAGCTACGGTATGATGCCCCCGCCATCGACCGGCTTAACATACCGCAATATAACTGGTGGAACGAGTGCCTGCACGGAGTGGGCCGGGCAGGAATTGCTACCGTGTTTCCGCAGGCAATTGGTATGGCCGCAACGTGGAACAGCTCTCTTTTTAACGAAGTAGCGAATGTAATTTCTGATGAAGCACGCGCCAAACACAAGGCATTTACAGATGCCGGCCGGCGCGATATCTACATGGGGCTGACGTTTTGGACGCCAAATATCAACATTGTTCGTGATCCGCGCTGGGGCCGCGGGCAGGAAACTTACGGCGAAGATCCATTTCTCACAGGGTCACTCGCTAACTCATTTATCCGGGGATTGCAGGGAGACGATCCCGACTATTATAAAGTGATAGCCACGTCTAAACATTTTGCAGTTCACAATGGCCCGGAACCTTTACGCCACTCATTCGATGTGGATGTGAGTGAACGCGATCTTCATGAAACCTATCTGCCGATGTTTAAAACCACTGTTCAGGATGCAAAAGTAGCGTCCATCATGTGTGCCTATAACCGGTTTCGGGGTTTGCCCTGCTGCGGCAGTGACCCGCTTTTACAGGAGATTTTACGTGATGACTGGGGATTTGACGGGTACGTAGTTACCGACTGCTGGGCTGTTGCCGATTTCTATGAGGAAGGCAGGCATGATTTTTCGGATACAGCTGCCGAAGCGGCGGCAATTTCACTGAAGGCAGGTTCAGATCTAAACTGCGGAAACTCATTCCCATATCTGCAGGAAGCGTATGAGCAGGGATTGATTACTGAAGACGACCTGGACGTGGCTCTGCAACGATTATTTGAAGCCAGGTTTAAACTGGGTATGTTCGATGATCCCTCTGAAGTTCCCTTCTCCAACATTCCCTATTCTGTTGTAGCAAGCGACGAGCATAACGAAACAGCGCTGCAAATGGCGAGAGAATCCATCGTACTGCTGAAAAACGATTCTACCGATAACAATCCTGATCCGCTGCTGCCGCTTTCGAAAGATCTGAACTCTGTAGCAGTTATCGGCCCCAATGCCGACAACTACTGGAGTATGCTTGGCAATTATCACGGGACGCCCGCAGAGGCGATAACGCCACTCAACGGTATCCAAAATAAACTGGGTGATCGGGTTGACGTGAACTACGCCCTGGGATCTCATTTTGCCGAGGGAATTCCCAACCTCAGTGTGGTGGATAGTGAATACCTGACTCCATCCGAGGGAGATGGAAACGGATTATATGGCGAATATTTTGAGAATACAGAGTTCGAGGGCGAACCGGCCATCAGTCGGGTTGATTCGCAAGTCGATTTTATATGGAAAGATGACACGCCGATCAACGGAGAAATGGCTGATCGATTTTCAGCCCGCTGGACCGGTCAGTTACGAGCGCCGGTAACCGGAACTTATGCGATCGGCCTGAATGGGATGAACTATTTCAAACTGTATTTTGAAGGTGAAGAACGATTCGACCGCCAGATGACCCACTCTCCCTGGTACCGGTATTTTGAGGTGGACCTGGAAGCGGGTGAGACCTACGACATAACCGTGGAGTTTTACAGCTATGGACCCGATCCGCAAATTCAACTCACGTGGGAAGTTCCAGGGACAGATCTGCTGGCCGAGGCAAAAGAAGCGGCTGCGAATTCCGATGTTGTTGTATTATGCCTGGGTTTAAATGCCCGTATGGAAGGTGAGGAGATGGACCTGGAGGTTGATGGCTTTGAAGGGGGCGACAAGACGAACCTGGAACTGCCGGCACCGCAGGAGAACCTGTTGCAAGAGATTCACGCATTGGGTAAGCCGGTTGTTCTTGTTCTGATGAGTGGAAGCGCAATCGCCATAAATTGGGCAGATGAAAACATCCCGTCCATATTACAGGCGTGGTATGGCGGACAGGCCGGAGGAACCGCCATTGCCGACGTGCTTTTCGGAGACTACAATCCCGCCGGACGTTTGCCGGTAACGTTCTACAAATCAATTAATGATCTGCCCGAGTTTACCGATTACGATATGGAAGGACATACCTACAAATATTTTAGAGGTGATGTTCTCTATCCATTTGGCTTCGGCTTGTCGTACACCAATTTTGAATACTCCAATTTACAACTTGGAAGTGCTCAATATTCGGCTCAAAATGGAGGAGAGATTTTAGTCAGTGCAGACATTACCAATACCGGTGAGATGGATGGTGATGAGGTTGTTCAGCTTTACCTGCACTACCCGGAAGGAAGCGACCCAAGACTTGTGAAAGAGCTGAAAGGGTACAACCGGGTTCACATTCCGGCGGGAGATACACAAACCGTAGAGTTTGTTCTCAATTCCGATTCATTTGCTCACTGGAGTGATGAGGAAGAATCATTAACGGTTCAACCCGGAGAAATAGAAGTGATGATTGGACGATCATCAGAGGATCTCCTGTTAACGGAATCACTACAAATTACCGCGTAAAGAGCCCTGCCGAATATGGTGACCATTTACACAGGTCACCATCTGTAACCCCGATGTCCGGGACGGCCGGTTCTTTGAACATTTTTGTCACCAGCCCAGAACGGCCGCAGATTTTCGTTTCGAAGCTGCAGGACCTGACCGTTAGCAGTTATCTCTTTTGCGATGTATTGTCCCTGCTCCATCGCATCAGTCCGGAATGCCTGAACTTCAATAATCTGTCCCGCTTCCAATCCTTTCACATAACTTTCAAGAGCATAAGCAGCACCCAAATGAATATTTAGTATTTGATTGCTGTTCCCGGTTTTCAGGAATAAATGTGTGCCGATATAGGCGTGTCCTGTTGTATGTTCACAAGGCCCGGTTTTAATTTGCTCCAGTACTCCTTCAAAACTTTCAATAGCCGGCTTTTCGACCTCTCTCGCAATTCCCGTAGCATCCCCAACTCCTTTCTGGGCAGAGACAGGCATAACGGTAAACAAAATGAATCCTAAAACGGATATGACAGATGTTACAAAGATGCGTTTCATATCTCCTCCTGGTTTTAAATTATCTATTTATCACTTACTTATTAGACGTAATTTCCGCCGCAGTGGTTTGATGGTTTTTAGTTTTTTATTGGAAATCAGGTATTTAAAAAGATTCAGAATAGTGCTCAAGTTTGAACGTATTTGTGCGGTAAAGAATCCGATTATTTCGTAGTTTTATAATTAAAGAAAGATCAAAATGAGAGGTTGTAAAGGAGAATCATTAGAATTGAAGAGAGGTTACTATGAAATTTATTTCAGATCTGTTTTTTAAGCATATTTTTTGGCTCAAATGGGCAGTGGTACTCATTATTTTAACCATTGGTATAATATTCATTTCAAGTGGAAATGAATCTATTCTGCCATTTACAGAGAGTAAAAAAACTAACGGGGAATCAATTAATCCGACTTTGATCTACGCAGCCGAAGATCTTAATAATGTCCTTCCTCAGCGTCTTGAGCTGAACACCTTTTTCGACAGTGTAGGGGTGAGCCAGAACCAGCTGCATTACTACTATTCGATATCCAATCTTACGCGTCAGGATTTTTTGGAAAGGGAATTGCATGACTCTCTCTATACCGAAGCTGTTGATCGGATTCCCTGTACATTATGGCGTCCGTTATACATGCAGGGAGTTGAAGTTACCTTTACTTACTATTCGATGGACGGGAGTGAGATTCTGAATTTCTCAAGAGAAAATGAAGCTTGCCAGACAGAAAGCTTCGAAGCAGTTTCCCCCTAAAAAGTTGCATCTTTAGTTCATCTGACTTTGTGAAAGTATCGGTAATCGTTTGCTTTAATAACTCAACTTTCGGGGTTGGCTGTAAGGCATTGCAATTCTATGGTATAACCGGATCACGCACGGGGTGTCATCTCATAGAAACGGCTAATCGACTCTACCACTTGGCCGCACAGTTGAACGTGTCCTCGGCTCAATAGCAGATCAACAAGTTCTAACCGGATGATTTGCAGACAAAGCTGCATGCTCATCATTTTCAGTTGCTCAGGAATCAGGCATGGAACGAGCCCGGAATGGTTCTATCGTCGGTTTGCTGGCGATGGTAATAGGCCAGCATCATATATCGCAGATCTACACGATACTGGTATGAGCCACTAAGGCGGCATAACTGCGCACCTCAACCTCACTGGCCAATCCAAGCTCTTTGCTTGATTTGCTTTAAAAACTCAATTGCCCATCGTTTGGCATAAATACGACAGATGCGCCTGGGGCGAAGATCGTACAGGTGGCGGATCTTTGCTATGGCCAACCATTGTACCAGGGGTGCGCGTGTCACGGATAAATACCACGCGGACCTTCGGCCCATTGAGCATCTGGACGGTTATCGAAGCCGATGATGGGGCTGTCTTTAAAGGCATTGCACTGGTTTGATTTTGTTCACCTTCTCATCGAGGCTCTTTGAGCTGGTCAGATGCCGCCGATTATGAAGAAAGCCGATGCTTCGGCAGATCTTTGAGCATACAGATCACGGGCAGATGCTTGCTGAGCGCCTGCACGTGACCCGGAAAGGAAAAACCAGCTGTCGCGCACCAAATAATCAAAGGCCGTTACGCCTTTGCTGCCCACCCATCCAATCGATCATAGACGTGGCCACATCCAGGGTCTTTTGAGTGGCTCGCTTGCACCGTTTTCCGAAGTGTGTTCGCCCATCGAACCGGATAAGCTCGCAGGCGTTTTTCGTTGGAAGCATTGCTCAGAAGCTCGAATCCAGAGGGGAACGAAACTATGCCCATCGCTCCAGGCCAGGGTAAGCGTACGAAAGCCTTTGTAAAAGGTATTGTCGTTATGGTCAGGGAGTGATCCAGCCAAAAAGCTGTACCTTTTACTGCGGTTCCGCTTTATCCAGGAGCTGTCATTCCAGGATGAGCACGCGATCGCGACGCGAATCCGTTAAAGGGGTAGAAAAAGGCGATGATCTGTTGAGCCAGCAGTGAACACGAGACGTTCCGAATTGTACCGCTTCTGAGCCAAAAACTCATAAAAGGCGCTGCGTTCCGGAAGGGGATTGTTTTCTCCTTGAAAGCGATACACTTTGTTGCCGGAAAAGCGAACAGCAAGGAAAAGTCTGAAGCGTTTCCAGATAGGCTGAATGGCCCGATCGTTTATAAAATACCTGCCTGGTAGAGCATCGTCAGCGCTGCAAAATTTCTTGCGTAGTGCGTTAACCACCGTGCTGTTTTTAAGGGGAGAATTATCTATATTTGAATACCCATGAGAATAAAGTCCTAACTAATTGTTTGTTAATGATTTAGATACCATTTAACATACGCAATTAAGTGGACTTATTCTTCTTATTCCATAATTAACAACAACTTATGGATTTTTTTCATACGATTTTCTGAATTCCCCGAAAGATTGCAATTTTAATAATATTCGAATGTCGGCGAAGCGTATTATTCGTCAAGTTTTTCCAAGTTCACCTTGGTTAATAAGATTCTGATCGACTGTATAGCGTTTCAGAATCAGTAGATCTTTCATAAAATGTATCCGGTCGAAAAGGAAGCTTCCTGAGAGTACAAGGAATTTCTGCAGCCTCAGTGAAATTATGACTCTTCAAAAAATCAGCTCTCCAATTTGATGGAGCAATCAGATCAGCATCTTTGATGAGTACTTCAGAATCTATCCTGGAACGCTCAAAAGTAATCACTTCACGGTTCTCATCCTACTGCGAAAAAGTAGTATTTAAACGGAGTAATTATTTCTGGTTTGATTGATGGCTGATTATTTCCGGAATGTTTGAAGTGTCCCGGCAATCTGAGTTGACGATAAATCCGCCCCTCTCAAGAAGATCAGAAACAAGCCCGGAAGTATGATTAAGGTACTCAATGAGTACCGAACAACTCTTCTGTTTCACACCTTCGGAAAGGATGAAAAAGATACCTGCAATTAAAATAGGTGTAATCATCGCTGCGTAAGGACCCCTTTCTTCAACAAAAATGGAAAAGAGAGATATGTAAACACAGCGCCAATCAGCAGGGGCTTTTTTAGAACCGTTCGAAAATAAATCAGTACCAAGATGATAAAAATGCCGATCGACAAATTATCATAAAACGACCTCATAAATGAAACACCGATATGGGATCTCACATTCTCTCTTGATCAAAAAAATCGGCATATTGCTCAAATGCACCAGCATAATTTATCCACAAAAGTATTGGAACAATAAACGCCAAGGAGCGCGATTGCTCCAAGCCATTGGAAGGTTGAAATTTTATTATCAGGCTGTAGAAACAGTTTATAAAAAGCCATAACGAACACAATTGGCAGAAGAAACAAGGCACGGGGAGTTGTGAGATATGCGGCTGTGGAGATCAACCCCACAAGAAACCATTTTATTAAATAACCTGATTTTTTTTGAAACTTGATTCTATGAGCCAGAAACAACGCCAGTATTACAGAAACAGAAGAGCAACCAAATCCATCCGTCCATACACCAAATTTCTGTTAAATGATACATCAGCAACAGCGCCCGCCAGGAAGAGTAGGGCGAATACTTTCTGCATCCGCTTTCTCGTAAAATTTTATAAAGTAAAGCAATAGAAATATATCCGCTAATCAGGTTCGGTAATCTGAATACAATTGATCAAGACCAAAAAGATGAATCAATTGTGCTTGCAGAAGAATAGACCGGACCATAGATGCGAAACCTGGCCAGTGCTATATCCGGGGATTAAGTTTTGAAGAAACCCATGACCATTAGCAAGATTAAAGGAAATGTTGGCGTAAAATGCTTCATCGAAACCAGGAAGGAAAGGTGTAAATCGTAACCAGATTTACAATGAAGGCCATTATGATAAAGAGAAGGAAACCGTTTTGCAACCCTTCGGTTTGATACATTAATAAACTTACATTTTCTAAATATCCCTGATAACAGGTATAAGATAGCTGGCTTTTCGAAAAGATGAGAGTAATTTTCGAGTAACAATAAAATTCATTTCTTTAGCAATAATTAAGAAAGATTTACTATCCGGTGTGATAGGGAATGGAAATGACTGTAAAGCGATCAGAGAAAAATAGAATTATATCTCCATTCTTGCTTAACTAAATTTATGCTTGTAGTTATGTGTTTTTTGTTAACCTTAATCAGTACAGTCCAAATGACATATTTATAAGAGGTGCTTTTTCGGGTATATCTTCTATTGTGGTTGGAAAAGTTTTTGAAGTGAGAACAATCTGGATTGATAGTGTTGCAAATTCAGAAGATTTATTTGGATCTGGTAAATTGGCTATAATGGTTGCGACTGTTTGGTTGACAGAATGGGAGAGCTTATCAGTAAAGGTGAACCAATATTCAACCGGTAAAAGCATGAGCATATTAAGTTTCTAAGGTATATATCAGAGAAGTCTAATCGTAAGATGATTCGCCAATGAATGCTGAGAATCAAAAATATATATTGGTTATGCGAGCAGGAATATATAAGTCCCATTAATCGAAACTATAAGAAATTTGGGATATAAGTCGATCGTGGTGAGTCCGACTGATAAGTATCCGGGAACCAGATTTGCAGACAAACATATTGATGCAGATACTACAGATCTTGCGAAGATATGTGAGCTTATAAAAAATCTTAAAATTGATGCTGTGGTAACTACTGGTACAGATGTGGCTGTTCCTGTAATAGGAGAGTTGGTTGATTTACTTGGTTTATGTGGAACAGGTGCGGTAGCTGCGCGGAAAAGCATGGACAAGATGTTGATGAAAGCAGCACTGGTAGCCAAAAATGTAACAACAGCGAAATATCAAGTAGTAAAAACGGTAGAAGAAGCGGAAACATCGGCAGAAGAGTTGGGCTATCCTGTTATTGTGAAGGCTGTAGATTCTTCAGGTCGTCGAGGTGTTAAGAGAGTTAATGAAAGACATATGATGGTTGAGGCTTTTTCATGAAGCTAAATCTGTTTCCAATCGTGATTGTGTACTTGTTGAAGAATACCTATCGGGTAAAGAATTAGGAGCACAGGCTGTTGTAGTTGATGATCAGGTGATTGAGGTTTTCATACATAATGATACTGTTCTAAGTAAGGAGACACCGGTGCCAGTCAGGCACTCTATGCCAGTCTGTATCGAACCAGCTCTTGCAAAGGCAACAATAAGAATTAATTAAGTCAGCAGTTTCAGCAATTGGTATTTCCAATGTGATATCTAATGTTGATGTGATGATATGTGACGATAAACCATATATAATAGAAATCGGTGCAAGAATGGGTGCAACATGTTTGCCTGAAATTATTTCAATTTATAATGATTTCAATGCATATGAGTTTATCATTAACCTTGCGTTAGGTGAGCCTGTATCATTAAATAGACCACTGAAGAATCAGGCAAATGCTGCATTGTTGTTATTTGAGTGATAGGTCAGGTTTTGTAGAGAGCATCACTATACCAGAATCAGTTTCGGAGCATCCTGATTTATATGAATTAGTTATAGACGTTGAGGTTAATGATAGAGTTAATAAATTTGTTACCGGGCCAGATCGTATAGGTCATATTGTTGTTACTTCAAAAACTTCAAGAGAAGCTGAAAAATTAGCATTAGAGTTGGCTGGCAAGGTTAACATTGTTATTCAGAGACCTTGGATCCGGTAGTGAGAAAGGATACGATTTCTTTACACCCTAATGGCAGAGTGACAAGTGAGTTTATTGGTAAGAAAATAGCGAATTGATGAACAAGTTTCAACTGTATTATCTTGATAGTGATTTGCTCCATTAGATATATAGATTCCGCCATATGTTCTACATTTGAATAACTTCTGATTTTAAAAACATTCAATTACTTCTTTTTATGAAGTTCAAAATTTCAGATTATCTGTATCCGTTAGAGATCATTAAACTTTTCTGGTTTTTACGAAAATCGAAGAATTATACATACAGCAACTTGCTAAGCATCAGAATAAAAAACTCAAATCCATCATTCATCATGCATACCAGAATATGTCGTACTACCGGGAATTGTTTAATAAGCATCAAAATAAAGCCGGCAGATATTCAATCCGTTGATGATCTTCCCACCATCCCGGTTTTGAGCAAAGAAATAATCAGAGAAGGTATGATGATTTAATTGCTGAAAATGCAGATAAGTTTAATCCTTACAAAACATGACAAGCGGTTCAACGGTTACTCCTCTGAAATTTCTACAAGACAAGGAAGCAAGTATCGCCCGCTTTGCCTTTTTTTGGCGCATATGGAAAATGGCCGGTTATAAACCCTATATGAGATGGGCGCAAATTGATGGAATGCACATCGGATCGAAAGAAAATCTTTGGAATCATAATCGAATGTTAAATTCACTTCAAATATCCGCTTACCATCTTGACCATCAGAATTGCGGCCGAATACTGGATAAACTATCCGAGTTTAAACCAAAAATTGTAAGGGGATATCCAACAGCTATCTTTACCCTGGCCCAGTATATTGATCATTATTCCTATAAAATCAGTTTACCATTTAAAAGTATTATTACGTATTCAGAAAATTTACCGCCTGAGTACCAGATCAAAAATTGAGCATGTGTTTAGCTGCCAGGTATTTGATCTCTTTTCGCAGTTGGAGGGAGTATGCCTGATTTCAGCAATGTAAGCAGAATCAACTACATCACCACATGGAGTATTCTGCCGGATGGAACTATTGGACAGAAACAATTATGCCGGCTCGGGATAAAAAGAGGAGGGGGAAATGGCGGCAAACTCGGTTCTATAACTACTCTATGCCGTTTATTCGGGGTATAAAGCCTCGGGTGACTTGGCAACATGGGGTGATGGATCTTGTGGATGTGGTATGGATCATAAAGTCATTGAAAACATATCAGGAAGAATGGTATATGTACTATTCGATACAGCTGGAAATTTGGTACCATTCCAAAGGTTTCATATCTACTCATTTGTTTCTGATGATTATGCTAGAGGGGTTGTTTCAGAGCCACCAATTGTGCAAAACAGTTCAGATACATTGAAATTATCCCTGGTTTTGAAAAATTCATCCAATGCTGAAAGAATTGAGAAAGAATTTACAAAAAGCATTAAAAGCAGGCTTGGAGATAGAGATGAACATTGAATTCATCCATTTTACACCGACAGCATTCCAAAAAGAAGAATGGAAAAACTCCGTTTGTCAGGAATAAACTTTTAAATCCAAAGATTGATTTTTGGAGGTAAAGGAGATTGGTTAGAAATTCCTGTTGCAGCTTGATGATAATATTCGAAAATGAGGTGATTTATGTGGCCAGAAGTTAGATTGCTTTTTTATGAATTTTTCCAAAATTTCAGAAGTCTGTATCCGGTTGAGATAATCAAACTCTTCTGGTTACTGAAAAAATCGAGGGATTTTTCGTATGAGAGGCTTGTTGAGCATCAAAATAGAAAGCTGCGATCCATTTGTCACGCTTACCAGCATGTTTCCTATTACCGTGGTTTGTTGGATAAACGGGATTAAACCGGAAGATATTCAAACAGTAGACGACCTTTCTTGACGTGTGTTAACTAAAGAAATAATCAGAGAAAGGTATGATGATTTGATTGCAGATAATGCCGAGAAGTTTAATCCCTATCAAAATCAAACCAGCAGTACGGGTTCCCCCTTTTAAATTTCTTCAAGACAAAAACGTACCGTATAGCACGGTTTGCTTTTTTCTGGCGCATATGGAACATGGTTGGTTATTAACCTTATATGAGATGGGGCCAGGTTGGACGGGATGTTTTTGGGGTCAAACATGGAACTACAACCGGATGTTAAACTCTCTCCAAATTTCCGCATTTCTCTTTGATTATCAGATTGTAAACGGATCCTTGATAAACTATCCGATTTTAAGCCAAAAATATTAAGAGGCTACCCAACGGCTATATTTACATTGGCTCAATTTGTCTTAGAATACTCATCGTATCAAATAAATTTTCCGATAAAAAACATTATTACTTATTCTGAAAACTTACTGCCAGAGGGTGCAGGTCAATAATAGAGAAGGCTTTTGATTGCCCGGTATATGATCTCTTTTTTGCGCAGTGGGAGGGTGTTTGCCTGATTTCAGAATGTGGCGACATCAGCTACACCAGCATATGGAATTTTCTGCAATGGAACTATTGAATGAAAATAACCAACCTGTTAAGAATAATGAAGAGGGAGAGGTTACAGCAACGTCGTTCTACAACTATTATTATGCCGTTTATTCGTTACAAAACCGGTGATTTGGCAGCATGGAGCAACACTTCTTGTACGTGCGGTTTGAACCATAGGGTCGTTGAAAATCTATCTGGCAGAAAAGAGATGTATATTTCAACACCACGGGGTGACGTGGTTTCTTTCCAGGGATTTCCGATGTATGCCTTAGTAACTTATGAAAAAGTAGAGGGGTGCTTTTGGACACAAATCTTACGGAATAGCTTAGATAAGATTGAAATATATCTATTCTGAAAGATCCTTCGATCAGGCCTCTGGCGTTGAAAGTGAATTAACAAAAGCAGTGAAAACACGACTTGGGGATGATGTATGAAGGTTGAATTCATTCATACCGATAGCATTCCCAAACAGAAGAATAGGCAAAACGCCACTAATAAAGAATAATTTGATTACATAGTAAGAAAACGGATTTTAAATTCATCGATAAATCAGCCAAGGATATACAAATTTCATTGATTGACGGAGAGTTCGCGCCGGCGGTAAGAGGCGGGGCGTAATTATAAAATCTCTCAACAGTCATTTGTCAGAACTTTTTTTGGAGGACGAGTTTTCTATTTACCAATCTTGAAACTCCTCTTTCAACACGTGATACGCGTCGGGAAAATAAAAAGTACTGCTTACGAGATACGATCCCGAATTTCATCCATAAAATTCCGAAAAAGTTTGTTTTTTCAATTGCGAACAACCATATCATGGATTATGGAGAAGCAGGGGTAGATTCGAAGCAGTCAGAGCGTTAAAAAACAATGGATTTCAATTTGCCAGGTGCAGGCCGAAATATTGATGAAGCCGGAAAACCAGCTATTATCGAATATGGTGAGTATAGTACTGGATTCCTGGCAGCAGCCGACCGAAGATACCTGGCAGCAAGCTCGAGGTCGACGGCAGGTGCTCTTCCGGCTCTTTGCGACACCTGGGTTCCCGAATCCGGGAACTCCGCGACCAGTGTCAGCATCTGGTGATTATTTCTATCCACATGGGAATGGAGTACATACCGATTCCAACACCGTCAATGAGAAAGTTGCTCATCCGATAGTCGAAGTGCAGGAGCCGAGGTGTGGTTTTCTTTCACCATGCGCATTTGTGTTAGTGGATATATAGTCAAGAATAATAAAATGACCATATGGGGAGCGGGTAACTTTCTGTTTCCCGGGATCGAGATTTTCCCTATAAAGAGGTGGTTTGATACGGCAGTTTGGCAAATTCCGTACAATTTTTCCACAAACAAGTTAGAGTGTGAAGACGTGAAAGCATACAGGATGAAGCCGGATGGAGTACCAATCAAATCTGACGAGAAAAGGAAGAGCGAATTCTCAGAAGAATCGAGAATCACAGCTCCTTGATTGGAAGTGAAGAGAATCTTCCGTGGCATATTTTAAGAAAGAAATGTGCTACGACTGTCTTATCTTCGGTTATTTGTCTCGAATTATATAGATATGATGCGTCGAAGAGGATTTATAAGCGTAATCTCACAAATGAGTTCATTCTGTTAAAGAACTCTTTCCAAAAGAGAACTTGAGTATGCAAATATTAAAGATATTAAAAACAGCAAGAAGGATCGTTTACGTGGTTCTCCCAATAAATTCTGTTGTGGCTGATCTTTAGAAAGATTGATCTGTCTTCGCTATTTTCAAAACATGAAAAGTGCGAATCCATATTTCATCGGGTTGGCAATATTAGTTCGGCCTATCAGGATTTTGATGGGTTCCCTGCGATGGTACTTTTTAACTCGTTTTTACTCCAATGCGGACATATCTCTGTTCTATATGTATGAAGCAATTTTGGGGTCGCGTGGTGATTGGCTTTTTTACACCGGGTAGTATTGGCTGGGATGCATACAGGGGTAGCGGTAGTACGGAAAAAAGTTGCAAAATTATACGGTTGCACTTATCACAATTGTTCGCTGAAAAATTTGCAGCATTGATTGCGGTATTGTTGCTTGCTTCTGGAATATTTCCATTTATATCGGATTACCTGGTACAAAACAAGGCGCTTCTTCGGAAATATATTACTGGGGCTTAGCGGCTATATTGGTATTTGCAATAAGCCTCTTTATTACTCATCAATTAAAGCTGCCTGTACGAAGGATTAGCAGTTTTTACTACAAAAGAGTTCAAAGAAGGATTGTGAATTCTATCTCAAATAAGAGCATTCGAAAAAAAATCAGGAGCGGATCTTGATTCCTCAGACAGTATACTTTCGGTCTAAGCAAAAAGCCAAAACTGGTGATCATTACGATGTTTTTACTTCTCTTTTAGTAATCTCGTGGTTTCCGGCTTTCAGGCCAAGTTCTCCCCTGGTTTTTGTTGCATTTAAATTATGCGATCAGTTTCATAATAAATCTGTTTGCTTCGCGCGGTCTTTTTTTTGCTGTTCATTATACCCATTTTCAATTGGAAGTCTTGGTGTTCGAGAGGGGCATTTATCGTCTTATTCGGACAGTTTTGGAGTTCCTATGGAGATTGCATTACTGGTTAGCTTCTTTAATCTTTTTGGAATATTTCTGAATAATATTATTGGTGCCGGATTTTTATTTAGTGAAGGGTTGCAAAAAATATCCCGGATTTAAAAAAAGTATCGTATAGCATGGATAAAATTCCATTCAATAAACCGCACTTAACAGCAAATAAACAACATATATTGAACAAGCTATCATGGGAAAAATTTCGGAAAATGGTGATTTTACAAAGAAGTGTCAATCGTTTTTTCAGCAGAGATACGGTTTTAAGAAAGCGTTACTAACCACATCTTGCACGGATGCCCTTGAAATGTGTGCACTTCTGGCGAATATGAACCGGGGGAATGAGGTGATCATTCCATCCTACACATTTGTTTCAACGGCGCTGGCTTTTGTGAGAACAAGGTGCAAGCATAAAATTTGCAGACAGCCAGTTGAGTGCGCCGGTATGGATGAAGAAGAAATTGAATCACTTATTTCGGAACGAACAAAGGCGATCGTTCCGGTGCATTACGCCGGTATTGCCTGCGATTTGGATATTATTATGGATTTGGCCAACCGTTACAATCTGTTGGTGATTGAAGATGCAGCGCAAGCCATCGAATCGAAGTACAAAGATAAACCACTTGGAAGCATAGGTCACATGGCTGCCTTCTCTTTTCACAAACAAAAAATATCAATGCCGGTGAAGGTGGTTTGTTGGCTATTAATGATGAACAATTTCCTTGATCATTCAGAAATTATATCTGGGAAAAAGGAACCAATCGTGCTGCCTTCTTCCGTGATGAGATTGATAAATATGGATGGGTGGATGTAGGGTCATCGTTTTCTCCTTCTGAACTTACGGCTGCCTTCCTTTCGGCACAGAATGGGAAGCCTGGAGACGATCCAGAGAGACGCAAAGAGATTTGAACTATTATTACGAACACCTTTCACGCCTGGCGGATGATTTCGATGTTCAAATTCCGGTGGTCCCGGATTACGCCACGAATAACGGGCATCTGTTTACCTGGTTTGTTCATCGGAGAAAGAAAGATCCGGATTGATCGATTATCTGAAAACGAACAATATTTTGGCATATCCATTATCAATGCCTGCATAAGAGCAAATTTTATAAGGATCGATACGTAGGCCGGAGTTGCCAAATGCAGATATGTATACCGACAGGTTGGTAAGGCTGCCTTTCTCTTTATGCTTTCAGATGAGAAAATATTTAAAAATCACCTCTCTGGTGTATGAAATATTTCATCGATCTCTTTAATGTAGTCGTCTAAATCCCATTTTTGCTGCTCTCTTAAATTGCAATAGGTATTCCCGATAATACCAACGGCCAACAGGTTACGAACCGCCAAAGAAACTGATAAGAATAACGGTTGAAGCATAACCCGGAAAAGAATTGCCAAAAACAATTTTCTTTTTAGTAAGGTGTAGAGTATAAAGACAACCGAAAAGGAAAACCCAAAAACTCCTAATCCTCCCAGGGCCTTCAAGGCTGAATAATCGATGAAACTCTATTAGGGCTCAAGCTAAGATAAGTTTTCGCAGGGTGTATTGGCTTTTTCCGTAGGTACGTTAGTGGTGTTCAACCTCAACATTTGCAACTTAGAAGTAGCATTAACCAATAGGCTCGATACAGCGGGCATGGCATTGTAATTTCTTAACAATCTCCTTCACGTCCCTTGCTCATTAATTCGAAAAGCTGACTTGTAAATGTTTTTTGGGCGTTTCTGATGAGAGAGTCAGCCTTACTGCTGATAAAATAACTTCCAATATTTCGCCAAAGACTGTGCTTTTTTTTGCTGAGAGGTGGTTATCCAAAAACAACTTCCAAGTCTTCATTCTCTTTAGTGGCCGAAAGCAGTTTTGGAATCTCTTTAACCGGGTGCTGTAGATCATCATCCATTGTGATAATATAATTACCCGTGCACTTTTTAATCCCACAAGAAGAGCTGTATGCTTTCTCCTGGTTTTTTCGTAGTGTGATAGTAATTAGATGAAGATTCTCAGTTAATTGCTTTAAAGTTCGAACAGTATCAAGAAAGAAAGGGCTGTCGTTGACGAGAATTACTTCAAATGATTGCTGAATCTGCTCCCGAGCTCAAAAATTTGTTCTACCAGAGTTTCTACGCTCTTTGTACTTTTATAAACGGGAATGACGATGGAGCATGAATCCATGAATGTTTTTTAAATAATATTCACAGTTAATTTATATTAATTTTTTGAGCCGGTGTAAATGCATACCGGAAAAGACACCAAAGCGCCCATACACCATCTTTCCAATTAATTTTTTTTCCCTCCTCATATGTACGCCCTTTATAACTAATACCGACTTCATAAAATACAGGTTTAGGACGTAATCTTGAGAGTTTGATGGTTACCTCCGGCTCAAATCCAAATCTTTTCTCTTTCAGGTTAAGATGCTGTAGGTCTTCAAATTACTTATAACAAACTTCGATATCCGTGTGATTCAGATTTGTAATCATATTACAAAACCGGGTTATAATTTGATTGGCAATTGTATGCCAATAGTGGAGGTCCTGTGTGATCTCCGCTGATCAACCCGGCTGCCGTGAACGACATCGGCATTTGCTTCTATGATGGGTTTTAAAAGTTAGGGATATTCTTTCCGGTCGTCTTTGGGGGTGGGCGTAGTCTTGGATCAAGATATAATCGCCAGAAGCCTCTAAAACCGGTATGAAGGGTTCCGCCTTTATTCATTTTTTAGTGAAGAAACAAAGAATGATATCTCTCTTGCTTCAACTTCTTCAGCTTTCGTTCATGCGATAACACCATCCAACTACAGAATTCTTCTCGCGAAATTCATCGGGAAGTTCGCTTGAAAAAACACGATAAATTAAGCTTTCAACAAATTTTTGTTCGTTGAATACAGGAATTACAATACTGAGTTTAA
>JAXHMK010000005.1 GCA_034521495.1 Balneolaceae bacterium
GGTTCCATATGAGGTTTCTACAACAGGAATGAAAAATCCCTATCTTTTTCTGTTATTGAGAGAGTTAAATAGGTTAAATGATGTCCAAAAAATACAGCATGGGTATGGTTGGTTGTATGAGCCGGGGGAATGGGATGTAATACACCTGCACTGGCCGGAACTGCTTGTTAAATATCAATTGCCGGATATGTCCCGGACAGATCTTCTCGAAGACAGGCATTTTGAAAAGGTCTTGAATGCAATTAAAGAGAAAAAGAGAACGGGTGCGCGGATCATGCTGACTATTCACAATGAAAAACCCCATAAAGATCAGTCAGGAATTTTTGATATGTTTTACAGGGATATCTATAAACTCACTGATGGGTTTATTCATCTGGGTGAATTCTCGGAAAAAATGTTGGAAAATGAGTACGCGGATGAAACAAGAGGGAAGCCATCTTTTACAATTCCGCATGGCGATTATAGTTTTTTCCCGAATGATAGGGAAAGAGCTCAGTGCCGGAAAAAGTTAAACATCCGGGAGCGAGATAAAGTGCTGTTGTCTTTCGGTGCCGTTCGTTCCAAAGCTGAACTGGAATTGGGAATTGATGCTTTCAAAAAAACGGATGTTGAAAATAGTATCTATTTGATTACCGGGTCCATTCCCAATCCATATCGTTCGGAGCCGGATCATTATATTACGAGAAAAAAATTATACACCAATATATTTAACAGTCGCATCAGAACGGATGAAAAAACCATTGCTTTTGAGGAGGTTCAGGTTTATCTGAAGGCTGCCGACCTTGTATTTATCCCACGGATCAATACCCTGAATTCAGGAAATGTGGCTCTTGGATTTACCTTCGGAAAAGTTGTCACAGGTCCGGGATATGGAGTGATTGGAGAGACATTAAAGAAGACAGGAAATCCCATATTCAATCCTTTAGATTTGAACTCGGTGAGTGATGCCATAACTGCCGGATTTGAATTAGCCGGATCTGGTCATGGTATTAAAAATAAGGAGTATGCCAATCACTATATGAAATGGGAAGAGATTGGTGTTGATACGGTCAAGGCATATCAGGCTCTGTGATATGGACATAGAAGAGAACCGCAAAGCCTCGCAAAGACTTTTCGGATCTGAAATAAATGAGCTTTTGATTTAATGGATGAACAGGAACTAAACAATCAATATCCGATTATATCGGTGATTATTCCATTCTTTAATAACCAGGATGAGGTGATCAAAATTGAAGAGAAACTGCGGAACCAAACCTATCCGTCAACCAATGTTGAACTGATTTTTATTGATAACGGATCCGATAATCAATTCAACTTCCCGGAGTCATTTTTATCAAGGAATATTCTGCTTGAAGAAAGCGAGTATGTAAATAGCCCTTATTCTGCGAGAAATCGAGGTATTGAGCAGTCAAAAGGGGAGGTCTTGGTTTTTGTTGATGCAAATTCAACTCCAGAAGAAAATTGGCTGGAGGAAGGGGTCTCATCACTTTTGGATTCCAATGCTGATATAGTGGGAGGCAAGGTACTTTTTGATTTTCAGGATCAAATAACCGCGGGAAAAATTGTGGATGCCCTGACCTCCATCAACATGAGAAAAGCTATACAGGAAAGGGATGCTGCTTATACTGCCAATCTATTTGTAAAGAGAAAAGTGTTTGATGAGATCGGTTTATTTGAAGAGGGAGTGAGATCTGGCGGAGATGTACGGTGGACTCTCAAAGCCAAAGAGAACGGTTTTTCAATCATTTACTGCGAGCATGCAGTCGTCAGAAAGTTTGCGCGGCCCGCTGGTAAACTATATCAAAAAAGAATCCGTACTGGCAAGGGATATTATTATACATGGAAAGAGGAAACGGAACGAAGAATTTGGTTCTATAACTTATTACGCTCCCTGAAACCGCCATCTGTTTCAAAAATCAAGAAATTAAATCCTGATCGGTATCAAGCTGAGTTTGATAACTACAAAATGGGTGTTTGGTTCCACCTCTATGCTTCTGGTATTTTAGAACAGCTATCATTTTTAAAAGAGTATTCCAGATCTGCATTTTTCGAAAATCGTAAAAGAGATTGAGATTTCTTTATTCAACTACAATCATTTTTTTGGTTGATGCCTGGCCATTCGCTTTCAATCGGTATAAATAAACGCCCGAAGATAACCCGGATGCGTTAAAATTGGTTCGATAGGTTCCCGGTGACCGAAAGCGATTGACAAGGGTTTGAACTTTTCGTCCGGTGAGGTTGTAAACCGACAGATCCACCTCTCCCTCTTCTTCAATTGAATAGTAAATGACGGTAGAATTGTTAAATGGATTGGGATAATTTTGGTCGAGGAAAAACAGAGCTTCTTTTTCAATATCAGGAAAACGGGCATTTGTAAGTTCTCTGTATCGCACAATTGCCTCAAGAAAGTAATAGTCGGCATACGAGGTACCCAGGTTTCCCTGCCCGCGGTGCAGGGTGGACTTGTTAAGAATTGAGCTGATATCGGAATTTTTTGTCAAGTATGGTTTGGATGAGAGGGACAGCAAAATTTTAACGGCTGTGTTGAAGTATTCCTTGTTATTTGTAAAGGTGTATAACTCAAACAATCCTGAAGCGGTAATTGCCGCCGCTGAAGCATCTTTGGTACGGACTGACGGTTCCGGTTCCAGGAAATCATAGGGAGGTACAAAATCTTCGGGTAAATTTTCTATAAAATAGGCCGCACTGGATTGGGCAGCATCCAGGAATTTTTTTTCACCTGTAAATCTGTAGATCATAGTGAATCCATAGATAGCCCAGGATTGTCCGCGGGTCCAAACCGATTCGGCTCCGTACCCCTGGAATGTATCTTTCCAGTTTACCGCTCCGGAATCGGCAAAATCAACAACATGATAAGTACTGCCATCTTCCCGGAGATGATGTTCCAGACTGGTTTCTGCGTGAGTACGTGCAATTTCATACCATTCATCTCTGCCAGCTACATCGGCCGACCAGAACAAAAGTTCCAGGTTCATCAAATTATCGATAATAACAGGATAATTTCCCACCCAATCCCAGGATTTTATAGCACCGATTTCGGGATTAAACCGTTTGGCTAATGTTGCCGCACCCTGAAGTGTGGTTTTGAGATAATATCTGCCCTCTTTAATTTTATAGGCATTTCCAAAGCTGTTAAAAATTCGAAATCCGGTATCATGATCCGAGGTTTTATAGGCTTCAGATTCCAAGTCTCGGGTCCATTGAATAGCGTGTTCTTTCCAAAATGGATCTGCAGTCAGTTTGTACAAATACCACATGGATCCGGCAAAAAAACCACTTGTCCACCGCTCGCGTCCCAAGTATTCCTTAACCCATTTGCCGGTTTGTCTGTCGGTGTGAGCAGGGTGAAGTTTGGAATTGTACGATAGCTCTTCCAGTGTTTCTCTCATTTTGAGTTCAGCATGTTCAAGAACCTCTTCGTAAGCTGAAAAAATTTTTAAATTATCATCCGACGCACTTTGTGCAAACAGAGAACAATTTGGTATCCCGAAGAGCAATAAGATTGAAAAAATATAGCAAATAAATTTCATACCGGGCTTAAAATAGTTCAACCGAAAATACCTTAGCAGTGTCTGTCATAATCAACAAGAAAGTAATAAATAAATATTCAACGGATGGTAAAAGTATTTTATTTAAAACCCTATTTCTTATGAATCCAATTCGTTATTCCATATAATCACAAAATATGAACCTGTAAATGGTCGCTAAACATTCAATGGATTTAAGACAGATAACTGACCGATTAAAAAATCTGCCAACAAGGAATAAGCCGTATATCTTTTTCCTGCATATTCCTAAAACAGGCGGAACATCGGTGATCTATGCACTTCGGAAAAAATATCCTTTTAACTTTTTTAAAATAGAGGCGGGGAGTTCGCTGCGGGCAGCAGAGAAAAAATTCGGTGATAATTTTAAAAGCTTCAAGCAATGCTACGATCTTCGTGAATCTGTGGCAGCCTATGCAATGGAAGCAGGCTACAAATGTATTGCCGGACATGTTCCATATTCATCGCAAATTTTTAACGGTTCAAATCATAAGTATTTGTTGATGACGATACTCAGAGATCCGGTTCAGCGATTTATATCAAAGTATTTGTATAATTATCATAAATCGAGCAAACACTGCAAGTTTGAAATGGAGTTTTCGGATTACCTCGAGTCCGATTTGGGAAAGAAGTCAGGACGTGAATATCTTCGATACTTAAGTGGTTATTCAACAGACGAGAGTGGGAAAACAGATGAAGAGTTGGTAGATATTTCGAAAGAAAATCTCAAAAAGATAAACCTGCTTGGGATACTTGAAGAGTTGGAGAGCTTCAAGTCGGTTTTTTACAATGAAACTGGAATGAAGCTTCGCGTTCCTCACAAAAACAAAACGGCGGATTTCACAGAAGAGCAATCTTTTGATAAGGAGGCATTGGCTCAGATCAGAGAGATTTGTAAATACGATATTGAGCTATACAATTTTGCCAAAAAACAGGTTGACGAATAAAATCAAAAAAGGATTATCTGATGGTTTCTCTTTTGATATCCGAAAGTTTTGGAAAAACGAGCGTTAGATTTGGATCACGGCAGCCGCTTTTCAGTAATTGCTGCGAAATCATATCGTACTCTTCTGATTCGAAAGCGATTGCCGCCGGTTTGAATATATCCAGGTAGCGGCAGTTATCGAAGTTTTCTGACTCGCTAAAGTATTGCGAAGCATCAGCTCCATTCAGGTAAGAGATGAGTGATTGCAGGGCTGGTCTTAGTCCGGCGTAATTTTGAGAAGCTAAATCCGGCCAGTCGCGGTCTTGTCCCGTCCTGTTTTTCCGAACGAGAGCCAAATTCATGTAGGCACGCAAGTTATAGTACACATAATGCTGAGACCTGACACGTGATTTCTCATTCGGCAATGCTCCATCAGCAGTTAACTGCGTATCAATTTTTTGTTTAACAGGCATTATGTGTGATGATGAATTCAAGTATTGCTTCTGTTCGGTAAACAAGAAATAAACAGCTCTTTGAACATCCAGCCATGTTGAAATATTGGTAGACTCAAAAGCATCAGCGTTATAATTTTGTATGATCCACCTTGTGAATTTAAAAAACCACTTCTTCATTTCTACATGGTCGTTATGGGTCCAGTGATGGCTGTTATATAGAAGGCTAATGGCCTCAATAACATTTATAAAGTCGTTTGCATCAATGATTCCCTGAGCCATGCCCTGATTGTCGTTTACGCCTAAGGCAACCTGAGCATATTTCATATTTGGTTTCATGCGGGTTGAGGGATTCAAAAACCAACCTTTGATGAGTTCAGTTGCCTTTTCAGCATATTTCTCTTGATTAGTATAAAAATAGGCAAGACTGAGTGCATATACGGCAGATGAAAATCGTGCAAGTTTTGGGCGGTCATAATCATAAATTTCGGGATTCGTTTGGCCGTCTCTGATATCATCATAAACACCTGTTGAGTCATTCGGCCAGGCATATCTTGAAAGGCTCATATAATCATGATTATCTCCGCTTGGAGGGAGCTTCTCTTTGTCAGTTACATAAGCAAACTCTTCATCCAGTAGTCGATCAGCGCCACTGATTAATAGATCATAATCTCTCGATACGATAGGCAGAGAATCCCGATGTTCTTTAATAAATTCCATGTGGCGAACATTCAGAATGTAGGGGCCCGTATTTGATTCTGTAAAATCTGGTATTTCTAAAGATTCATTACAGGATTGAAGGACAAAACCTCCTGCAATTATCAGAATCAAAATAGTAAACCAACGATGTTTGTTCTTCAACGCTAACATTTCCCTTCTTTTAATGTCCAATTATATGAGACAAGAATAATATAAAATTCGTTTCTCACATTTACGAGCATCTCATAATAGATAATAAATGCGATTTTTTAATTTCTATAGACTGTGACGCTGAATTATTTTCCAGAAATTGAAGAAACAAATTTGATACGGATAACTCTAAT
>JAXHMK010000006.1 GCA_034521495.1 Balneolaceae bacterium
ATGGTTTGTCATTACTGCGGTTCAAGACACACCGTTAGTGAAGAAGAGATCTATTCAATTGTAGAATCTGCAAAAGCAAAGCTGAATTAGTATGGAATCTACCCGTAAAACTGTGGTAATTATAGGCGGCGGTTTTGGTGGAATTGCGGCGGCAAAATCGCTCAGGAAGAGTACATACAATGTGATTTTGATTGATAAAAAGAATCACCATCTTTTCCAACCTCTCCTTTACCAGGTTGCAACAGCAGCTCTCTCACCGGGTGATATTGCCATGCCAATTCGCGGTATTTTTGGGAATTACAACAATATCCGAACGGTGATGGACAAAGTTGTAGATATTGATAAAAACTCTAAAATCGTCCAGCTCGAATACGGAGATTCCCAAAAGTTTGACCACCTTATTTTAGCACCCGGAGCCCAATACAACTACTTTGGCAATGATGACTGGGCAGAACATGCTCCCGGCTTGAAAACACTGGGCAACGCCCTCGAAATTAGAGAGAGAATTTTGGTATCGCTCGAAAAAGCAGATCAAATATCAGACAAAGAGAAGCGCAAGCCCTATTTGAGAATGTGTGTAATTGGCGCGGGACCAACCGAGATTGAGCAGCCGGGCCATCGCCGAGATCGCAAAACGAAATATGATGAGAGATTTTAAGTCGCTTTCAATCGATGAAACCGAGGTGTACCTTGTTGAAGCGGCCGTTGGCGTATTGAATGGGTATCCTGAAGAACTTTCTGAAAAAGCCCAGCAAGATCTGGAAAAAATGGGAGTAAGTGTATTGCTGAATAGTCCCGTTACACAACATTCGGGAAGATGGAATCGAGATTGAAGAGCGATTTATTGAAACTGCAAACATGATTTGGGCTGCCGGTGTCATAGCATCTCCACTTATAAAAGTTCTCGATTGCGAAACAGATAAAATGGGCCGGGCAATGGTCAACAGAAACCTCACAATTCCCGGTTCAGACAGTATTTTTGTGATTGGTGATGCCGCTCACTTTAAGGATGAGGATGGTAATCCGCTGCCCGGACTTGCACCCGTGGCTCTTCAGATGGGGCGATATGTGGGGATCTCATCAAAAGCGATAAACCTGTAAATAATGCGAAACCATTTCATTATGTGGATAAGGGAACCATGGCCACCATCGGGCGGGCTGAAGCCGTGGCTGAAGTTCGCGGATTTACATTCAGCGGATTCATTGCATGGCTACTTTGGTGTTTCATCCACATCTTTCCTGATTGGTTTCAGAAATCGGTTTCGCGTATTTGCCGAATGGAGTTGGTACTACATTACATTTAAACGAGGGGTAAGGTTGATTACTGGGAGGGTTGAGGATAAATCGCCATAAACAATAAACTTGCATGGTTATGAAAATCGGCTCGAGGCGAGCCGTGGTACTTACACAGCAAACGACGACCCACAGCCACAAGATTCGCTGGCATTCGGATTATCAAACGTAAAACCACGAGCATCCAACCCATCGGGATAGTCAATCTCAATTCCCTCGAGATACATCATATGTTTTGGATTGATGATGATTTCCATTCCCTGGCTTTCAACCACTTTATCTTCATCCGTTTTGATATCAAATCCAAGCTTATAGCTCAGGCCGGAGCATCCGCCACCTTCCACTGCTACTCGCAGATATAGATTCTCCTCCAGGCTCTCATTTTTTTTGATCTCACGAACCTGTCTGGCAGCTCGTTCAGTCAGCATTACCGGTTTTTGGTTGGTTGTTTTTACTGCTTGTTCCGGTTCGGCGGCCGTACTTTCGTCTTCATCAACTTCATCTATTAAAGACGAAATTACATCATCTAAATTTTCTTCTTCAAGAGCCATAGGTTACTTCGTTGTGTGTGAAAATGTATAATAATCAGTTTCTGATCGATTAAAAAGTTTTAGTACCCCGGCACTCACTAAGTTAACGAGAATTTTTGAGGCACGATAGGTCGTAACATTTATCAGTTGGGAGTATTTTAAAACGGTGATCTCCCCATATTCATTCAGATATCGAAAGAGCATCTGCTCGCGCTCACCATATTCAAACGTAACACCTTCATCCGAATATTTCATTTTCAGAATTTCAGCTTGCTCATCGCTTGCCAGAACACTTTTATCGTCCCGCCGAACAAATACAAGTCTCTTCTTCTTGCTTTTGTTGTAAACGGGTTTTTTTTCTGCTTCAGGTACTCTAACCACCATCACATCCTGGTTTCCGCAATGAATCAATTCAATTTCTATCTTTACAGCCGGTACACAGCGTTCATAAGCAGCTTTATGAAGCACATACTCCTCTTCAAAATATGCTCTCACACCTGTTATATTTTTGTGATCATCAACCCCAATAAGAATAGTTCCGCCATTTGAATTTGCAAATGCGCCAATTTCACGTGCAATTTTATTTTCTGAAGGAGTCGTCTTTTTAAACTCAAGATACATTCCTTCACCCGTTTGAATCAGATTACGAAGATCTGATGGGGTCATGCTGGAAATGGTGATTTCTCCGTTTGGCAGCATCATAGTATTAAAATTTTATTGAAAATCGGGGTTCGATTTGAATTCCTTATGAAGAGTAAGCAAGAGTCATAAGGGGATTAACCTGGCCATCAGAATGTAGGCTCAGATCATAATTTCATCTTTGGCATTCCGGGTCATTAGTTCGTTCACAGCGTCTTTGGGGTCCATATTTTCAAATAATACTTTGAAAACAGCATTTGTAATTGGCATTTCAACATTATTCCGTCGGGACCATTGAGTCACGGATTTTGCTGTTTTCACACCTTCCGCTATCATATTCATCCCCGATGTGATTTCAACTAACGACTTTCCCTGCCCAATGTTATATCCCACATAACGATTTCGGCTATGCTCGCTTGTGCAGGTTACAATCAGATCACCCATTCCTGTCAGGCCAGAAAATGTATCCTGCGAAGCACCGAGAGCACATCCCATTCGTTTCATTTCGTGGAGTCCCCGGGTCATAAGTGCAGCTTTGGCGTTATCTCCAAGTTCGGCTCCATCGATAATTCCCGCTGCAATGGCCATAATATTTTTCAATGCTCCGCCAATCTCAGCGCCTAAAATATCGTGATTCAGATACACCCTGAACATGGGGGTCATAAAGGTTTCCTGGATAATGCGGGCTGCCCTCTGTGAATAAGCAGATGCAGTGATTGCCGTTGGCTTGAACTTACTGACCTCCTCGGCATGACTGGGACCGGTTAGGATTCCTATTTGATCCTCCAAAACAACTCCATCTAACACATCAACCAAAATCTGTGAGGGGGTCATTAAACTATCTTGTTCAATTCCCTTTGCAACAGATACGACAATTTCATCACCGGTAAAAAAATCCCTGGCTTTTCCCGCAACTTCGCGAAGTGCATGGGATGGAGTTGCAAACACAACCATTTCAGAATCTTGAATAGTTTCTTGAATGGTATAACTGGCACTTACCGCTTTTGGAAGTTCCACATCAGAGATATACTCCGGATTCAATCCATTTTGGTTAATACCTTCAACCACCTCTTTCTCTCGTGCCCAAATAGTAATGGAATAACCGCTGTGTCCTAAAACAACGGCAATGGCAGTTCCAAAACTTCCCGCTCCTATAATGCTGATTTTCTTCACGCTGCAGTTTGTTGTTCTTTATTGAGTCTGCCTTTTGCCGGCTTGAATGAATTGACCCTGTTTTCGGTACCGTTTAGCAACCGTTTAATATTTCCTTTGTGTTTAACGATAATTGCAATAGCAAGCGCACTGCTAAACAAGAGTATACTTCCGTCAATATCCCAACCAATTCCATATCTCAGAATAAGTTGCGTGATTGGGTATGTAAGAGCACCGAAAATTGACCCAACTGAAACATAACGGGTTGAAAACATCAGGATCAAAAATACTGCTAATGAAATACTTATGGAGATAGGCTCTATTCCGTATAGCATCCCGCAAGCTGTAGCTGCGCCTTTTCCGCCCGAAAAATTAGCATAAACCGGAAACATATGCCCAACAACGGCTGCCACACCACAAATAATTAAAAGCATCGGTTCCAGCTCCCATCCCGGATATAAAGCAATGGGTCCATCACCTATTCTCCAGGCGAGCTTGCTTACCAAAGTGGTACACAGCAATCCTTTTCCAAAATCAAAGAGTAAAACAGAAGTACCTGCTTTCCAACCTAAAATTCTGAATGTATTTGTTGCACCGGCATTTCCGCTGCCGTGGTCACGAATATCTACTTTGAAGAATAGTTTTCCAGTCCAGAGTGAGCTGGGAATAGCTCCAATCAAGTAACTGACTGTTATTACAACTACGAGTGACAGCATTGGCAGCGTTTCCGTTTAATATTTACTGTTATAAAATATAAGTGAACGAATCTGCAGAACCGAACTGATCAGATAAAAATATCAGACATGCCGTTCGGCGTGATAAGAAGAGCGAACAAGGGGACCGCTTTCCACATGCTCGAGCCCTAACGTCTCTCCAATTTCTTTATACTCTGCAAATTGGTCGGGGTGTACCCATTCTACCACGGGATGATGCATCTTGGTTGGCTGCATATACTGCCCGATAGTCAATACATCAGCATCATGATCAACACAATCCTGCATCAACTGAATAACCTCTTCACGGGTTTCTCCGAGCCCAACCATAATTCCGGTTTTTGTGCGAAGGCCCTGATCTTTACACCGTTTCAGAAGTTCGAGAGATCGTTCATATTTCGCCTGTGGGCGAACATTTCTGTAGAGTCTTGGAACAGTTTCCAAGTTGTGGCTCAACACATCGGGCGGGGTGTCAATTACAATTTGCAGGGCATCCCAAACGCCACGAAAATCGGGAATAAGCGATTCGATCGTTACACCTTCAATCATTTCACGCAAAACCTTATGGGTTTCTGCAAAAATCGGTGCACCACCATCTTTTCGTTCATCCCGGTTTACAGATGTAAGAACAACATGCTTTAATTGCATTTTTTTTGCAGCATCAGCCACTCGCTGCGGCTCATCCCAATCTAAATCTTCCGGCGGACGACCTGTTTTTACCGCACAAAATGAACAGGAACGTGTACAAACATCTCCCAAAATCATAAAAGTGGCCGTTCCTGCTCCCCAACATTCTCCCATATTTGGACATCGCGCTTCGGAGCAAACTGTGTTCAAATCATGGTCGCTAATGGTTTGCGAAACCTCTTTGAATTTCTTGCCGGAGGGTAGCTTTACTCTTAACCAATCAGGCCGGCGCTGGCCGGGTCCTTTTTTGTCAATTACATCAAGTTCTTTAATCATAAATTTACCTACGCCAAATGGCTTTAAATTTCAATCTAAAGGTACGAAAATTGCAAATACGGTTCAGGTACAGAATCCTGTTTGTTGATCTCAACATCAAATACTTCGGCAAAGTGTTTCAGGATTTTCTTTTTAACATCTTCTTCACTCACATACCGACCTGTGCATTCAGATAAACTGGTAACCTCTTTATCATCTATTCCGCAGGGTACAATGTTTTTAAAATAGCTTAAATCGGTATTCACATTCAGTGCAAAACCGTGCATGGTTACCCACCTTGAACAACGAATGCCCATTGCGCATATTTTTTCATCGCCTGCCCAAACTCCTGTAAGACCTTCTATACGACCGGCTTTTACACCAAAATCAGCGCAGGTACGAATGATCACTTCTTCAAGATATCTCAGGTATTTGTGTATGTCTGTGAAATGTTGATCGAGATCGAGGATAGGATAGCCAACAATTTGCCCCGGTCCGTGATATGTAATATCCCCACCACGGTCTATTTCTATATATTCCGCATCAATTTTGGAGAGTTCTGAAAGAGTTTTGAGCAGATGGGCGGAATCACCACTTTTACCAAGTGTATAAACATGGGGGTGTTCAACAAAAAAAAGAATATCATTCAGTTCTTCAGAACCTGAAAGTTCTCCTCTTTTTTTCTTAATCAACAGTTTTTGAGCTCGTTTCTGCAGATCCCATACGGGTCGGTATTCTGCTTTGCCAAGATCATATACATCCAAAAGTCTCTTCATGCAGGAAAGATAACTAAAAAATGTGAAGTGGGTTCATTCCTAAACCCACCTCACGATTATCTCCTTCAACTACATTAAAGATGACTTATTTATCTCTTGGCTATCAGCTTTGAAGTCTAAAAATAATAGGTAAATTAAATTGAACCCGAACCGGCCGGCCGCGCTGCAAACCTGGTTTGAATTTCGCTGTCTTCACAACACGAAGTGCTTCTTCATCACAACCTCCGCCAATTCCACGTATTATTCTTGGATTCTCTACTTCTCCTTTTTCATTAACGATGAATTGGACATATACACGCCCTTCAATGTTTGCCCGAATGGCCATTTCCGGGTATTTAATTTTTTCCTGCAGACTCTGAATTCCCCCAATCAATTCAGGCATCTGCTCAACCAGTACAAAGAACTCCTCTTCTTCGTCCTCCTTATCTCCTTCATCAGCTTGTTTAGGCGGAGCGGGAGGCAGTTCAAGTTGTTGGTTAAAATCCAGTTCCGCGTTGATATCAATGTTCACATCTTCAACGATTTCATCATTAGGTACAGCTACCGGAACCGGTGGCCGGGGAGGTGGCGGAACTTTTATCTCTTGTTTTGTTTGAACAATCTCTTCCATTTCAACTGCCTCTTGCTCCTGAAGGTTCGGCATCTCTGTTTCTCCGGTACTGAAATGAACCTTAGTAAGAACTGTAAGGATCAATAACGCTCCAATGAGGCCTATTTCGAGAAAAATTGTGTAATAGTTTCGCAGGTTTTTTTTAGGCTCAGTACGAATTTTGTGGTCGGGATTTAATCTTTTGTCATCCATAATGTGTCACCTCTCTGTAGTTTTTTATCATACACTGTAGTAGGAGTGTCTCTTTATTATTAATATACCCTAACATTGTTAAGATTATGTGTATATCATCATTATTTTTTCTCAAAGAACTACACCTATATGCTCTGTAAATATCGATTTAAGACCATACTATCTCTTATACTCACCTCTTTACTATTGGTGCAATGTACCTCACAAAAACAGGTTCAAAAGGACCCAAATGACAGATCTGAAATATCACCAAAAAGCAAACAGGATAACTTCAGAATTGTAGGATATTACTCATTGGATACTGCACTGCAAGTAGACCCTTCCAATGTACCCTTTAACCAGGTTACTCATATCAATCTGTGGTTTCTGAATCCCGATTCTCTCGGCAATTATAACGCAGATCTTTCTGGATTATCCAATTTTATTGATGAAGCAGATCGGCACAATGTGAAGATCCTGTTTTCGATAGGAGGCGGCGGAAATTACCCGCATTACGAGCACCTTCTTACGGACAAGTACCGGTCAACTTTGATCGACAACCTGGTTGATGAAGTTTTGGAGTACAATATTGACGGTGTGGATGTAGATCTTGAAGGAAGTGCCATCGACGAAAATTACGAACCTTTTGTGATTGAACTTGGCAACGAGCTGCGTAGACACAATAAGATGATGACTTCGGCTATCGCTGTATATTACAAAGATCAGCTGACAGACAAAGCGCTTGCCCAGTATGATTTTATGAACATAATGGTATACGACCGAACAGGACCGTGGAGGCCCGATCAGCCAGGCCCGCATTCAACCTATCAAAATGCAGTTGAGGATCTTGAATATTTTAATAAGGTGAGAAATATTCCAAAGGAGAAGATTGTACTGGGTGTGCCATTCTATGGATATGCTTTCAGCACCTTGCCCGACTCCCCGCCAAGAAGTATGAATTATGATGAGATAACAGCTCGTTATCCGGGTTCCGAATGGGTGGATGAACTGAGAATGCCAGGCGGCTACACTCTCTATTACAACGGTATTCCAACCATTATAAGAAAAACGGTTTTAGCAAAAAGAGAGGCTTCTGGTATTATGATCTGGCAGCTTTTGGGAGATACAGAGGATGAAAAGTCGCTTTTGAAGACGATTAATGAGGTGGCTTATTCTTATTAGTTAAAAGATCCGCGAAGTTTTCAAAACTTCGCGGATCTGACTCAACTCTATTTCTTCTTCGGCTTTGAGCCCAGATGAACACCTTCGCCGTAAGCTTCTGCTACAGCCTCCATCACCGCTTCACTCATTGTTGGATGCGGGTGAACAGCGCTGATAATCTCATGCCCGGTCGTTTCCAGATCGCGGGCTACAACCGCTTCGGCAATCAGTTCGGTTACGTGTGAACCGATCATGTGGCAGCCAAGCCATTCGCCATATTTCTCATCAAAAACAACTTTTACAAATCCTTCTTCGTGGCCGAGTCCGGTTGCTTTCCCGCTGGCAGAGAATGGGAATTTCCCGACCTTCACATCATAGCCTTCATCTTTAGCCTGTGCTTCAGTGTATCCAACTGATGCTACTTGTGGCTCGCAGTAGGTACAGCCCGGAATGTTGTTATAGTTCACTGGAATTGGATTTTCACCTGCTAACAATTCAGCCAAAACAATTCCTTCATGAGAGGCTTTATGAGCCAGCCAGGGAGCACCAATCACATCACCGATGGCATAAATTCCTTCCGCCGTGGTTTGATAGGTCTCTTTATCCACTTTAATGGAACCTTTTTCCGTTTCTACCCCGGCTTCTTCAAGACCAATATTTTCGATGTTTCCGGTTACTCCAACTGCAGAGAGAACAACATCGGCTTCAACTTCTTTTTCACCATCTTCTGTTTTGATGGTCACTTTCACGCCTTTGCCTTTCTTCTCTACTTTTTCAACAGTGCTTTCGGTCAGCACTTCAATACCTTTTTTCTTGTAGATTTTTCCGAGTTCCTTACCAATATCTTCATCCTCAACAGGAACAACCGTTTTCTGAAGCTCAACCAAAGTTACATCTGTACCGATAGTGTTGTAGAAGTAAGCAAACTCAACACCAATCGCACCGGCCCCGATGATGACCATCTTCTCAGGCTGTTTCTCAAGCTGCATCGCTTTTTCTGAATCGATGATCATCTCGCCATCAATCTCCAGATTTGGAAGTTCTCGCGGACGTGCTCCAGTTGCGATGATAAAGTGATCAGCTTTCACCGTTTCCTGTTCTTTACCATCATCATTCTGAATAGATAGTTCATCACCTGATGTAAAGACACCGGTTCCTTCAAACACTTCAATTTTATTGGCCTTCATCAAAAACTGAACACCCTTACTCATTTTGTTGGCCACATTCCGGCTTCGTTTGATCACCCCCTCAAAATTCACAGAGAAATCTTTCACATCTACACCGTAGTCCGATGCATGGGTGATTGATTCAAATACTTCTGCTGAACGGAGAAGAGCTTTGGTTGGAATACAACCAATATTGAGGCATACACCCCCTAAATGCCTTTTTTCTACAACTGCTGTCTTAAATCCTAACTGCGCTGCCCTGATGGCTGCAACATAGCCCCCGGGGCCGGTTCCAATAACACAAACATCAAATTCTTTTGCCATGATGATTCAAAATCTTAGGTTATTTCATTTATTTATTAGAGAGAAATTTCTTCCGCCCTAACGTCTGAACTTCTATTTATTTATAAGCTCTGAAAGGTAAGGAATCTTGGCGGGATTTATAAATAATAGGCGGCAATGAGTGTACGACAGATTGCACTTTTTTTGTTGAGGGTATGGCGCAAGCGTCTCGCTTGTGACCATTTTTCAGAGCACGAGCGAGACGCTCGCGCTATCTTTTAAACGGCGTACCCAAGCTAAGTGCAATTTATCGCACACCTGCGGCAATTCACATCAAAAGTAAATTTCTTAAGTTGCCTGATTCTACAGATCAAAATCCCCGCGTTTTTTTCTGAAAAAGTAGTCTTTACTGGCATCAACTACCCGCGGTGCCAGTAGCAGAGTTCCTATCATTGTGGGAATAGCCATCATCGCAAACATACCGTCAATAATGTTCACTACAATATCGATGGTGGTAATGGAACCGAGAAAAATTGTTGCAACGTAAAAATAATTGTAATAATGCTGCTTGTCTGCCCCGGCAAGAAAATTGAGGCATTTCGATCCGTAGTACGAATAGGTAAACATGGTGGTGATGCTGAAAATGAAAACACATAGGATCAGCAAATAAATACCAATGGTTGGGATTGCCGTATCAAAAGCAATGGCCGTCATCGTGATTCCATCTACCGTGTTATCTGTCCAGGCTCCGGTCATTAAAAGTGCAAGGGCTGTCATTGTACAGATCAACAACGTATCAATGGCCGGCTCCAGCATTCCCACCAGTCCCTCGCGAACCGGTTCAACAGTTTTTGCTGCTCCGTGTGCCATCGCCTCGGTACCGATACCGGCCTCATTCGAAAATGCCCCCCGGCGAACCCCATTGGATATAACCACCCAAAGAGCACCTCCGGCCGCAGCATTTCCGGTGAAAGCATCACTTACGATTAATGCTAAATACTGTGGCACATCTGTGATATTTATAATCAGTATATACACAACAGTAAATACGTAAATAATCACCATCAGGGGAACCGCTCGTGAAGCCACGCTGCCAATCCGTTGAATTCCACCAAATATGACGAGTGAAACCAGTGTTACCAAAATGATGCCCATAATGATGTCTGACAATCGAAATCCTTCAGCGGTTAAGATAGAATCAGACAAAACCATTGTGTTATAACCCAGAAGCGAATGCTCCGCAAGCACCGTATCGCGTATAATTTGTGTGAGCTGATTGGCCTGGAATATGGGTGCGCAACCAATCAAACCAGCCAAACTGAAAAACGCAGCCAATGGTTTCCACTTTTTTCCAAGCCCTTCGGTGATATAGTACATAGGCCCGCCCTGTACTTTTCCGTTACTATCTTCTCCCCTGTACATAATGGAGAGCGTACAGGTGAAAAATTTTGTGGCCATTCCTACAATTGCAGTAATCCACATCCAGAAGATGGCACCCGGCCCGCCCACGCCAATAGCAATAGCAACCCCGCTGATATTACCCATACCAATGGTAGCCGCCATCGTGCTTGAGAGTGCCTGGAAATGATTGATATCACCCGGAGCGTTGGGATCATCGTATCGGCCGGTGAGAATTTCAACGCCGTGCTTAAAATTTCGGTACGGCATGAATCGGCTGAATATCAGAAAAAAGATACCTCCGCCAACCAACAATACGAGCATGGGAGTACCCCACGCATAGTTCGCGAAGGTTACGGTAATCTGCTCTAACGTTTCCAGGTGATCAATGAATTTAGTTTAATAACTCAGGGGATTTGGACATCCTTGCGAAATGAATATAGTCAATCGCAGGTGGTTTAATATCACAATTTCTTAGAAAAAGTGAAATTTGTGCCCTGTGATGCTGCCCGTGAATAATCAGGTGATTTGTAATCTCCCAAACAGAATTACTATAACTTGTTCCCCTGGAGTTTTGATATTGAATTTCCGCATCCAGATTAACTTCATGGTCTGCAATAAAATCCATCCATTTCTGGTTCGCCTTTTTGGCTTTACTTTTCAGAATCTCAAGATCATGATCTTCCCAAATGCCCACTTCATTTTCCATTGAACTTTTGATGACCCTGCGAAACCAAATTTTTTGCGCATTGATGATATGCGAGAGCAGAGAAACACACGTTTCCTGCTCTTTAAATGGTGCATGTTCTGTTACTTTATCAACCAATGTATTGGTGCACCATAAATCGAACTGAAACAGGTGCTGCATTTTTTGTCTTTCGTCCATAATTAAACTCTCTGTTTATGTTACTATTCCAAAATATCTCGATATTCCGCTCAATATAAATTGAACAGCTATTGCCAGTGCAATGAAACCCATCAGGCGTGTCATAATATTCAGTCCAGTCGGGCCAATATATTTTGCCGAAATAGGTGCTAACCGCAGGATGCCATAGGTAATCAAAACAACCAGGGCAATGGAACCACCATTAATCAGGTAATCGGTAACTCCCTCAGCCTGGGTTGCAAATCCAATGACAACTGCAATACTACCGGGGCCCGAGAGCAGAGGCAGTGCAAGCGGACTAAATGAAACGTCTTCTTTTTCCATAGCTGCCACCTGGTCTTCTTCGGTTAGTTTCCTCCCTCCTGATTCGGGATTCAGCATTGCGTATGCTGCTCTCATTATTATCAAGCCCCCTGCAACACGAATTCCTGCCAGCGTTATTCCAAAAAAGCTGAGGACAAAGGTACCTATCAACAAAAAGGTGATGAGTACTCCGAACATGTAAAAACTGGCCCTTTTGGCTGTTTGAATTCGTTCCTGATCGTTAAACCGATCCGTCAGCGACAAAAATACGGGCATGGCCGCAAATGGATTTACAACAGAAAAAAGAGACGTAAAGCTTGCAAATAATAACCCGCCAATTCCAAGCAACGTAGATGTGTGTTCTGGTATATTCTCTGCGATTCCTTCTAACATACTTTAAAGATAGAGATGATTATATCAATTTTGAATATCGATTTTTAGAAAATAGATAGGAACCTGAGTTTTCTTATTTTTACCAAAAACATGAAACCATCTTTATGAGCAACGAATTAATTCTACAGGAAGTCGAAACGATTGTAAACGGACCAGAAAACAGAGAGGAAAAACTTCAATCCATCTGCGAACTCTTGGATCAGGAGATTGACGTATTCGACTGGACCGGATTTTATCTTGCTTCTGATGAGGAGGAGCGGATGCTAATTCTCGGTCCCTATGTTGGAGAGGAGACGGATCACACAAAAATTCCCTTTGGTAAAGGAATTTGCGGGCAAGCTGCCGAAACTCTCGATACATTTGTAGTTCAGGATGTAAACCAGGCCGATAATTACCTGGCTTGCAGTATTCACGTTCAGTCTGAGATTGTTGTGCCAATTATGAAGGGAGATAAATTTGTGGGTGAACTGGATATCGACTCACACACCAAAGGTGCCATAACTCCTGATCTGAGACAATTGTGTGAAAATATTTGTAAAAAGCTCAGTTCTATTTTCTAAATAATTCCTGATTTCAGCCCAGATTCAGCTTTCCTTCAGTTTTTCCGTTTATACTTTGTAAAAAGTTTTTGATAACTATAAAAAACACCAAACGATTGAGGCAGCCTTTCGTCTAAATGGTCAAATTAGCAGACATTTGTAATAAGTTTTTAAAATTGGCACACATTGTACTAAAAATCCGTTCAAGAGTTATTAGTTGCATCAAATGTACGTACTATTGATCGTAGCAAGAAAACATGGTAATCATTTAAACTACTATACACCGTTGAAAACATTCTATAAAAGTATCACAACTATCATCTTACTAACCGCTCTTATATCCTGTGGCGGAGGGGAATCTGAACCATCTGAATTCCGGGGATTTGGTAATTCCGGAGGACAAGAAGCTATCAGTGTTGAAGCTATTCCCGTTCAAAGTGCCACCATTTCTGAACAGGTAAGTGCTTTTGGAAATATCCAGACAAAAGACCTTGTTGAAATTGTTCCACAGGTATCCAATCGAATTACAGAAATACATGCTGATCTGGGCGATAATGTGAGCCAGGGACAATTACTGGCTGAAATTTATGAAGCGCCATTCCGGGAAGCTGTTCAGCAGGCCGAAGCTCAAGTCCGCCAGGCACGTGCAACTTTGGAACGAGACAGTACTGAATTGGGCCGGCAGGAGCAACTTTTTGAACGCGATGTTATCAGCCGGGCAGAATACGAAACAGCACGAAGTACCTATCTAAATAGTCTTGCGCAGTTTGAATCGGCTGAAGCTTCTCTTGCTCAAAGCAGGGAAGATCTTGAAAATACAGATATCGTTTCTCCCGTTTACGGTGTTGTGTTAAGCCGCTCTATTTCTGAGGGTGATCTTGCAACAACCGGAACCACACTTTTTGAAATTGCCAATCTTACCGGGTTCGAAACACGGGTGTTCCTGCCCATTCACGATTGGGAGCGTGTAGAGATCGGGCAACCGGTAACAATGGCACTCTCTTCAGATGGCGAATCGATTGCCGAAGGTGTTGTATCCATGAAAAGTCCGCGGCTGGACCCCACAACCGGACTTGGCGAAGTTGTTATCTCTCTTACAAATACATCTTCATCTGTTTATCAGGGGGCATTGGTTCAAACCCGTATTAACCTTCAGACAAAACAGAACGTAGTTGTTATTCCACGATCGGCACTGGTTGAAAAAGTGGAAACCTACATTGAACCGGAAACCGGAACTATTGAATTACAGCGATCATATTCTGCCTTTGTCACCCAGGGAGATACTTCCGCCGTTCGGAGAGATGTAGAACTGGGTATTGAACAGGGAGATCGAATTGAGGTTGTTAACGGCCTGCAGCCTGGCGACCAACTTGTGGTTACAGGACAACAAAGCCTTGAAGATGGTTCACCTATTCAAATAGCAGGGAGTACTCCTTCGTTATCGGCAGAATCATCCGATACCACCGGCACTGCCGGCAGACAGCCCGGGGCAGGTACAGGAGAATCCGATTCGCAGCAAGCCGAACAGAATTAAATCGTTAAGGTACTATGAATAACCTTCCAAAATTAGCAGTAGACCGCCCGGTAACGTTTCTAATGATCAGTATTATACTGGTCGGTTTTGGCCTGTATGGATTGAATAATCTGCGGCTCAACTTATACCCCGATGTCTCTTTCCCGACAATTACCGTCTATACCACGTACGAAGGAGTTGCACCCGAAGATATTGAAGCTCTAATTACACGCCCGGTTGAGGAGCAGGTAGGAAGTATTTCAGGTGTGCGGCGTGTACGCTCACTCTCAAGCCAGGGATCGTCTGTTGTTAAATTGAATTTTAATTGGGGTACGGATCTGTTTATGGCCGAGACCGAAGTTCGGAAACGGCTTGATATGATTCGCCGAACGCTTCCGGATGAGGTCGATCAACCTATTGTCTTTTCTTATGATCCAAATGATGAACCGGTTATTGTATTGGCTCTTACTTCGAATACCCGGAGTCCGCGCGAACTGCGAACACTTGCCACGCGACAAATTGAACAGCGAATTGAGCGCATTAACGGGATCGCTTCGGCTGAGACAGCCGGTGGATATGACAGGCAGATAAACGTGCGGCTGCGCAATGACCAAATGAGGCGATATAATATTGATATTGCCACCATCTCCAGCCGCCTTCAGCAAGAAAATGTACAAGTACCTGCCGGCGAGTTGGTGGAGGGTGAAACAGTTTTTTCCCTCCGAACGATTGGTGACTTCCGAAATCTCGATCAGATTAAGAATAGTATTGTTGCCATAACGGATGCCGGAAATCCGGTGTATCTCAACGATGTTGCAAATGTAGAAGACGGCATCGCACAACCGATTGGAAATGTTCGCGTGCAGGGAAATGAAGGTGTGATTCTTAATATCTACAAGCAGAGCGACAGTAATATTGTAACCGCAGCCGGGGGAGTTGCTGAATCACTTGATGATATTCGAAGCGTCATCCCTTCCGACGTAGATCTTGCAGTACTCACCAACCGTGCTGATTTTATCAATATGTCCATTCAAAACCTTCTATATACAGGTTTACAGGCCATTGTATTGGTTGTAATTATTCTATTGATATTCTTGCGTAATGGCCGCTCTTCACTCATTGTGGCGATCTCCATCCCGATCTCTATCATCACCACATTCAGCATTATGGATATGTCTGATGTGAGCCTGAATATCATTTCACTCTCTGGCCTAACACTCGCAGTAGGTCTTGTTGTAGATAACGCCGTAGTTGTCCTGGAAAACATATTCCGGTTTCGGGAGGAGGGTGCAGATGGTAAAAAATCGGCTATATCCGGGGCCCGGGAAGTTGCCACTCCTGTGGTTGTTTCTACCCTTACTACACTTGTCGTTTTTCTGCCAATTTTATTTGTACCGGGAATTGCAGGCCTTCTCTTTCGAGATATGGCTTTAACAATCTCATTCGCGCTGATTGTTTCCGTACTGGTAGCCATTACTATAATACCCGTACTCAGTTCGAGAATTTTTGATAATACTCTCATCAATGCAGATAAAAAAGATCCGGCAAATAACCTGTTGAAGAAAATTTTGGTTTGGAGGCGGAAAAATCTGTCTACGCGTATTGCAGCTATACCTCTTTTTCTGCTTTATGCTATAGCCTGGCCTTTCTTAAAACTTTGGACGTGGATCGCAAAAGTATCAAAAGAGTTTTTCAGTGAAAGAGTTGCACCAAAATTGAGCAAAGGCCTCGATCGGCTTGAAAATACGTATAAAAATCAACTGGACAGAGCTCTTTCAAGCAGTGGCTGGGTGGTGGCCGGAGCATTTGGCCTGCTCTTTCTATCACTACCTATCTATTATCTGCTTGGCGGGGAATTTTTCCCACAGGTTGATGAAAACTTCATCATTCTTGAAGTGCAACGGGAGCCCGGTGTAAGTCTTCTTGAACTCGAACGAACTATCAAACAGGCCGAACGTATTATCCAGGATGAAGTTCCCGAAGCTCGCTTAATTGTTTCCGACTACGGAGACAAAACCGGCATTGAGGGAGCCGATAATCCCGGCGGTAACCAGGGACGAATTCGTGTTGAACTGTTACCAATTTCAGAAAGATCCCGCTCTCAGATGCAAATTACGGATGAGGTTTTGGAAGAACTTCGAATTGTACCCGGAGCCAACATTCGCGAGGTACGGGAAGATCCGCTTAGCCCCGACGGAGAAACCGGACTTATTGTACAGATTTTTGGATACGATCAAAGTGTGAAGGAAGAGCTGGCCGAAGGAGTGATGAACAAACTCACAGATATTGAAGGGATTGTAAGTGTATTCAGCTCTGCTGACCAGGGACGACCTGAACTACGGGTAGAGATGGACAGAGAGAGAATTTCAAGAGTGGGAATGACTACCTCACAAGTTGCAGACGCTCTCAGTAATGCAGTTCAGGGTGATATTGCCACTACATTTGTTGACCAGGGAATAGAATTTGAGGTACTCGTGGAAACAGCTGCTATCGATAAATCTCAATCCACTGATCTACAAGAACTGCAAATTCAAACACCCAATGGCGGATGGATGCCATTAAAGAACCTTGCCAGTATTCAAAGATATACAGGACCATCCAATATCTTACGGATTAACCAGGAGCGTATGGTTGAGGTTCAGGCCAATTTAGGTGAACTGGATCTGCAAACAGCTACCGACCAGGCACGGCTGCAACTGGAGTCGATGAACTGGCCGACGGGTTACCGGTATGAACTGGGCGGATCGGCCCAGGAACAGCGGGAATCGTTCCAGTTTCTGCTTTATGCATTTATTATCGCCGGAATTCTTACCTATATGGTGATGGCCTCCATGTTTGAGAGTCTTGTTGAGCCATTTATTATTCTTGTTACTATTCCATTGGCTGTAACCGGCGTTCTTCTGATACTCTGGATTACTTCAACACCCGTAAGTGTAACTGCAATGGTGGGGCTTGTTCTGCTAACCGGTATTGTAGTGAATAACGGAATTGTGATGATTGACTACATTAAAATTTTGCAATCTCGCGGGCAATCCAGACACCACGCTATTGTGGAAGGTGCCAGCCGGCGTTTACGTCCTATTTTAATGACGGCCTTTACTACAATCCTTGCAATGGTCCCGCTTGCGCTGCAACTTGGCTCGGGAGCTGAAACCTGGAGCCCAATGGCCCGATCTGTTATCGGGGGTCTTGCCATGTCAACCGTATTGATGCTTTTTGCCGTGCCGTGCATGTATTACATCATCAACAGCTGGGTAGAAAAAGCCGGTTTCGATTCGGTTCACAAAGAAGATCCGCTTAAAGGGTAGTCCAAAATTTTAGGTATAACGTTTAAGGTTGAGTAAAATGAAAAAAATTACCATTACCGAAAAAATTCTGAAACGGCCCGTAACCGCCATCATGATGTCTCTTTTGGTTATTGGATTCGGTGTTTTTTCTCTCTCAAACCTGAAGGTTACACTCTATCCTACCTTTAATATCCCGGTGATGGGCGTATCCGTGAATTATGCTAATGTAGCACCGGAAGATATGCTTCAGCTTGTGGTAAAACCTGTTGAAGCTGCTATTTCGGGAGTTGAAGGTGTAGAAACACTGGAATCGAATGTTAGCCAGGGCAGTACTTTTATGATTTTACGGCTGCAATCGGGTACGGATATTATGGTTACCGAGCAAAAAGTTCGCGAAGCCGTGGAACGTATCCGGTCTGAATTGCCGAATGAAGCCAGCGAACCAATCATTTTTCAATTCGATCCTGATCGATCCCCGGTAATCAGGCTGAGTGTAGAATCGGATGTTCTGGGATTGGACGAACTACGTACACTTGCGGTAGAATTTATTGAACCCCGGTTTGAACGGATTCCCGGAGTTGCTTCGGCAGATACAAGAGGCGGTTTAACCCGAAACGTATATGTAGACCTGAACCAGGAATCTCTTGCCCGGCACAACCTTCTTCCTCAAGATGTATTCCAGGCTATATCTACAAACAACAGCCAAACACCCATCGGAAATCTGGTGGCAAACCGAACCAGCTACAGCATTCGGGCTGAATCGATGTACACCAATATCGAACAAATTGCACAAACAATCGTCACCATAGAAAATGGTATTCCGGTTCGCGTTCGGGATGTTGCCAATGTAGAAGACGGCTACGAAAAGATTGAAAATATTGTAGAGATTAACGGGCGAAACAGTGTGACTGTTGAAGTTCAAAAACAATCCGACGCCAATACGCTGGATGTCACGCAGTCGGTTGTACAAACCATGGGGGATTTTATGTCCGACCTTCCCTCAAGCGTAACAATGCAGGTCTTAAATAATGAGGGTCAGTTCATAGAGGACTCCGTATCAAACCTGGCCCAATCTGCATTAATTGCTCTTGTGGTTGTGGTACTTATTTTGTTGCTCTTTATGGGCGGCTGGAGAATTGCCTTTGTTGTTGCCATGAGTATTCCCGTATCGCTGACAGGTACGTTTGCAGCCATGTATGCACTCGATATAACGCTTAATATTATCTCCATTACCGGATTAGCATTAGCCATCGGCTTACTGGTTGATAACTCAATTGTTGTTTCAGAAAGTATTGCCGCACACCTGGAGGCAGGGAAAGGCCGGTTTGATGCAGCTCTGAGCGGGACAAAAGAGGTGGGGGGTGCACTGCTGGGCTCCACATTAACCACGATTGCCGTATTCGTGCCCATTTTAGGCGTCTCCGGTTTTGCAGGTTCCATAGCGAAAGATCTGGCACTTACAATTTCCATCTCCATTGCATTTTCATTCCTGGCATCTATCATTTTAATCCCTGTACTTGCTTCCCTTCTACTGAAGCGAGAAGAGTTTGTGCAGAAGAGCTTTACTCTCAACTGGATGAAATCTCTCGAGGCTCGTTATATCTCTGTCCTGGAGTGGATTTTAAAGCGTAAATATGTCATCGGCATCACTGTACTGCTGATTATAGGCGGGTCTTATTACCTGTTTACTGATATACAAAAAGAGTTTTTCCCGGCCAGTGACCAGGGTACATTTGAACTCGACGTGGAACTCGCTGCGGGTACCAAACTCGCCCGAACAGCCACCGTACTTAGAGATTTCTCCGATTATCTTTTGGATGATCCGAATGTTCGAACAGTTATCAACAATATTGGGCGTGAAGGATGGAGTACCGAAAGTAACATCGGTAGTTTGAGCATTACCCTGGTTGATAAATCTCAACGTGATCAAACAACAACGGAAATTGCCACAAGATTACAGAATGAACTGGAAGAACCGGAAATAAAAGTCGAAGTAGATAATCTTGGGGGTGGTGCTCCCGGAAGAGGTTTTGGAAATATGGGAATTCGTGTCAGCCTTATTGGTCCCGATATGGACGTTCTTCAGAAGTTAACTCTTCAGCTTGAACAAGCATTAAGCGACGATCCCAATGTGATGTCGGTAAGTAATCCGCGATCACGTCCGGAACCCAAGCTGGTGTATGAAATAAACAAAGAACGAATCAACCGGGCTGGATTTTCTCCTACAAATATTGCCACGCAGCTTGGTATTCAAACACGCGGAAATCGCGCCGGCTATTACAGAGATGAAGGGCGTGAAATTCCCATCATGGTTCAGCTTCAACGCGATCAGTTTCAGAGTAGGGAGGATCTGTTTTCGCTTGAACTCGCCCAATTTGAAGAACAGCGAATACCTGTTCTTGCTCTCGGTGATTTTTCAGTGGAAGAAGGCCTCAGCCGAATCAGCCGGAGAGACCGCGAAACATTACTGGATGTTAGCGTGATGGTTCGCGGGGATATGGAAGAGTATCGGCAAAAAATTATCAATGTTTTGGATAACGAAATCGCCATGCCCGACGGGTATCGGTACGCCTTTACAGGTTCTGTGTTCGATCAGCAGCAAAGCAGCCGGGAATTAATGATAGCAGCCATTTTTGCATTACTGCTCACATATATGGTTATGGCTTCTATTTTCGAAAATTTGCGTGATCCATTTATTGTTATGTTTTCCGTACCATTGGCTTTTTTCGGTTCTCTTATCTTCCTGTTTATGACATCCACATCACTAAGCGTGCCTGCATATATCGGTATTGTTTTACTGATCGGGATTGTGGTGAATAATGGAATTGTACTCGTTGATTTCATTCACCAAAATACACGTGGTAAAGATGATGATATAGACTATCTCAATCTATTTCTTGAGGCTTGTAAACGACGAATGCGACCGATTCTCTTAACCGCGCTTACAACAATCTTCTCAATGATTCCCCTCGCACTTGAATTTGGAGCCGGTTCTGAAACCTGGAGTCCGCTTGCCAGGTCAGTCATTGGAGGACTTGCATTCGCCACAGTATTAACACTTTTTGTTGTTCCCGCCGTGGTTGTATCAATTTCTAAGAAACGAAGAAAGAGTGTGAAAGAGGCGTTTAAGCTTAAAGAATAGGAAAACTAAATCAAATATTTTTGCATCCTAATAGATGTCATCAAACCTCCAAAGAGCTCAAATCCTTGGAGGTTTTTTCTTCAGATTGTTTACTTGTTCCGAAGGTCCTCCTTCGGAACACCACACCGGAAACTCTTACTTCCATTCTTTGAACTGTTCTTTCAAAGAGGCTGTCCAAAAAGAATGTGAGGGAAATAAATTTTTGATTTTTGTCATACCGGACCCCGATCCGGTATCTCCAAACATAGTTAAAGATTGGAGATTCTGAATCGAGTTCAGAATGACATCCTTTTTGGACAGCCTCGAGCTGAAGCTTCCCCAAACGTTCCGAAGCTGGAGCTTGATAGCCGTCTGACCGCTTTGGTACATGTTTAGCGGTTTGAGTCAAACAACCTGACAGAGCACCGTGCTTTTCGGTTCCTGTCAGAGTTGTGGGATAAGGACATCCCCTTCGAAAACTGTCCCACGCGACTCTGGCAGGAGCTATCGCACTCTGCCAGGACGCTAAACAGACACCCGCTTTGAGCGGTCTGACGGCTAATATACTCATTTCTGAATCTCCTTCCGCAGAGTACTTGCGGCGGCTTCAACCTTTTGATGTAGTTTCTCAGCCAACTCTTTTCGGTCCGAAGCCTGAACCGTCTCCTGACTGTAAACTATCCTGCATTCAATTTTTCTGTTTCCTGCAAGTTTAAAAACATGCTTATGAAATGGATCACGTGCCCCGTAAAAACAAACGCTCTCATCTGCAGGAGGATCATCTTTCGATGTACGATATTGAAGCGCAGAAAAGCAGACCGGCATCGATACGGAAGCCGGATAGTCTAACAACGAAGAACGAAATGGCAGTACACGATCGCCACCTGTTGTTGTTCCTTCCGGAAATAGCACAATCCCCTGATCTTTGCTCAAACTTTTCGACAGCAGTTCATTTACACGGGTCACATCTCTCTTCGTTGAACGATCTACAAAAATAACCCCGGTATATTTTACCATTGGCCCTAAAACCGGCCATGATTCCACTGCTTTTTTGGCCACAAATGTACAATTCATATTGATGAACATCGGTACAATATCAATATAGCTCAGATGATTGGAGACGAGCATAAACGGAGCAACCGGCGGGGTACCGCTGACCTGAAATTTGATATTCAAAATTCGGGCTACCGTTCTCCCCCAAAAACCCGTATAGATATTTCTCCAGGCTTCGTAAGATTGACCAAACAACCGCAATAACAGGTAGATAGAAAAATATCCGGCATATGATACCAGCGTAAAAAAGACCAACAGAAATACCTTAACACTTGCCCGAAAATTTCTCATTAAAGATTGTTTAGTAAATTTGAGTTCGATATAAGAATTTAAAAAAAGAGTTTCCCCTCCTTCGTAAGGAGGGGCCAGGGGTGGTTAAACGTTCATTATTCGAATCTGAAAGTTTAATATTGGTTCGGTTCTTTTTCAACCACCCCTAAATCCCCTCCTTGAAAAGGATGGGACTTTATAATTGCCAATTTTTGAGATTTATGTCGAACTCAAATTTATTAGACTTTTTTTAAAAACAGAAAGGCGAAGAAAGCTTTATCCAAAAAACATTTTCCGGGTTTGATCGGATATTGCTTCTACATCAAGAAGAATAACAAAGTGCAACAGGTTGAGATCCCGGTCGTACGAAGGGCCGCCACAAACTGTGCATCCTACATCAATATAGTTTTGAAAGAGCGGGGGAATATCAATCTCATCCGTTCTTGGCATCTCATCATCCCATTCAAGTTTGTACCCATCGCGGGGTTCTATATGATATTCGGGATGAAGAATATTCTCCTTTTCCAGGTATTCCAATGTTTGAAGTGCAACATGCGGTTTTTTCGACTGAAGAGCCGCATATCCAAAGAGATATCGTTTATTAAAATGTTCGAGGTAGCCCGCCAGTCCCTTCCAAAGCAGAAACAGTACCCGCCCGCTGCGATGCTCCTCACTAATGCAGGCACGCCCCACCTCAACGGCGTTTTTCAACACCTTATCGGGAAGAGCCTTCAGCTGGAAACGAGCATTGGTCGTAAATCCCTTTCCAAATTGTGCCTGCTCGTAACTCTGCAACCGATAGGTACCTATAATAGTGTCCGATTCATTGTGAACAACAATCAAATGATGAGCCTGATCATCGTATTTATCTCTGTCAATTCCATTTTCAAATACAAAATTTCGATCCAGCTCTTCTTTAAAAATTTTGTAACGAAGACGTTGCGCCGCTTTTACCTCTTCCTCTGTTTTGGCAAATTTAATTGTATATCTACGACTGGCAACATCTGAGATTACGTGATCCTTAACTAACAAAATGTAAATCCATTATTTAATTGATAATGCACCAAAGTTATTTTAACAATTTTACCGATATTTATGAATCCGGCAAACAATTATCAAAATAAGAACTTTTTGATCCAAGAGAGAGATTAAATGTTCTAAAGAAATCAATTTATAAAATTTATCAAAAAGGGCTTTATATTGTTTCCTTTGCAGATGCCGAATCACAAAATATTTGGTTTAAACTATATTTTTGAAGCTACAGATCTCAGAAAACTCGCTCCTTAAAGATATCAATCTCTACATCATTTTTGGGGTAACCCTTACCTCGGTGATGGGGGTATCGAGTATTGCACCCGCGTTTCCATCTATCGGTCGGTCGCTGGACGTTTCAACGAACCAGATTGGTCTTTTGATTACCTTTTTTACGCTGCCGGGAATAATCTTTACACCCATTTTTGGCATCCTGGCTGATCGATTCAACCGCAAAGTAATTCTTGTGCCTTCCCTGTTTCTGTTTGGAATTGCCGGTACTGCCTGTGCCCTGGCAGACAGTTTCCAACAACTCCTTATGTTCAGAGTTTTCCAGGGCATTGGAAGCGCAGCTCTCGGCGTTCTCAATTTAACTCTTATTGGCGATCTGTATCTTGGTAACGAACGTGCAACCGTTATGGGCTATAATGGAAGTGTGCTGAGCATTGGAACAGCTCTCTATCCCGCAATTGGTGGTGCATTGGCTATTATTGGTTGGTCATACCCCTTTTACCTGAGCCTGCTTGCCATTCCGGTCGGCCTGTTTGCCCTCTTTTTTCTCCGGCAGGATACAAATCAGAACGGACTTGAAATTAAATTTTACCTGAAGGAGGTAAAGTCGGCCCTTTTCTCAAAAACTGTGCTGGCTCTGTTTCTGTGCATGTTTTTTACCTTCATTATGCTGTATGGCGGCTATATTACCTATTTTACTATTTTGCTTGATGAAAAATTTTCCAAAAACTCGTTTGCCATCGGCGCCATTCTTTCCGGGTCATCGCTGGTCACAGCCATCACTTCAGCACAACTTGGAAAACTTACCGAACGATTCAATGAACAAACGCTTATTAAAGCAGCCGCAATACTCTACACTCTAATTTTTTTGATGATTCCATTTGTCGAAAATATTTGGCTTTTTGCCATACCAATTTCACTTTTTGGTGTTGCCCAGGGCATGAATATTCCAAGCATCATGAATCTTCTCACTGGCTATGCCCCAAAAGAGTTTCGTGCTGCCTTTCTCTCCGCAAACTGGATGGTAATGAGACTGGGTCAAGCGATTGGCCCCTATATTCTCGGGCTGGTTTATCTCTATGTAAGCCTGGAGGGTACTTTTTATTTTGCGGCTGTGACAGGAGTACTTTTTATAATTACAAGTTTTGCAACACTGCATGGCGATATTCCTTCCGCCGATGCAGAAGCTACTATAGCCAGTTGAGGCGATCTTCGTTCTGAACCCCGCTTTCCACATACTGCTCGAATATTTCACTGAGATTTGAGTCTTTTTCCAGCTCCCGGCGGCTCTCGGAATCAAGGTAGGCCAGAATTTTTCCTTTATGAAGAATAGCGATATCATCACATAAATTTTCTACTACTTCCAGGATGTGGCTGGTGATAAAAATTGTGGTTCCCTTATTCTTGAGCCTCCTGATGACATTCTTCATCCGCCCGATCGATATTACATCCACACTTTCGAACGGTTCATCCAAAAAGAGCAGCTTAGGTTCCGTAAGAATAGCGGCACAAAATGCCAGTTTTTTCCGGCTGCCTGAGGAAAGCTGTTTCGTTTTTACCTGCGTGAACTCATCAATCTCAAAATACTCCATCAGGGAACTGATTCTTTCATCCAGATCGTGCGTGGAAACGTTATACATGTCGCAAACATAGGTGATGAACTCGTAAGAGGTAAAATTTTCAAACAGCAGCGGCGGCTGCAAAACGGAAGCAACTTTCTTTTTAATCTCCACTTCATTCTGATCGGAATACGGCAGGTTGCCTATTTGAATTGATCCGCTGTCGTAATGAAGTAACCCCGTTAAAATCCCGATCAGTGTACTTTTCCCGGCGCCATTCGGGCCAATCAAGCCAAATATATTCCCGGTTGGCACCTCAAGATTCAATTCTTTCAGAACCGGTTCTTTATCGTACGCTTTCGTAAGATTCTCTATAATTAAAGCTCGTTCCATAATTTCGGTATTACTTTGGCTTGAAACGGTTGGGCCATGGAGTTGATTTTTCGAATAAGTGTAATTCCGAGAATTAAATCTACACAGATCAGTGCCAGAATATGAAACCATATGTATTCTTCAAAAACAAAAAATGTAAAAAGGCCTAATATCATTACGATAAACATAGCACTGAACGACATAGAAATGGGTAACACCGGGTTGGATACCGACATGACACTGACTTCTTCGATCTTCTTATAATTTTCGATGCAACTCGTCATAATATAATGCAGAAACACCAGGCAGATTGTAAGAATACCCAGATGTACCTGTATCATAGCAGGTACTGATTCAATAAAAATTGGCACCAGGATAAACACGATACTCGATCCCGCAAGGCTTACCAAAATAGCTGCCATAATCCGCTGGGTTACAATCGTTTTCTTTTTAATGGGCATTTGAAGTGAAAGCAGCAGCTCCCGGTTTTCAAAACCAAACATGTTCGTCAATAATACCATCAGATAGATTATTGGAATAAGAGTTAAGAGTACACCGATGATGTAGGTGGTATTCCCCAATAAAACCACATACGGAACAACAAACACATAAGTAATTAAAAGTTGAAGTTTACTGTATCGGTGATTCCAAACAGTGTAGAAATATTTACCTCCCTCTCTGCCCAGCCATTTCATAAATCGCGATGAACTACTGCCGTTTTCAGTACCCGAGCTCGATCTTGGCGGAGAGAGAAGAGAATTCTTTGTTTTAATATGAATGTCTCTGTTTAGTAAAACAGCAAGTATTAGTAAAAAAACAAGGACTGCCGTTTGTTCAATAATGCCGGTTAGTGACGAACCGATATAGAAAAATATATACCCCGGCAGAAAATAGAGCCAATCTGTTAATGTCTGAGCAGCCACTTGCGGAGAACTTAAATAAGGCTGATAATCGACACTGGAGGCAAGCAGAAGGACAAAAATCACCAGGATTAAGGTTGTTCCGCTTACATATTTGAATCGGTCAGCCGAAAACTTTCTGAACCTCCATTTAATAGATGTAATCAATCCATAGTTTACCAAAATCAGCAAGAAAACAATAAAATATTGAATAGCTGTCTGTGCCATGAATCCCAAATAGATCAACCAAAAAACCTGGAAAATGAGATTCAGAGGATGCATAAAACCGGCCAGGTTCAGGTAATGAGTTAATTTTTTAACAGGCATTCCAAACGAAAGCAGCTTTCGATTTTCGTTGATACGCAGCCGACTAATTTTTGTAAAGAAAACCTGCGTAAACCAAAACGCATTTACAAACAGCAGATTTGCAAACAGGTGAACCTCCTCTGTAAGCCAGGGATAGATGCTTTGGAATTGCTCAATATCGGATGTGAAGAGAAGAACAAGAATTACCCCAAAAAACTGACCGGTTGCTATAATTATAAAAACAGAATAAAACAGAATCGCCGCCACCTCTATGCCCTGCAGGGAGCGCCACCACAACTTCAGATTAAGACTGGAAAATAACTTTAACATTAAATTGTGTACTCTGATTTAATCACTTTCTTTGAACCGCTGATTTCTGATATCAGGCCTTTATAATTTACACGAAATTGACATTTTAACGGAAGGGCACTACGAACAATTCACGTTTTTAAAACCGAAAGCCTGCCATCAAAGAGAAATACCCCGGCCTTTCATCCCCGCTAAAATTATCTTTAAAAAGTGGAGGAACTCCTACACTATATCTCAACTGGAGAGAAACAGTTGTGCTTTGAATCAAAAAATCTGAACCAATTCCCGCAATAAGACCGAAATCAACTACATTTGTCACATCATTCAGATCTATCCGGTCCCCGTCATTTTGTACAACTTCTGCATTTGCCCGAAAGGCAGTATAAAATCCACCTACAATTTTTGGTTTTATCATGCCGGTTAGGTCGTAATGAAATCTTGCCAAAACCGGCACTTCTACATAGTCAAGCAAAACGGTTTCGCCATCAAACCTGTCAGAGGTTGGATTCAAAAACCCTTTCTGCGTAAAAAAGACACCTGTTTCAATGCCTGTTTTCACAGAGTATGGCAGAACAAAAGGAAGTGTTATTCCGGCTGATATTCCCATCAAAAAATCTTGTCGCGATTCAGCCGTATAGTCCCCGCCCAGTTTATTTGCGATCCCAATTCCACCCGTAATTCCAATTTTTACTGAAATGGGCTCTCGCTGGACAACGGTCTCTCCTGGTTCCTCGTCATCAATTTCGCGCTGTAATTCATCCGTGCTTTCCGGTTGCTCCTCAGCTATAGCATCAGTGGGTGTATCTTCGGGGGTTGACCATTCAAAAGGATCAGATTCATCGGTCACAGCTTCAATTTCCGTCCTTGTAGCGTATTCCAGATTTACAAGCAGATCCCGCATGTTCTGATCTGCATAAGCTTGAACGAGGAAATAAACATCATCTGCGATTGCAATATCAACACCGATTCCATTCTCTAATTGTGTGAGATCGACAGATACAATCTCCTCATTCAAATCAGGCATTTGAACGTCTTCGGTATTGAGACCGGACGAAAATAGCTGCATTTGAACCCGGTTTATGTTTGGGTGGATCAGATCGAACGAATCCACCATTTCGGATAGATGATATCGGAGAACATATCCATTCCCATCTCCCCGTTCTGTAATGGAAATACGTTCGAGCTGGGATTGTGCAGTAACTGAGCAGATACCTAAAATCCCCCAGAAAAAACCCACAAAAAAAGATCTTTTAAGACTAATCATAACATTCCGTGACTGGCAATTGACTACCTGAATGGAACATAGAATATCTGTAAAACTCAACTACTATTTCCGAATCACGGGCCATTCAATATCTCGCTAAGAAATCTGCCTGTATGGCTCTCTTTATTTGCTGCTATCTCTTCGGGCGTTCCGGTAGCTACAATTTGTCCGCCGCCAAACCCTCCCTCGGGCCCAACATCAATTATCCAGTCGGCCGATTTAATTACATCCAGGTTATGCTCAATAATGATAACCGAATGACCATTATCAACCAGGTTGTTAAACGATTTAAGGAGCTTTGAGATATCTTCAAAATGGAGGCCGGTGGTCGGTTCATCAAAAAAGTAGAGTGTTTCATCCGTGTTCGTTTTTGATAAAAACTTTGCCAGCTTCACGCGTTGAGCCTCCCCGCCGGATAGTGTTGTTGCGCTCTGCCCGAGATTCAGATATCCAAGGCCAACATCTTCCATCGGCTGCAATTTGTTTACGATGCTGGGCTCATCCACAAAAAATTCAATGGCATCGCTGATATTCATCTCAAGTACATCGTGAATATTCTTGCCGCGATATTTTACATGAAGAATATCTTTCCTGTACCGAGTTCCGCCACACTCTTCGCACTGCAATTCAATATCGGCCATAAACTGCATCTCAATCTTTTGTACACCCTCACCCTGGCAGGCTTCACACCGGCCGCCCGGCACATTAAACGAAAAGTGACCGGGTTCATATCCCATAATTTTGGACTGCTTGGTATTGGCAAACAGATCGCGGATACCGTCGAACGCTTTGGTATAAGTTGCTGCATTTGAACGCGTAGACCGGCCAATCGGACTCTGATCCACCATCTCCACAGCCTCAATATTTTTGATTCCATGGATGCCTTTATTCCGTCCGATTTTCTCTTTCCAGGTGCCCAGTTTATTCTGGATAGATCCATATAGCGTATCATGAACCAGGGTCGATTTCCCCGAACCGGATACACCTGTTACACAAACCAGCTTCCCGAGCGGAAACTCAACATCAATACTTTTCAGGTTATGTTCGGATGCGCCTTCAACAACAAGTGATTTGCCATTTCCCTTTCGGCGTTTTTCGGGAATTGGAATCTCTTTCTTTCCGCTGAGATATTTGCCGGTCAGTGTTTTGGACTCCAGAAGTTCATCATACGAACCGCTAAAAACCACCTCACCGCCATGCGTACCGGCAAATGGACCGATATCAATAATATTATCGGCGGATTGAATCATCTCAGGATCGTGCTCCACAACCAGTACTGTATTTCCGATATCTCTCAGGGATTTTAAAATATTGATGAGTCGGTTGTTATCCCTGGGATGAAGTCCGATGGTCGGCTCATCCAGAACATACAGACTACCAATGAGGGAGCTGCCCAGTGAATTAGCCAAGCTGATCCGTTGCGATTCACCCCCGCTGAGGGTATTTGTCAGACGGTTCAGTGTCAGGTAATCCAGTCCTACCTCATCGAGGTATTTAAGGCGTTTGCGAATCTCATATAAAATCTGTCCTGCCACCTCTTTTTCAAAATCACTGAGCTCTAAATTCTCAAAAAACTCGCGTGCATGGCCGATGGTCATCTCCGTTACCTGCCCGATATGCTGCCCGTTTACCTTCACATAAAGTGCATCCTTACGAACCCGATAACCCTCACATTCCGGACATCGGCTGTACCCGCGATACCTGGAATAAAGAACGCGCATGTGGACTTTATAAAATTGGCTTTTTACATCCTCAAAAAATCCATAAATACCGCTGTACTCATCTTTACCATGCCAGAGAATCCGTTTGGCATCCTTATCCAGATCTTTATAGGGAGTATCAATCGGGATTTTTTCCCGGGCTGCTACTTTTATAAAATCTTTCAAATAAGTACTAAACTTTTGCGAATCAAACGGAGCCACAGCACCGCCCCGAATGGTTTTATCGGGATCGGGAATAACAAGATCTTCATCAATGCCGGATACTTTTCCAAACCCTTCGCACTCATCGCATGCCCCAAATGGATTGTTGAATGAGAACATCTGTGGAGATGGTTCCAGGAACTCCATTCCGTCTCTCTCAAACCGTTCACTGTACTTGTACTCCTTTCCCTTTCTAACTTTGATGGAGCAGCGGTCATTACCTTCGCGAAAAGCTGTTTCAATTGATTCAACAATACGGCTTCGGGTATCATTATCTTTTTTGATGGCAAGACGGTCCACTAACACCCGGTGTGTATCCGGTTTGATTTTTTCCGGATCATAATCATCTCGCGTCAGATCGATCAACGTTTCATCTTCAATCTGAAGAATTCTTGTCAGCCCCTTTTCTTTCAATACAGTAAACTGCTCCTCCGGTTTACGTCCCTCTCTCAGCTCAAACGGAAAGAGAACATAGAACTTTGTTTTTTCCTCCAGTTCTTCAAATAGTTCCTTTATAATAGTGTCAGGCGTGTCTTTGAATACCTCTTTCCCGGAAACAGGCGAGATTGTTTTTCCTACTCTTGCAAAAAGCAGGCGAACATAATCATAAATTTCTGTAGTGGTTCCAACCGTTGAACGCGGATTGCTGCTGGTCGTTTTCTGCTGAATAGCCATCGCAGGTGAAATTCCCTGCATAAAATCTACATCCGGTTTATCCATTCGCTCTAAAAACTGGCGGGCATAGCTGGAAAGACTCTCTACATACCGGCGCTGGCCTTCAGCATAGATTGTGTCAAATGCCAGGCTCGATTTTCCCGAACCGGATACACCGGTGATTACCGTAAGTTTATTCCGGGGAATCTCAATATCAATATTTTTGAGATTGTGCACCCGGGCACCTTTTACAACGATGGGCCGGTCGGTAGCTGAGGAACTGTTTTTTGAGATATTTTTCTGTTTAGAAGAGTCAGTTTTGGGCATCAGTCGGGTTCAATTCAAAACTTTAAAAATACAAAAAATGAGAACGAAAATCGTCTTTTTTCCTCTCTGTCGATCTAAAAGAACAGGATACTGAAGTATTGCGTTCTACAGATGGAGAACCTGGCAGTGCAAATGGAGTTAGTTATTGCCAGAGTTTGGATTTTTGGTTTCAAACGCACCCAATCGTGAACCACACTTTACAACTCTGGCAAAAAGGTCCAGATTTTTAAATTATCCAGATTGATAAATAGATGAATTTCTGAATACAGCACTCTACCATATCATAACGGCGGTTGACCTTAAAGATAGGTATAGTTTGCAGGCTGTAGTCAGAGGTTTTTACAGCCTGCATGGGCTATTTTATTTGAATCAAAAATAAACGTTCACTCCGATTGCGATACGATTAATATTGTCTGTTTCCACTTCGTCTGTACTGGTAAGTTTACCGGCTCGAAATTCAAAAAAAGGTTTCAGGTAAGGCAAAATTTCCACATTCGCACCGATAAAGCCATTCCAGTAAAAGTTTCTCTCTTTAAAACTTAAATCTTGGACATCTGTACTGAGTTTAAATCGTTCATTACCAATACCCACACCCACATAAGGAGAAACCAATTCTATAGAAAAACCGGCTAAAGCAGCAAATCCAAAGTCATAAACATTAAGATCGCTACTGAAATTGATTCCTTCCCTGCCGATCTGTGTGGTTTCATTAAAATAACTGAAATGTCCTCTGAGACTCAGATCCAATAATGGCAGATCCTCAAGGATACTTTTTTCAGCTCTGAGTCCAAATCCGCTATTGGGATCTTCATTTCTATATTCGTACGATACACCTACAGACCATTGTGCGTTAGCGGTTTCATGGAATGGAATAAAAAGTAGAAGAGCTCCAAAAATGTAGATGAATTTTTTCATGACTATAATTAATTGAAATATTAGTAAGAGTAGCAGATAAAGACTTATGACAATAAAAAAGTTCCCCAACATAACACATTTTTAAACTCACTATTCATAATAATGGAGAACTTTTTTAATAAATTTATCAAAGCTAATTATCATTTGTTAATAGTTGATTATTATATACTTATGAATTTCAATATTTGATATTATTGTAAGGAAGTTTTTTTCTTCACTTCAATTAATTCTCGATCTCCTATGCTGATTACAGTAATCATCGTATATGAACTCTCATTGTGAGCTAAAACATCAATAAACAGGAGTAGTTTTGGTAATTATTCTATTCTTCGCCATGTCTATTAAAATTCCACAAAAGATTCACTTCTTTTCCCGTGCCTTCTAATCACAATTCTGCAAGGACTTCACGTCATTCAAGCTCTTGAAGGCTGCTTATATTTCTTCAACCAAATAAACTATTGTAATTCCCGGCAGACCCGCTTAAAATAAATGGACAGTTCATTAGTTTATAGATTGTTGCTCAGTTAAAATCCCCTTTTTAATTCCACAATCAGAATTTGCGTATTGGAATACACCCTAATATGAAATTACGGACCAACTCACCTCTCAGGTGTATTCTTCAATTTTTTCTGTTGATCTTTTTTCTTTCAGCTTTCTCAGTTGCCAAAACATACGCACAAACCGAAGACACTACCCGCACTGAACAACAAGAACTACAGGAGCAGGAACTCCGTGAAAATACCCCCGATAAAAGTGAAACTCCTTACCAGATGGATCTGCTGGAATCAGACATCAACCGATACCAACTTCGTGATTATGGAAGCAGGAACCGGTTTTACCGGCAGTTGGAATACAAGAAGCCTGAGGATTTTTTAATGCGGGGAGAAGAGGGTTATCAACGATACGGAGAGGAATGGGAGAGAAAAATCAATGAAGATCTCCTGGCTATTATCCGCGCCACGTTTAAGGAAGACAGCGAAATTATGAAGCTTTGGAAGTCTCTTGCTCCGTTTTTGTCGTTCGGTATCTGGGAACCGTATGAAGTTCCCATAACTCGAGTAAATTATCCAAGCAAAGTACCTGTGGAAACTGTTGAGGAAGAATAATTATTGTTTGGCATCCACTTCGAGCATCATTCTAATATACATCGAACTGGTCTTCCCGTATCCTTCAGAGTAAACATGTACGCCATTGAACCATCTGCATAGAATCTGAATCCAATTCCCACCTTTTCCGGCAGAGCGGTGGACTCTGCCCTGTTATCTTCAGAAGAAGACCACCAGTCGGCTAATCGTCCCATATATCCAAATTCCCCGCCATCTTTTACAGCTTGTTTATAACCACCCGGATAACCATTGAAGCCAAAATCATCCGTTCCATTCATATTATCAACCCAGCCATTTCTTGATTTGAGAAGATCTGCTTCTCCTTTGGTAAAATCATAAAGCTTTTTCCAATCGTCGTAGTCAGGAACCCTGGATCCCTGAGGACATAAGCCTTTTGAGTTTGCCACTGTGTGCCAATTATAGTAATACCCATTAGGAGATTTCATCTCAAAATTATAATTGTAATAAGCCCATCTTGAAGTGTTATTATCCTCCCAACTATTTTTATTCAGTGCCTGGGCAATTTCATCTCCATTTCTAAATTTTGTTGTCATCAAATTACTTGCCGTCCAATACTGGTCGCCAATTTTAATAACTTCATACATGTTGCCATCAATATCTGTAATGGATGTTATCTCCTGCTCCTCTTCTGAATCAACCGGATTATTATCACTGCAAGATATGAGCAGGAATATCACTCCGGTGAGAATTGCTGTCCCCGCGAATACTTTTAACCGTTTCATTTTTTGCCTCCATCTATTGTTTTTTTGTTATGATGAAGGAGATGAAAAAACAAATATCTCTTGAGAATCTTTATTTAATTTCGCTACAAAATGATTATAAATCAATCTAAAATATTGAGCTGTCAATTTTCTATTCCCTGAATCGCGAGTCTTAAATTTTGCATAAGATAGTTCATCACCGAAATTTTATTTGGGGATAGCCGCGCTACTCTCACTCCGTTCGATTCGCTCAGACACGTCGTCTCCCGTCTCCAAAAAATTTTAAAAAATTCCCTTCGATTTTGCATATTGATTCAGACCAAAAACAAACACACAAATATTACCATGACCAACACTATCTCACGCAAAGACTTTCTTGTACGGGCCGGATCCGCTGTTGCAGTTTCAGCCATTGGATTTCCATCTATTCTTCTCTCTCAAAACAACGAAAAACTTGGAGTGGCTCTTGTAGGTCTTGGCTACTACAGTACAAATTTGCTGGCACCCGGTCTTCAGCAAACAGAACACTGCGAACTTCGAGGAATTGTAACCGGTTCACCCGAAAAAATCCCCGTTTGGCAGGAAAAGTATAGTATCCCTGATGCGAATGTGTACAATTATGAAAACATGCATGAAATAGCCAATAACGATGATATTGATATTGTTTATATCGTACTGCCAAATAATATGCATGCAGAATATTCCATCATTGGCGCAAATGCCGGGAAGCATGTATGGTGTGAAAAACCGATGGCGATGAATGTTGAAGAGTGCCAGGCGATGATTGATGCAGCCGAAAAGAATGGTGTGCAACTTGCTATTGGATACCGAATGCAGCATGAGCCGAATACACAAACCATCATCCGGTATGGAGAAGAGCAAACGTACGGAGAAATTACAGCAATTCGCTCCAGTGGTGGATTTCGTGCCAACCACGAACCAGATAACTGGCGTGCCGTCAAAGAGATGGGCGGCGGCTCTCTTTATGATATGGGCGTTTACCCAATGAATGCCGCTCGTTATGCATCCGGAATGGAACCCGTTGCTGTACGTGGAAAACAGTGGTCTGTTCGGGAAGATATATACAGCGATTGCGATGAATACACCGACTTTGAACTTGAATTCCCCGGTGGCTTAATCATGAAGGGCAGCTCCAGTTTTGGTGAGGGCAGCAACTATCTTGATATCGACTGTTCTGATGGCTGGTACAGGCTTCGACCGTTTCTATCATACAGTGGTGTGAGAGGAGCAACAAGTGACGGAACTGTGTTGCCACCCGCTGGAGGGCATCAACAAGCCCGCCAGATGGATGATGATGCTCTTGCCATAAAAAATGGCACAGCACCCATTGCTCCCGGCGAAGAGGGATTACGAGATATCCGAATTTTAAGAGCCATTATGGATTCCTCCCGGTTAGACGGGCAGTGGATAAAGTTGTAATGAATAAAGACATGGTATTTTTCTTGCCAATTTAACGCGTTGTCTCAATATCAAATTTTGGGAAATTTCAAAGCTTTCTGTTAACAAGAAAAAATACCATGTCTCTTTAAGATCAAGTTACTCACCCTTATACACCATTTCTCCGTTGATAATCACTCCTTCAATATGAGTGACATATTCAAACGGATCGCCATCGTAAAGAACAATATCGGCATCTTTTCCCTCTTCAAGTGATCCGACGCGATTCTCGATTTCAAGAATTTCTGCGGCACCGAGCGTGAGTGCATGAAGAGCTCCATCAAAGCCGAGTTCGTTAGCTGCAGCAATAGCAGCTTCAAATCGAACAACTCGTGTTTTGGGAACATAACTTTCATAGCCGCTTTGGAATGCAAAAGGAATTCCCGCTTCTTTCAGTTTGGCAGGCGTTTCCATATCAGCATTTTTACTCTCGCCAAACGGACGGATCATGAGCGGATGAATAACCACCGGAATATCCGCTTCTTTGATTTCATCTAAAACCAAATACGCCTCAGAAGCCCCTTCGAGGATCATCGGGAAATCAAACTCACGCTGGATTCGTAGAGCTGTCATAATATCGTGGGCTGTATGAGCTGACACTAACGCTCTGATTTTCCCATCCAGCAGATCGGCCAATGCTTCCAGTTTCAGATCTCTGGATTGATCTTCTCCGGCAGCTCTCTTCTCAGCATATTCCTCTGCTTTAATCAAATCCTGACGAAGAACAGCAACCGCCTTCGCACGTGTACCGGGCGAATCAAAGTTGTTGTCGATACTCGGGCCAAACGTTACCGCCAATGTTGTTGATGAATCAACCAGTGACTCTTCAACGGTCCTGCCGGATGTTTTGGCGATCATCGTCTGTCCACTGATCACCGCTCCCGGTGCGTGCCCGGTATGGATTGTCGTGATGCCCTCTTCCATCAAATAGTTCACCAAAAATTCACGGGCGTTATACGAATCGATAGCCCGCAATTCCGGTTGAACAGCATTGGATGTTTCAAGCTGATCCTGGTCGTGATCCTGGTTATAGTATCCCGCCAAACCCACAACAGTTCTGGCATCAATCAAACCGGGCGTCACTACTTTGGCTTCATGAACTTCATAGCCGTTTGGGATATCTACATCATCAGCGCTGCCTACTTCTTCAATTACACCATTATTTACCAATACAACGCCATCCTGAATCGCATCACCACTGACCGTATAAACGGTCTCGCCTTTCACGGCAATCTGCGCAACAGATGTGGCAAAAATCCCGGATGCAGCAATCAGAATGAGTACAAGCAACCCGGTTAAAGCACTTCTAAACTTCATAACATTGTTTTCAAAAAATTTCATAATTAATGCCCCTCCCCGTGAATGTGCATATTGGTGGTTCGAAAAATCTCATAGCCGCCGGTTGCATATTCTCGATCCTCGGGATTGCTGCGGTCATACACTTTTTCACCCTCAATCCAGGTCTGTTCTACATGAGTATAAACGCTGAAGGGATCGCCGGAAAGAATTATAAAATCAGCATCTTTGCCCTCTTCAAGTGAACCCACTCGATCTTCGATATCCATCATACGAGCGCCGGCAATCGTAAGAGCTTCCAGTGCGCCTTCGCGGCTCATTCCATTTCGGACGCCAAGTGCTGCGGATCGCAGCAGAAACCTGGAATCCACTATAGGATCATCCGTATGAAATGCCACGTTCGCTCCGGCATCTTCAAGTACTTTCCCATTGATATTAATCATGTTGATAGCCTCAAGTTTTCCGCCGGGCGAATCGATTGCAATGATCGATGCATGGGCACCTGATTCAGCAATCTCATCAGCCACTTTATGCGCCTCACTTACATGTTGAAGAACCAACCGGTAACCAAACTCTTCGGCCAGACGAATGGCTGTAAGAATATCATCATGACGGTGGGTATGATTGTGGACTATCCGTTTTCCTTCAAGCACTTCCACCAGGGTTTCCATCTGAAGATCTCGCGCCGGCATTTCATCGGGATTGCCGTCTGCATCCTCAATTTTTTGCTGATATTCCTGCGCTTTTATAAACAACTCGCGAACCATTGCGGCAGATTTTGCTCTCGTTCCGGGTGAGCCATTCTCCCGAAGCGGATTGGTTCCGTTTGCCATTTTTAGTCCGCCGTAAATTCCGGTTTCTTCATCCACTACAATCAACATCTCCTCGATGGTATCGGCCGGTTTGGGTTTCAGATACACGGTTTGTCCGCTCATCAGCAGTCCGGAACCGGGCATGATATTTACACTGGTTATTCCGCCTGAAACTACTTTTCGGAACTGTTTACTTCTCGGGTCGATGGTGTCCATAATTCGAACATCGGGATGCAGAGCCGATGAATAGTCCCCACCGTCGCCCTCACCTACGTGGGAATGTGTATCCACGAGTCCCGGCATCAGTACTTTGCCGGAAACGTCGTGTACGTCAGCGTTACTTGGAATATCTGTATCGGAATCGCCCACGGCTACAATTTCACCATCCTGAACGATGAGAACTCCATTGTTGATCGGCTCGCCGGAGATTGGGATGATATTAGCTCCCGTAAATACCTGCGGCGTGGATTGGCTGAATGCCGCAAGACTGCCCATAAGAACCATCATCAGCGCGAGTGTCAGATGTTTGGTTACCTTCATACTTACATTGCTTTTTGTTGTTTGAGATTAGGAATACAATTTACAAAAAGATGCAGCCAGAAAAAGAGAGGGTTTTTATAAACGATGTAAGAGATCGTGGATATGGAGTCAGCGGATCAGTGTGAAGGGCAATGGATATTAATTCGATATAGATAACTCATCCGATGACTGCAAAGCTTGAAAAAACGATGCGAACTGAACCAAAGACCCGTCGGGTTTTCCCATCCACAGACAACAAATAATTCTAATGTTGATACACTTGCCACAAAAAACCCGACGGGTCTCAAGTCTTTCGTTTTTTAAGTGATTTTATTTACAATGCCATTTTGTAAATCATAAAAAAACATACGAATGGGTAATAAATCTGTACCATTTGAAGCAAGTACTGTTTATCATATCTATAATCGTGGGCATGGAAGAAGCTTGATTTTTCGAGAGAAGAAAAACTATCAATTTTTCTTAAACAAATTTTCGAAATACATACTTCCTATAGCAGACATTTATGCATATTGCTTGCTGCCAAACCATTACCATTTTTTAATTCAGATCAAAAATGAAGATGAACTACGAAGGTTAGCTAAAAACAGATCCAGATATAAAAATCTGACAATGAATGGCAACTTTGTAAAATTTATTTCAGACACATTTGGTGCTTTTTTCAACTCTTATGCAAAATCATTCAATAAAGTCTACAATAGACATGGAAGCCTTTTTGAAGAAAGTATAAAGAGAAAAGGTGTTGAATCTGATGACTATTTTACTACGATGATTCGATACATACATTTCAATCCTGTTTTTCATGGAATGACATCTCATCCCGCCGAATGGCAATACTCTTCTTACCATGCTTGCATAACTGAAAAACCGACGAAACTAAAACGAAATAGTGTTTTGGAATGGTTTGGAGGTAAAGAAGCTTTCTTAAAATTTCACCATACTATTCAGCAGGATGAAATTGAAAAGATCAGGCATTTGTTGTTTGATGATTAGATTTTTAGGTGGTGAGACCCGTCGGGTTTTCTTTTGAGAGAGACTTTGCCTTTATGTTCGTTTGAAAACTTTTCCACGGCAAACCCGACGGGTCTTCTCTTCCTTATTTCACTGCATTTGCAATCTTATCTACATAGTCCAGTTTCTCCCATGCAAACTCATCGCGGCCAAAATGGCCGTAGGCGGCTGTTTTTTGGAAACCGGGAGTTTTCAATTTCAGACGTGAGATAATTCCGCCGGGAGTCAGGTCAAACACTTTTGAAACGGCATCCGCCAATTGTGCATCGCTCACTTTTCCGGTTTCGTAGGTATGAACATTTATGGAAACAGGTTCTGCAACTCCAATGGCATAGGCTAATTGTACGAGACATTCATCAGCCAGGTCAGCCGCCAGAATATTCTTGGCAATATGACGTGAAGCATATGCTGCACTTCGATCAACTTTTGACGCATCCTTTCCTGAAAATGCACCGCCTCCATGAGCACCCCGTCCGCCGTATGTATCTACAATGATTTTTCGGCCGGTCAATCCTGTATCTCCGTGAGGACCGCCAATTACAAAATTCCCGGTTGGATTGACGTGCAGAATTGTTTCATCATCAATCAAATCAGATGGAATCACCGAAGAGATCAAATATTTTTTAATGTCCTGTTTGATGTGCGATTGCTCGATTCCATCATCGTGCTGTGTGGAAACAACAATCGTATGGATTCGCTTGGGGTTATTTTTATTATCGTACTCAACCGTTACCTGGCTTTTACTGTCGGGGCCGAGGTAGGGAATCTCGCCGCTCACTTTCCGAATATGAGCAAGTTTTCTCAGCAGATCGTGCGAGTATTGAAGAGACATCGGCATAAAGGAATCGGTTTCTCTCGTGGCGTATCCAAACATCATCCCCTGGTCGCCGGCTCCCTGTTCTTTTTCTTCACCTTCATCCACGCCCATCGCGATATCTTCACTTTGATTGTGGATTGCTGATATTACTCCGCAAGAATCGGCGTCAAACCGGTAGCTGGCTTTTGTGTAGCCGATGTCGCGGATTACTTCCCGTGCAGTTTCCTGTACATCCACATACGCCTCGGTTCGAACTTCACCGGAGAGTACAACCAGGCCTGTGGTTACAAGTGTTTCTACAGCAACTCGCGATTCCGGATCCTGCTCAAGCATAGCATCCAAAATAGCATCGGAAATCTGATCAGAAACTTTATCGGGGTGTCCTTCTGATACCGATTCTGAGGTAAATAAATTCTTCATAAAACAATCAGTGATTTGAAAATATTGATTAGCACGTCAAAGCGGCTAAATGTACAAAAAATCTGATCATCTTTCATTTCAAAAATCAACTTTCACAAAGTGTGATTACAGATAACCGATTCAAATTTAGATTCCGAAACAAATTTTCTGTATTGTAGTTATTTGTTTTGAATATCGTAATCCCTCCACGTATTAACAGAATCATGAGAACATTTACTTTTTTCTGTGCGATCAGCATTTTTTTAATGATCTCCGTTGCCGCTTCCTGCGAATTCAGTTTTCTCGAAAATCAGCCACCTGGGGGAGGTTTATCTTCTGAAGATGTTGATATGACGGAACTGCAGAAAGTTGGCGTAAACACACCCCAGAATCTGTTTTCTGATTTTCTTGATATGGTGGACGAAGTAAACACGTTCAGTCAGTCTGAAATTGACAGTTTAAACAGCAGTGAAATTCTTGAACTGGGTGATCCGATTCAGAGAGCGACAGAAAATACAATCTATTTCGATGGGGAAACTCTCGGTCAATTGAATAAACTACTCGAAAATTTAGAAGAGAACTTCGCCACTCTGTCTGAATCCCAACACAGATCGTTCAGCCGCGAAATAGAAAAAATATTGGATTCTGGTGATACGATTGAAGGTAAAAATACCCATCAAATCAGAGAGGTGTTAAAGCTGCTTTCTTCCAATAATTACGATTTAGCCTGTGGAAAGATGTTTAACCGACAAGAAAATTACATCCTTTTAGGTTTAGATGATTCGTTCAACATCGCAAATCAACTGTGTCCGGCGGGTTCTGTGTTTTTTGTGATGCCCGGAACGCATACCGGCCAATCGGTTCTCAGTTCAAAGCAGGGGAATAAATGGATCGGCCTAAATGGCGCCATTATGGATGGAGAGGATACTGTGTATAGAGCCTTTAGCGGTGCATTTAGCCAAAACCAAATTGCATGGATTGAACTTCGTAATTACCACCTTCATGGAATCTATTCCACAAATAATCCATCGAATATTCATATCACCCGTTCTGCATTCCGAAACATTGCACCCGATTCTTCCGGGCAGGATTATGGAGCGATCAAATTCGACAATGCTTCAAATATCACCATCAGCCATTCTTATTTCGAAAACACCGCTTCGGCTGTACGATTCCGTTTTAGCTCCGGTCCGATTGAAGTTGTAGAGAATGAAGCCCTTAACATCGGCAGAAACTTCTTCCAATGTGATGATTGCAGCGGCGCGGGTATCAAAATCAACAGAAATTCCATGGAACGTACCGATGCGTATGGAGTTGCCGTACTGGAAGACTGGATTAATCTCTTCAAATCTCATGGTGATAGTACAAGTTGGATTCAAGTAAACAATAATCGTGCGCGCGGACACAGCCTTTCGGGCAGCGGCTCGTTTATCATGCTGGGGGATGCGGGTGGCAGCTACCAGGAGGCCGTTGGAAATATGGGTGTAAATCCCGGCCAGGTTGGAATTGGTGTTGCCGGAGGAGAGAACATAAAAGTAGAGGCAAACACAATGTTCAGTGTACCTTGGGATTCCAGCAATGTAGCTTATTATTCTGCCTTGTATTCTCCCAGTTGTGGTAATCATCAGTTCCCAGCTACTGATTCAGGAGCATCTCAACCCAACAGGGCAAATTGGATGTGCGGAGACAAATTTAACTGCCATAATCCGCCAACCATGAATTATGCCTGGACTGATGAAAAGTGTGGAATTCAACTCGATGAACTTCGCCGACATGTAAAAGTGGACAGATCCATTGGCCCCGATGTGTGGAATGAATGGTAGTTCCAGCCTCTATGAATTGAAAAGGTCAGATTCACCGGATTCCGGGTCTTCTTTTTTCACACCGAGATATTGATATGACTTGGCTGTTGCCACCCTGCCTTTGGGTGTTCGCTGCATAAATCCTTCTTTGATGAGAAACGGTTCGTATACTTCTTCAATCGTACCCTTGTCTTCACCCACAGCTACGGCAAGTGTTCCCAGGCCCACAGGACCGCCCTTGTAGTTTTCTATGATCGCTTTCAGGATTCGGATATCCATCTCGTCCAGCCCGTTTTTATCTACATCCAACGCGTTGAGCGCTTTATCAGCGATGGCATCGTCAATAGCATCCAACCCATCAACCTGTGCGAAATCTCGCGTGCGCCGGAGCAGCTTATTTACAATCCGGGGTGTACCGCGGCTTCTTCTGGCAATTTCATAGGCACCTTTATCCGTGATTCCAAAATTCAGTATACCCGCTGTACGATGTGCAATACGTGTTAACAGTTCAACATCGTAATAATCAAGCCGCATGTCTATTCCGAATCGAGCACGAAGCGGAGCGGTCAATAATCCCTTTCGCGTGGTCGCTCCCACCAGCGTAAAATGATTGAGCTCAATCTGTACACTTCGGGCATTCGGTCCGGAGTCGATCACAATATCCAGCTTATAATCCTCCATTGCCGAATAGAGATACTCCTCAATCACAGGATTCAACCGGTGAATCTCATCAATAAACAGAACATCGCCCTTTTCGAGATTGGTAAGCAGACCGGCCAGATCTCCCGGTTTTTCGAGTACAGGTCCGGTTGTCGGCTTGAGTTGAACCCCCATCTCCCTGGCAATGATAAAGGCAAGTGTAGTTTTGCCAAGCCCGGGCGGACCGGACAAGATCACGTGATCCAGCGCCTCCCCGCGCTTCTTCGCAGCTTGCACAAATATGGACAGATTTCGAATCACTTTTTTTTGCCCTACAAACTCCTGCAGAGATGACGGACGCAGTGATTCTTCGACAACGGGATCTTTTTCTTCCGGATTCAAGAGTGGATTTTGCAATTTTAATTCCTTCGCAAATGTTTAAACTAAGTTAATCTTATAATAATTAACTTAATCCTGAATTTCAGTGACCTTTGTGTGTTCATTTCAAATTCAGTGATTTCCTATTTTATTTCTGTTTAATGGAGTTCATTTTTCCCGATTCCATTTATAAACCGTTATACATAAATCTTTGGCTTAAATATAAAATTCCCAACATGTCAAAATCCTCAAACGGGGCGGATGAACCAACGTTCAATTCCGTTGACCTGCAAAATTTGAAAAAAAAGAAATCCGATGCTAACCCTCTCAAAAATAAGATTCTCTCAGAAAAGGGAATGCAGAAAGACATGACTCCGAGCGATCTGAAAATATTCGGGAAAGAGTATTTTACTAATTATGAGATCAGCTGGCTGAAGTTTAACTGGCGTGTTCTAAAACTTGCCAAAGACCCCGAAATACCACTCCTTGAACGTGTAAAATTTATCGGAATCGTTTGCTCTAACCTGGACGAATTTTTTCAGAAACGAGTAGGCGGATTGAAACGACAGATCCACGCCGGAGTATCCGAATTGACCGTAGACGGCCACACACCCTCAGAGCAATTACAGGAGATCCGTAAGGGTGTAAAAAAAATGATTAAGCACTACAGGAGCTGCTACCTGGAAGATTTGGTGCCCGAACTTCATAAAAACGGAATCCAGATAAAAGAATACGCCGAACTTGATAAAGCGCTGCAAAATAAGGCCGATGAATATTTTGAAAAGCAGATCTATCCGATTATCACCCCGTTGGCTGTTGATGAAGCTCATCCGTTTCCATTTATATCCAACAAGAGCCGGTCTCTTGCCATAAAGCTTCGAAATACGGAAACCAACGAACTTCTTTTTGCTCGAATCAAAATTCCAGCCAACCGTCCTCGATGGATTGAACTTGACCGAACTGATACGAATGTTGTGCTGCTCTCTGTCAAAAATCTCATCAAAGAAAAAGTCAACCGGTTCTTTCCTGGAGTCGAGGTTCTCTCTGCTCATGTTTTTCGGGTCACCCGGAATGCCGACATTGAACGAAACGAAGAGGAAGCGGATGATCTGCTCGAGCTGATTGAAGAGGAACTTCGGGAACGAAAATTTGCAGAGGTTGTGCGCCTGGAGATCGACAAAGATATGCCGCTTGATGTAAAAAAATATCTGTATTCTCATCTCAATGTTCGACAAACGGAGGTTTTTGAGATGAAAGGCCCAATTGGCCTGGCCGATGCAGCCCAGCTCTACAATTTGGAAGGATTCCAGCATCTGAAACTCGACCCATGGATTCCCACCCTCCATCCCGTTTTTCGCCACCCTATTGATGAAGAAACTCCCAGCGTTTTCCAGGTGATCAATAAAGGTGATTTTATCGTGCATCATCCCTATCACAGTTTTGAATCGTCCACCCAGCGATTTGTCGAAGAAGCCGCGAGAGACCCTAAAGTTCTTGCTATTAAACAGACGTTATACAGAACGTCCAGCGATTCACCCCTGATGCACGCCCTCATTCGCGCTGCTGAATCTGATAAACAAGTTGCCATTTTGATCGAACTGAAAGCCCGGTTTGACGAGGAGAGAAACATTAGCTGGGCTCAGCGCCTGGAGAAAGCCGGTGTTCATGTTTCGTATGGAATTGCAGGATTGAAAATTCATACCAAACTAACCATCGTTGTGCGCGAGGAGGAGGACGGGCTTCGGAGATATGTACACATTGGAACCGGCAATTATCATCCGGATACCGCACAGCTATATGAAGATCTCGGCTATTTTACCTGCCGTGAAGATATCGCCTCGGATGTATCGGATGTTTTCAATCTGCTTACGGGCTATGCTCCCAACCAAGCCTATCAAAAAGTATTAGTGGCCCCCAAACACCTGCGAAACAATATGATGGAATTGATCCAAACCGAAATCAAGGAAGCGCAGAAGGGAAGGAAGGCCCAAATTATTGCAAAAATGAACAGCCTGGAAGATCCACTGATCATCCAAAAACTGTATGAAGCATCCCAGGCAGGGGTTCGTATCGACATGATTGTGCGAGGCGTATGTCGTTTGATTCCACAAAAAGAGGGTTTAAGTGAGAACATTCGTGTCCACTCTATCATGGGGCGGTTTCTCGAACATTCCCGAATCTATTATTTTCATAATGGCGGCAAAAATCTCTACTACATCGGCTCGGCCGACTGGATGCACCGCAATCTTGATGCCAGGGTTGAACTTCTCGCGCCTATCGAGCATCCGCAGCTCAAGGAGTACCTCCGGTTTATGTTGAGCATCTATCTGCGCGACAATCAACAGCGATGGATCATGCAGCCAAATGGAAATTACAGAAAGGTGAAGCGCAAAAAAGGTGAGAAAAAAATTGGCACTCACAACTATCTGATGTCTCATACAAAATCGCATGCTGAGCCTGTTCCGAGGGCCAGCAAAACGGACCGGGAGTAATTTTATTCAGATTTTACAACATTCAGGGTTTTACTCACCCAACCTCGCAGGTGCTTCATCTGATGGAATATTGCCCAGCCTTACATCCAGTTTTTTCAGCAGGGCAAGTGCCGCTGATTGATACCGGCCATTCATACTATATGCATTGAAAACAGCTTCTCTGGCTGCACGAGGTTCCTCTACATTTAAATGTGCATTGCCAAGAAACCACCACGCCTTCTCTTTTTGATAATCCTCAATATTTTCAATCTCTACGATAGACCGGAAATGATTCTTTGCTGACTCGTAATCTCCGCTGTTATAAAAGAGTATGCCCAGGTTCATCTCAATTCGTGCCTGCTGCTGGTTATTTGGTGATTCTGCCAGTAACTCCTGAAACTCTGCAATGGCCTCTTCCGTTTCTCCTTCGTATGCAGTAGCAAGTGCCTCATTGATGGCTACATCAAGCTCACCGGCAGGAATGTCATCCGACCGCAGGACATCAGCCCCGATTAAATTTGACTGATCAATCTCTGCTAATGCGAAGCCCGATACCGGTTCCGATTGCTCGTAGCCAAAGAACTGTAATCCTATAGCCAAAAGTACTGCGGCAGCAGCAGCATAGATCCACCTTCTGTATTTTTTAAGATTTGGGTTGGTACTACGATTTGCCGCATTATCTGTATTAAAGTTTGGCCGTTTCTTCTTTTTTATGAGACTTCGAAGATGCAGTTCTGTTTCAAACCAATCGTACCATTCAGGATGTTGCAGAAACTGCTTCCACAGCTCATCAATCTCATCTTGCGATAGCTCTCCCTTTATATATTGATCTATCTTCTCAAGTAATTGAATTTTGTCTTGTTCTTTCATTTTGCGGGTTTTCTTATTCACTCCGTTATTGTACTATTTGACAGTACCTCTCGTATGTATGAACCGGATTTTTCCATTTCCTTACAAAAATTTTTCTTTTTTTTAGAAATATTGTTGCACACATTCCTGTAACTGCTGTATAACCCTGTGTTTACGTGTCCATGCATTGTTCTTGGAAATTCCGAAATATTCAGCAATCTCCTTTGTATTGGCATTCGGGTGATCAAAAAGAAAGGTGATAAGATCCTGGTAGTGTCCTTTTAATTTCTCAATACACGTTGAAAGAATTGACTCCTGATCTTCACTTACTAAATTCCACACCTGCCTGGGCTCGGCCACCAGTTGCTCTTCCATCTCCGCGTATTTATCGAGATCAAAATCCCGTACTATTTTATAATAACTGTGGCGGGCTCCCGAGAGCATGTACGAAAGCAGCCCCGAAGGACTCGTGATCTCATCATTTTGGATCTTCGGAATCACATATTCAAACATTTTTTGAACCGCATCTTCGGCGTCTTCCGGGCTGGCATTTACATTAGAGATCAGATACTTTTTTAAAATTGGAATCGCCTCACCGCACATTCGGTTTGCGGTCTTCATATCATCTTTTTTTACTGCGTATACCAGTTCTGAATAGTCCATATATCCCAAAGATTTTTAGTTAACCCCTTGGAATATAACAGAAGGCTTTTTTTACACAAATAAAAATTATGTGATAAAGGTTAGAATATGGTGTTTTAAGCTATTTCAGGAGATAATTTTCTTATTTCTCAGGCTGATATACCCGTCTCCGGCAATAATGATATGATCAATCACGGGAACTCCGAGAAGATCTCCTGCATCAGACAACCGATTTGTAAGGCTAATATCCGCCTGCGAAGCTTCCAGATAACCGGATGGATGATTATGAACAAGCAATATGGAGTTTGCCTGGTTGAGTACAGCCTGCCGCATCACCTCCGATGGTTCAACAACAGTAGCGGTGGTACCCCCGGAGCTGATTTTCTTATAGCCAGTCAAAACTTTTGAATTATTCAAAAACCCAACATAGAACTCTTCATGTTTCAGATCACGAAGACGTGGCATGAAGTAGGCTGCAGCCGTTTGCGGTGTGGTAATTTTAATCTCATCACCCAGCGATTCCATCTGAATCCGTCGGCTCAGCTCAAACACAGCTTCCAGTGTCAGAGCTTTTACTTTAGCAATACCGGGTATTACTTTGAGTGCCTGCCAATCTTGCTTGGACAAATTGCGAAGGCCTTTAAATTGATCCAGCAATGCGCGAGACATATCTACTACATTCATCCCTCTGGACCCGGTTCGGAGTAAAATAGCAAGCAGTTCAGCCGTTGACAGACTTTCAGGACCGTAATTCAGTAGTTTTTCGCGAGGTTGTTCATCCGGCTGCATCTCGCGAACAGTTCTTCCTTTGTATTTGTCGGCGTCAAATTCTTCCAGTTCCATAATCCTTTTTATATGTATGAACTGGAAATGAGCATTTCCTTACAGAAAAACTTTTGAATATCGAACACCGAACACCCAATATTGAATGTCGAAGGGTTTTTACTTCATCATTCTTTGATCGGTGTTCGTTATTCGATATTCCTATTCCGGCCCGCCCATCAGCGGCTCATTAATCGCACGAATACTGGAGTTCGGCAGACCGTCGGGGTAGTTAGCTTTGCTCATATTTAATGCATCTATCACAATCTCCAGGTGCATCTCCTTGGAGTTTTCATAAAATGTTTGAGCCGCTCCGCTCAGCTTTGGCTTTCCGTGCAACGGTTTATCACTCACACAAAGCAGCGTGGCAAAAGGAATTCGATACCGGTACCCGTTCGTAGCCACCGTGGCTGACTCCATATCAATCGCCACACTCCGGCTGACATGAATCTCCTGGACCGATCTTTTTTTGATGAACTCCCAGTTACGGTTCGCTGTAGTATAGACCGTGCCAAGGCGGTAATTTCTCTCGTTAGAGTCGAGCACTTCTTTTAAATATACATTCAGAAGATGGTTTGGAGTTATCGGGATATTCAGCGGCAGAACATCATCCAAAACTCCATCAGCCCGTAAAAACCCGGTTGCCAGAACAAAATCGCCAATATCCTGGTGATTTCTCAGCCCCCCGCAATGCCCCACCATCACCATAGCATCCGGGCGCAGTACGGCCACATGATCGGAAATAGTTTTCGCATTCGATGGTCCAACACCAATATTTACAAGCGAAAACCCTTTATTCTCTGGTAATTTGTGGTGATAGGCCGGCATCTGTACCGAGTGGTCCGGTTTTACACAATCCGGAAATAGGTTCTGAAATACATCCACATGCATATCGTAATTGGTAAAGAGAATATACCGCTGAAAATCTTCGGGCTTGGTTCCCGTGTAATGTTCCAGCCTGTTCAGAGAAATATCAATCCGCTCCGGGCTGAACAGGAACAATTTTTTTTGGGTGATATCCCAGTCGTCTTCATCGGCATTATCAAACAGAGCGGGATCATTTACAGCTACCCGCGGACGCGACGGAAACACTTTCATACTCGCTCCTTTTTCAAGAAATTTTCTGAGTTCCCGCTTCAAATACCAACGATACGCGCTTGGCAAGGCCATCTCCCCGGTTATAATTGGATTGTGTTCCGACCAGGAACGCTTCACCAACAGTTTGGGATAATCCCCGTCCCGGTATATCTTTTCCATCAGATCACACGCTTTTTCTACGATGTCATTTCGTTCTGTATCCGTTGATATTGATTCGCCTGTGATTTCTATTCGTTCATCCATAAACTGCTATATAATGCCTCATTCATTTTCATTTACAAAACCCAAATGGGATATCATAAAAGATAAGAAACTCTTAGAAACTCCCATCTTTTCTCTTTATCAACGAGAGTTGTTACCTGACAAAAAAACTAACCCTGCTTCTTTCTACGTGCTGGATGCACCAGACTGGATTAATGTAATTGCTCTGACCACAGACCGAAAGGTTGTTTTGGTTGAGCAGTATCGCGCCGGTATTCATGAAGCCTCACTCGAAATTCCGGGCGGCATGGTAGATGAGGGTGAATCTCCACTGAAATCAGCTAAACGAGAACTTCTTGAAGAGACCGGCTACCAGTCAGAAAGGTGGACAAAGTTGGGTGCAACAAGCGGCAATGCTGCGATCCTCAACAACTATACTCACATCTACCTGGCCGAAGATTGTGTAAAAGTGGATGAACAACAATTAGACGGTAATGAAGATATAGCCGTTCACATTCTCGAATTTGATTATTTCCTTGAATTGGTAAAAAACAGTACAATTCATCACTCGATTGTTGTGGCGGCAGTGGCACATCTGTTGCTGCATCTAAAAGAGTAGCCTGGTTCGCTGAGCGGAACAGGCCGATGAATAGACAGCAATGTAGAATTCAAAAATTGTACGCCGGACAGCTTGTCCGGCATCTCAAAACCAAAATTACATCTCTTTATCCTGATCGCGCGAGCGTCCTTATAAGGTAGTATTTTGTAAAAAAACGAATGGAGGGAACGGGCAGGCTCAACGTCGCATAAAGCTACGATGAGTAAACTGCTTGTTGTACGGTGTACCGGACAGCTTTTCAAAATCAAAATTCCAGTTGATGGCGCGAGCGTCCCGCTCGTGACCTACCCCGAATTATTCACGAAAAAGTATAAAATAGAAGTTAAACCGCTGATATTATTATATGTATCGGAAAATGATGGTAGCTCAATTTTGAGTGTTGTGGCAAATGGCTACGAAATTTGGTGCATAATCCGGGGCTACAACAAACATTATTACGAGAACAAGCGAGGCGCTTGCGCTATCCGAGTCCACTCACTCATCCGAATGATTAACCGAGAACCTAAAAAAGAAAAAGCGCACAGTTTCTACCTATGCGCCCTTGAGGTCTTAAGATGTAAGAAATGTAAAACCTATTCCCATGTCCTGAAAAGTTCTTCGGCAAAATATGCGCGAGAGTTTTCACATGATGCCACAGCATTCATCTTGTCGCCGTGTTCATTGGCAATTTTATAATAGTTTTGAGCCATATTGCCTCTATGCTGGTAACTTTGCCACCATACTAAACTCATAAAATCATGTTCAACATTTTCAAAACCCAGGTATGGCATCTGGAAATGCACACCATAACCATCCATCCCCTCTGCAATGGTGGCTTCAGCAATCTCTTTTTGTACGGCTACAGCATGTTCCATTGAAACACCCTCTTTCAATGTACAATCAGCCAGTTGAACCGGAAACCGGGTATCAATCGGCTCATTTTCTCGTGCAGCATTTACCACGATATGATCCATGGTAGCAAACGTTATCCCGCAGATATCTGGATTCTCATCATTATCATCATCCATATGTCTGTTTACATAATTTCCGTACTCTTTGTACATCTCCTCACCGTTTGGCCATTCACCCACAAGGATGTGTGTGATGCCTTCCAAACGCTCACCATTAATTAATGGTCGCATCAGATACTGGTTATATTTGCTGCCATCCGCGGCAACTTTTTCACCATATTCTTTTGCATCCGCAATCACGTCATCAAAAGTGGAACCATCTTTAAGCTTGCAAAGAATATATTCCATACGAACATTTTCTTCAGTTTCCTGTGCTACTGCCTCCGCTGCAATTAACAGAATAATTGCAACCGCCAATGCATTTATAGATGTCTTCATAAATCCCCATTTTTATTTTTAAGTGTTTATGAAGTTAATTTCTCAACTGCCCTCAGTCTTGTACTTTTGAACCATTTGTTTGGATTATTTACACAATACCATGAAAGCAGAAGAGTTTTTGAATGATACTTTTAATCGATTCATTCGCATCAAAAAACGACTCTTTCGATGGTGCTGAAAGGAGATATTTAAAAGCAGTTGCTCAATGTGTTACAGAATGTGTATACTAAAAGTCTGATTTTTTATTTTGAATCAGACAGAACGAAACGTGGTTTGTTTCGGGTTATAATGACCTAAATTCACAAAGAATTACCAAATCAGATGATTTCAAAAGGATCAAAAATAGATACAGATTTCTCACTTAAAGTCGTTGAAAATGGCGAAGAGAAAGAGGTTCAGTTCTCCGAACTGTTAGACCGGCCCACTATCGTTTCTGTATATATGAAGAATAATACCAGCAGTTGCGACCGCCAAACCGAAAGCCTTGCTGAACATTCAAATTGGTTCGATAAAAAAGGATATAATTTGATCGCAATCAGCAAGGATGGCTGCAGATCTCATAAAAATTATGCAAAGAAAAAGGGAATTGATTATATCCTTGCATCCGATCCCGACTATAAATTTGCCGAAGCCACCGATTCTATCGTAGAAAAAAATATGTTCGGTAACACCTATGAAAGTCCCAGCCGATCTGCTTATTTGATTGATACTGACGGAACAGTGCTTGAAATCATTCAGAAAGTAAATACGAAAGCTCATGCAGAGGAGTTAAAAGAGCTTGTTAAATCCAATTAAAATTAATTTATGAAGTCTTTAGTAATAGTAGAGTCGCCCACAAAAATTAAAACCATCAAGAAGTTTTTACCGAAGGGCTATGTAGTTGATTCATCGATGGGACATATTCGCGACCTTCCCTCATCAGCCAAAGAGATTCCGGCCAAATACAAGAAAGAGTCGTGGTCGAACCTGGGAATTAATGTAGATGACCGGTACGATCCGATCTATGTAGTGCCGAAAGGAAAAAAGAAGATTGTAAAAAAGCTGAAAGAACTGCTCAAAGATTCTGATGAACTGATTTTAGCTACAGATGAAGATCGCGAAGGTGAAGCGATCTCCTGGCATTTAACCGAACTGCTGAACCCTAAAGTGCCCGTAAAGCGAATGGCGTTCCGCGAGATTACCAAAGAGGCGATTGAAGAGGCTTTGGAGAATTTCCGCGACATCAACATGAACCTGGTTCATGCGCAGGAAACACGCCGGATTCTGGATCGGCTTGCCGGGTATACAATCTCTCCCCTTCTGTGGAAAAAAATTGCACCGGGCCTTTCTGCGGGTCGTGTTCAATCTGTGGCAGTCGAGTTCCTCGTTGAACGTGAACGGGAGCGCATGAAATTCAAGAGTGGTACCTATTTTGATCTGAAGGCGATTCTCTCAAAAGAGGGTGAAAAGGATACATTTGAAGGTGTACTTTCGCACGTGGATGACAAGCGACTTGCCAGTGGAAAAGATTTTGATGAGAACACCGGCAAGCTCAAAAAGCCGGACAATGTTGTTCTGTTGGATGAGGAAAAAGCCGGCAAACTTCGGGATCTGCTAAATAAAGCAGATTGGGCGGTTTCAAATGTAGATGTAAACGTTCAGAAACGTAACCCGTCGGCACCGTTTATTACATCAACGCTGCAGCAGGAAGCCAACCGTAAATTTGGATTCTCCGCCCGGGATACGATGAGCGTGGCTCAGAAATTGTATGAGAACGGTTTTATCACCTACATGAGAACTGACTCCACCAACCTCTCCGGACAAGCGATTAACGCTGCACGAAGCGAGGTGGAAAAGCAGTATGGAGAGGAGTACTTATTTGACCGTGTTCGAACCTATGGAAAATCGAAAGGGGCACAGGAAGCGCACGAGGCAATCCGGCCGGCCGGTTCAACTTTTACACATCCGAAAAAAGCGGGCTTGAGCGGCAGACGGTTTAAACTTTACGATCTGATCTGGAAACGAACCATCGCCACACAGATGGCTGAAGCAAAACTGGAATTTACCAACGTAACTATCACAGCGGAGCACGACGGAACGAAAGCCGATTTTAAATCAAGTGGCAAAAAGATACTGTTTCCCGGATTTTTCAGAGCCTATGTAGAGGGAAGTGACGATCCCGAAGCCGCCATCGAAAATCAGGAAATTTTCCTCCCGGAGATGAAGGAAGGAGATGCTACAGAACTTCACGAACTCGAATCGATTTCTCACGAAACCAAACCGCCTGCCCGTTACACAGAAGCTACCCTGGTGAAAGAACTTGAAAAAAGTGGTGTTGGGCGGCCAAGTACATATGCCACCGTTATTGGCACAATCCAGGAGCGCGGATATGCTAAATCAGTAAAAAAAGCATTGGTTCCCACCTACACTGCTTTCGCTGTAACGGAACTATTAGAAAACCATTTTCCCCATCTTGTAGACAGTGAATTCACATCAAAGCTGGAAGACAAACTGGACAAAATAGCCCGTGGTAAATACGATCCGGTAAAATATCTCGATGATTATTATAAAGGCGATAAAGGCCTGAGAAACCAGGTTGATGAGCGGGAGGACAAAATTGATCCACAAAAAGCCAGAAAACTCAATCTGCCTATTGAAGGATTGAATGGCATGCGTGTTCATGTAGGGCGTTTTGGTCCGTATGTAAAAGTAAGTTCCAATGGTGAAGATATTACCACCTCGTTACCCGAAGGGTTAGATCCCGGTGAACTATCGGCCGATAAAATCAAAGAACTTCTGGTTGCTGAAAAAGAGGGACCGAAGTCTCTCGGAGATCATCCCGAAACCGGCGAACCGGTCTATGTACTCTCCGGCCGTTACGGTCCTTACGTTCAACGGGGCGATGTTACAGAAGACAACAAAAAACCCAAGCGGGTTTCTCTCCTCAAGGGAATGAAACCGGCAGATGTGGATTTCGAAACCGCTGTGAAACTACTGGAGCTGCCCCGCACACTCGGTGAACATCCTGATACCGGTAAAGTAGTAAAAGCAGGAATTGGACGATATGGACCATTTGTACTTCACGATGGAAATTTCAAGTCGCTAAAAAAGACGGACAACGTTCTTGAGATTGGATTGGATCGCGCCGTAGAACTTATCAAAGAGAAGAAAAGTAAAGGCCGGAGAAGCAGTTCGGAAATTGCTGATCTGGGCAAACACCCGGAAACAGACAAACCCATTAAAGTGCTTGACGGCCGGTACGGTCCCTACATTAAATACGGTCGCAAAAATATCTCACTGCCCAAAGGCACCGAGCCAGAGGAGTTCAGGATGGCCGATGCTGTTCAGTTGATTGAGGAGAAGGGGAAGAAGTAAGCAATTCCAAAACCTCCAAGGTTTCTAAAACCTTGGAGGTTTACAGTTCAGGTTACCAAATTGGATTAGAAAATATTCAAAAAGTAGTGAGTTCGGACTATAAGATTTTTATCTTCGGACAGGAAAATCAATTCACATCAAACCAATCGGTTTTAAAATGTCCGCAAGCTCACCTGCCAAACCCTCCGTTTCGTATAAAATTTCCTATAGTCATACATTCCGGGATAATGAATACGGAATTACGGATTCGGCAAGAGAACTCATAGAAGATCTGTTTTTTGAAGTTGGAAAAGGTAAAAAGAGTATCATTAAACGGCTGCAGAGGGCGATAAAAAAATACCCGAAGGTCCCTCAATTCAAGAATTACCTTATCAAAGAATACCAGGCCGCCGGTAACCAGAAGATGGCGAACGAGGTTATCGAACAGATTTTAAAAGCTCACCCCGATTATCTTTTTGGAAAATTAAACAAAGTCCATTCGCTGCTGGATGAGGGAAAAGCGGAACAGGTTCCCGAAATTCTGGGTACAGAGATGGACCTTCAGGCATTGTATCCCGAACGGGATGAATTTCATATCGAAGAGGTACTCAAATTCTATTCCATAACCGTTATCTATTTTCTTGAAACCGGGGATCGTGAGCAAGCTGTCGCCCGGCTTGATCTGCTTGAAGAACTCGATCCCGATGCCCCTGCCGTCCAAATAGCCCGCAACCGGCTTATGATGTACGACATAAAGGAAAACCTTGAAAAAAGCAGGAAAAAGTGGGAGCACGACAAAAAACATGAACGTACCGTAGAAAGCCGGGGGTACAGAAGGTCCACTCAAACTGATCAAAAACCTGATTTTCATCATTCCGAAATTGAATATTTATACACAAACGGTTTTGATATTTCAGAACAGAAGATCCGGGAGATTCTCGCCCTGCCAGAAAATTCACTCGTAAACGACCTTGAAAACGTTCTGGAGGATGCGGTAAACCGCCACGAGGTTTTGAAAGAAGAAATTCTGCAGAGTGGATGGAACTATGAACGCCATAATTTTGGCAGCCATGCGGTTTCCCTTCTTGCTGAAATGGAAAGCACCCAATCCTTGCCAACTGTTTTAGAGCTGTTGCGGCAGGGCGAAGAATTTCTCGAATTCTGGTTTGGCGACCGCCTCGAAGAATATTTTGCTGATCCGGTAGCAGTGCTTGCTGAGAACCAACTATCCCTGCTGGACGAATTCCTGAAAGAACCGTACAACAGCTCCTATGCCAGAAATATCGCTGTAAGCGCCACAGAAAATATTGCCCGGCAAACGCCGGAGAAGCGGGACTCCATCGTAACAATGTACGAAGACTGGATCAATTTCCTGCTTAAAAACGAAAAGGATGACTCCCTTTTTGACACCGAGCTTCTGGGTTTTATTGTATGGAGCTGCTTAAATTTAAATGCTGACAGTCTGCTCCCGCTCATTAAACAGCTCTATCAGAACAACCTGGTTCCAATAAATATGCTTGGAACGTACGAGGAAGTTGAGCGGGACATGCTTCAAACATCACTTTTACCTACAGTAGATCCGTTCGATATCTACACCCATTACAAAAAAATCCATACCAATCCGCTGTACGACAAGCCAGATTCCGAATCTGATCATCAGCCTCTTCCGGCAACTCCGCCTCCCCTGCCGTCTTTTGATCAGCCCGGTACCGGCAGTCAACCAGCCGTCAACCCCTGGAAAGATGTGGGCCGGAACGATCCCTGCCCGTGCGGAAGCGGCAGAAAGTATAAGCGGTGTTGTTTGAGATGATAAAAACCTCCAAGGTTTTCAAAACCTTGGAGGTTTGAAGAGGTCCGAAGTTTGACAGACCTTTCACCTAAACTGGTGCAAGTGTTAAATACGGTATTTCAAAACATAAATTGGAATAAAGGTAGATAATCTCTTCCTGGGAAAAAATCATTCTACAATCAGTAAGTCGTGGATGTCACTTGTGCCAAGTTTTTTGCAAATGGAGAGGGGCACAAGTGACGCTTCGCTTAACACTTGCGCCAGGCGGGGACAAAGTTTTATTTTGAGACCATAGAAAATAAAATTTTGTAAGGTATTCGGTTTTTCGTGCTCTTACGAATAGAAGAAAACTCATAAAACCGCAATTATATTTAAAACCATGCAATTGTATCTCTCCCACCTGTTATCCGACATCCGGGCTGCTCACAGAACGAATTCCCCGGAAGAAAAGCCTGAGCCGAAATCAATAGAAGATCATTTCAAAGATATTGACCGATGGGTTTCCGGCGACGCCGAACAGCCATTGAGCTATTATTGCGGATTGGAGGCAGAAGCTTTTCCACCATCTGACCAACTCAGTGCCGAACAGATCAGCAAAGTGTGTGATGCGTTTACGGCCATGATCCACACGTGGGGCGCTGATATTGATCTTCCCGATGAGATGCCCCTGAACCGGAAATATGAGTTGATTGTGGGGTTATTGGATCATGAATTTACACCCTTCAATTACGGCGGATATATATTCGATTTCTGTACCGGCTATGCTCCCGATTGCGAATTGAAAGAATATTGTCCGTGCCTGGAATTTTGGGAAGAAGACTCCTAAAAAAAACCTCCAAGGTGTTCAAAAAATTTAATCGAACCTTAGAGGAATTGCCCCGACAGATTTATTACTTCCTCATAATAATCGTTGTTGGCTGTGAATTTATCTGTAGGCTTTTCACTCTGGGCGCCATCGGGATAATCGAACCTTAGAGGAATCAGGGCTTTAGTCTTATAACCATCCATCCGAAACCTTGCCTGATTTGCCGATCGTTATATCTTCACAGAGAGACAAGACTATGAATTGGAAATCGTGTATGGAACGCTACAGGCAGATGATTAAACATTTCATATTTTTTAGGGCTGCCGGTGTAACAAAACTGCTTTTCTCGCATCATAACTAATACACAGGACATTAAAACAAGAGACGGAACCTTCACTTTTTCAAGCTATCCGGTATGACAACCGGAACATGTTGAAGATGAGAGAATTAAGAAACCCTCTTCAGACTTCCGTTTTGCTAACTTTTAACATATCAAGACCATGCCAGATCCAACTCCAATCTCCGTAATCAACCCAATAAGAATTAACCCCGGATTTTTCAGATTTTTACTCCGAAGCCAGTGGGCGTTTGAACCTATCAGCCTGAATGAACCTCTCAATGATGGAAGCTGGGAGGATGCAGGAACCATGAAGTTCGATAAAGGGTGGATTCTTGCCAAGAACGATGCCAATTTTCTCTATTTAGCAATTGATGTAACGGCCGATACGGGCAATGACCTTAAAACCGATGATTATTTTTGGCTGACGTTTGATGTAAACCGAAACAGAAGTATCAGTTCTAATAAAGATATCAACTTTGCTACGCATCGCGGGCAGCCGGAGAATCTTGCAAAACAGTTCTACCTGGGGCCAGCCCGGTGGACCGGCTTGCACAGTACAGACTCTGAGGTTCGGCAGGAGTTTGGTGTTTCTGAACATTCGGATGAACCGCACCGCATCTGGAAGTTTAAAATTGAGTTGAGTGAAATTAATGTAAACCTCTCCTGGCCACTGAGTACGCCACATTCTTTTTTTGGACTCCGTGTGAGCTCCGACACTCCCTCTTTTCGAGAAGACTTTCCGGATAATTTTTACAAGGATTTTTCCGCTCTTAAACAGATTATATTTTCCAGGAAACCGAGAATTCCCTCCAAAGATATGCACAATATTTTTGGAAGCATCGGCCTGATTCCCTCTAAAAAAATTGGGAGTGACGGACGGGCCACTACCGATCCCGGGTATTACGTACATGTGCAAAATGCAGCGTTTGGCGGCACCCTGAATGTGATCGGGAACCGGAATAAAATTCTCGACATGTGGAGTAAAAACCGGAGAAAGTATAAAGTACTGATTAAAGCACCCGGCTCTTCCTCTTTTGAAGATCTGATCTCCTCCTGGAACAATTACCGCTGGAACGGAACCGATCACGTTCTTGAAACCTTTTCAGCTACCTCATCCGGGTTTTATCATCTTGCCAATCCTTCCAAAGATTACTCGATTGATGATCTTCTCATTCAATTCCCCACGGGTTTTCTGCCCACCGGGAAAGCAACCCTGCGAATTCAGTTTTACAACACCGTTGGAACCGGTCACTCCAGCAGCGACCGGGAGGATTTAGATATCTACATCGACAATCACCTGCCGGCTGCCGTAATTGAAAAAGTCCTGCACAACGGCTCTGAAGTGGATGCATGCGCCATTGAGAGTATAGGCCCGGACCCGGATGGATTGCGGTTCAGATTAACTGCCCATGATCCGGAAGGCAATTTAAGAGGGGTCAGTTTCAGGGCCACCTATGGTGAAAATCAAACCACAGGAATCTACAGTGAAGGATATTCCCCATCCAAAGGAAATTGGAAAGGATTTGAGGATAAACTCCTGCCGGATACCTGGCGCCCTCCTGTATCCTGTGCATACAGCTTTGTATTAACCGCCAGTGCCCGCACGACAAACGGGTATGGATATATCGGCAGGAGTACGTATCACAAAAATCTTACGCTCTTGCTTTGTCATTAATTTATAGAATCACCTATGAAAAGCCAATGTTTACGCATGGTTTTTAATTTTTGTCGTATCCAAAGATAATTTCCACCTGACGCTTTAGAATCCCTTAAGAATATTGTGTAGGTTTTTTTAGCACTTTATACACTTGATTATCTTGCGAATATCTCCGAGACACTCATCATTGAGACTAACCGGTTCTGTAAAGAGAGCAACAGTGATATCGACCAAAAGAAGAGTAATCTGGAGTTTCAGCTGACGATCATCGCAAAAGATGATTTTTCCATTGAAAAGCATTCGTACTTTTCTGCATAAACTTTTACAGTCAATTCTAAACATTTGTACAACCAAATTGGCTGTTTAACTGATTACGGTATTGAACTCCGCAAAATTTTCAATTAGAACATGCGCGACTTAAAACTGTGGATTCTTCTGGCTTTTCTTATAAGTTTTGCAGCCACTTATCCCGGAAGTATTGTGTTAAAAGATGAGGCGAACTTATATCCGGCAGTCCAATGCTTTTGCCAAGGGCAGTATTCAGGTTGAATATGTGAATCCGCTTACAAAGAATCTACCGATATTCGACCAAGTGAATATCCACCGGGCACATCATTGATTATTGCCCCATTTATTTTTATTGGAGGATGGCAACTTGCATTTTGGATGCCTGCTTTGGCTTTAATATTAGCCGTTATTTTTACAGCATTTCTTCTAAAAAAAGCTGTTATCATCCACTCTTTGCACTTATCCTTTTGATTTACCCGCCGGCTTTAGTGATGGCAAGAGTTGTATCAAGTGATGTAATTAGTGCGACGTTGGTGGCATTTGGATGGTTCCTTTTCTGGACGGCATCTCAAATAAATCAAAGCGAGCTTCATTTTATCTATTTTTATCTGGATTTCTTGTGAATATCTTTGCTTTTCAGGGAACCAAATGCCTGTTTTTTGCTTCGCTATTTTTAGGTGCTGTGATTAGGAAGGATCAGGGATGGACGATCATCGTTGGTGGAGTCTTGGACTTATTCATCAGGCTGTATGCAAGCTATATCGTCTTTGGTGACCCACTGTTTACGAAGGAAAAACTCAGGTTTTTCCATTGATGCAGTTTCGAACAACTTACTCCCTTATCTTACTGCACTTACTATATTTGTACCGGGTGGACTTTTGCTGCTCTTTATAAAAGGTAAACGTAAATTCGAAGTTATTTCAACAGTCTTCGTTGCTATTTACTTTTTACTTGGTCTATAATTCCAGCTTTTTAACCAGCGGCTTTTTAAAAAGCCTGTATTAGGCCCGCGATTTTTCATTCCACTGCTACCGGTTCTGGCTTTAGCGATGGCCGAATCAGTTCCGAGACTAATCAACTCCTTTTTCCCGAAATTAAAAGTATCAGCAATCTATTCTCCGGTGGTAACTTCTCACCATCACGAGTGGTGTCATTCTCACAAATATTCTTTTTCATGAATGGGCTGAAGTCCATGAAAATATCCAGGAAAAAATTGCAGAGCATGTCCCTGAGAATTCTGCAGTGATGACCCAATTCCAGTCAACTCTTACATGATTGGAGTTGCAAGGCTACCCCTCACGAGTCAATTTTTTCGAGGTTTTCTCCGGAAGAATTAGAACTAATAGGAGAAGCCTATATAGTTTTTGAGACCATTCCGAGAGTTTGTATTGGAGAGAAACTGCAGACAGTGAAAACCGGTTTTTGGAAAGTATCCCTTCAGAACCTGTTTTCAATAAAGAATACCTGGATAATTATCACCTGAAAATTTACAGAACCGATT